>JAITVN010000081.1 GCA_031285775.1 Streptococcaceae bacterium | reverse complement strand
TCTTATTATTTGAAAGTTCATACTGTAATATAAATTGAACCGCCGTATACCGAACGGTACGTACGGTGGTGTGAGAGGGGCGGAGTATGAAAATGGTTCTTACTCCCCTCTACTCGATTGTGCAGCTGTCAAAAAATGACATTGCCGATGAAAATTCCGATAATAAAAGAGATAAAGCCGATTCCGTATGTTAACAGAAAATACTTTATAAATGTCCAATATTTTTTTTGATCAATAAGCTCAAAAAGTTCGAAATTAAAGCTGGAAAAAGTGGTTAATCCGCCGCAATAGCCTGTCGCCAAATATTGATACAGCGTTTCGTTCATATGCATCGCGAAAAACAAGCCGATCATGAAACTTCCTGCAATGTTGACAATGTGCGTTCCCCAGGGAATCTGCCAGTTTTCAAAGTGCATTGAAAGTTTGCCGAATAAATAGCGGGTAACCGCTCCAAGTCCTGCAAAAATGCCGATCAATATCACTGTCATTATTTCATCACCTTCTGAGCCGCTATGACGCCGATTATTATCATAGCCAAGCCGCCGAACATTGTCATCAGCGCATAAATAAGAGCCGAAACATAGCTTCCTGAGGCGATTAAACGATAACTGTCAAGGATGGTGCTGCTGAATGTCGTAAAAGCGCCAAGAAAGCCTGTCCCTGCCGCGAGAATCCAAATTTCTCCAAGCTGTTTTTTTACCAAAAAGTTTTTCACAAAAAAAGAAAATAAAAAACAGCCGATCAAGTTGATGGCAAGCGTGGCAATCGGAAAGCCATGGTAATTTGCCAGCAACTGATTGACTCCTATGCGTGAAATACCGCCAAGTATTCCAAAAATAAAGACGACTAAAATTGACATGCCCTTAGTATAGCAGATTGAGAGAATATTCAGTTGTTTCAACAGTTCTCCCTAGCTTAAAAGCCCTAAGAAAATTGCTTAGGACTTTTTGAATGATTCAAAGCAGCTTTCATTGAGGAAAGCTGCCAATCGTTGTTTTCATAATTCCCGAACGGCCTTTACAAGCCTTGCGATAAAAGAAGTTTTTGAAAACAGAAGGGATTTCATCGGCAGTGCAGATTGAGAAAGTATTTTCTATTATTGTGGCACAGTGGTGGTGCCATCAGCAGGCGGCACATTTTCAGCTGAACTTTGAGGTGTATTTTCAGCTGAACTTTGAGGCGTATTTTCAGCTGGAGTTTCTGGAGCGCTTGAAGCGCTAGATGAACTTGAGGAGCTGGAACTGGAGCTAGAGCTAGAAGTACTAGGAGGTGCACTATAAGCAGGTTTTGTGTCATACAGATAAAGCTCACCACCATAACGTTTAACGTCATCAGGCATCGTCCAATCCGTACTGGTTGATGTATCTGGATAGAAATACTGCATCATTGAAGTATAAACCTCGGCAGGGACAAGAATATCCTGTACAGGATAAAGTCGATCTTCATATCCAGTCCACACAGCGATGGAATAGTCTTTGGTATAGCCGACAAAGGTTTCATCAGGAACGATAAATTCACTTGTGGCTTTTACGCTGCCCAGTTCTTCATCCGGATAGTTTGAAGTACCCGTCTTTCCTGCTTGGAACAAGCCCTTGAGACGGTTGGGAGGAAAAGTAATACCGTTCGTACCGTTGGGAATGACCCCCTTCAGCATATCCGTCATTGCATAAGCTGTTTCTTGCTTCATGACACGCTTGGTTTCGGGAGTTAAGTTCTCACTGACGCCATCAGAATAAGTTATTTTGGTGACATAGTAAGGTGTGGTATAGTTACCACCATTAGCAAAGGCGGCATAGGCAGAAGCCATCTTCTCAGAGCTTGCGCCATATCTCCGATCTGCTACATTGCCTAAAGGGGATTGGGTTGTACTGGAAATTCCATTGGCATAAAATTCACGTGGGTAATACTGAATGCCTAAGCTCTTTAGAAAAGCAGAAGAGCTGTCAAGTCCGACTTTTTCAAGGGCTTTAACTGCGGGAATATTTCGTGATTGCCAGATCGCTTTGCGCATCGTAATATTCCCCATATATCCTTGATCATAGTCAAACAATGAGTCATTCGTTCCAGGATACTTGTATGGAGAATCATCGAAAATTTGAGCTGTAGACTTAAAGGTCCCATTGTCAAGTCCTGGCGCATAATCCGTGATCGGCTTCATGGTTGAGCCCCAGTCACGATCGGTATTGACTGCAGGATTATTGCCCAAGAGTGAATCTGCTGGCTGATTGCGTTGCCCCATTTGGGCAATCACAGCACCTGTTTTCGGATCAACGATGGTGGCTGCCACTTGCTGATTTTCTGGATAAGCGACATAATCACCTGTGTCAAAAACCTTCTGCAGCTGTTGCTGCGCATCCTTATTCAGGGTCGTGTAAATGGTCATCGGCGTCCGACTTGGATCTTTGCCGGTCGCATTTTTGACCTGCAAAATGGCTTCAGTAATGAAACTATTTAGATACAGAGGAAGTGTGGTGCTTTGACTGAGTGGCTGCAAGCCCTCGTTTATAGGCGTGTTGATGGCTTTCTTTTCTTCATCTTCACTGATTTTCCCATAACGATACATTTCCTTTAAAACTGTATCACGTCTCGTTTTTGTTTGTTCTGGATTTTTATAAGGATCATAATAATTAGGGGCTTGAGGCATCCCAGCGAGCATCGCCAACTGCGGCAAACTCAGCTGACTGAGCGGTTTTCCATAGAAGGTTTCAGCTGCTGTCTGCATCCCGTAAACATTATTGGACATGAAGACTTTGTTGATGTAAAGGGTAAGAATCTCTTCTTTGCTGACTTTTTTCTCTAATTCAAGCGACATCCAGGCTTCCTGAGCTTTTCGCTTTAAAGTGCGATCTGATTCACTTGTTGAGAAGAAACTGAGCTTGATAAGCTCTTGGGTAATGGTTGAGCCGCCTTGAGTTGTATCATTTTGAATATTATGGAGAACGGATCCCATAATTCGGACTGGATCAACGCCTCGATGATTAAAGAAGCGATGATCTTCAATTGAAGTGATGGCGTCTATTAAAGTCATCGGAATCTGATCAGTTGTCACCAAAACACGCTGCTCTGCCCCAAGCTTTGCAATGACATTCCCTTCTGGATCCAGGAACTTAGTATTCGGCTGCGATTCAAGTTGACTCATTGTGAGCTTTGGTGCTGAAGAAGCATAGGAAGCAAAAATAAGAACGCCAAAGGTAAAAGCGAGAAGACTAACGGTTAAAACAGGAATTGCAATCCATTTAAAAAGACGTCTCCAACGAAAACGCGTGTTTCTGGCAGCTTTTTTTGGGCTTTTGATTATCTTTTTACCAGAGTAGGTTTTACTGGCTACCGACCGTTTTTTAGCTATGTGAATCACCGCCTAACTGTGAATGAATAATATCAATAAAAGGGATTCTGGGAATTGTCGCTTGAGGAAGCAGAATGCCTTGCTCTTGAATGACTGCGAGCGGAATCGACTTAAGGCCATGTTTTTCTTCGAAAAATTTGATTAGAAAGGATGAAGAAAGATAATAGGTTTCCTGCCGCTCAGAAAAATGTAAAAGAACAAAAGCAATGCCGTCTTGCTTGAGCACAGACTTCATATGCTCGATTTGGTGTTTATGAAAATTTTTCAAGGGAAAAGACTGCTTCTGCGAGGTTTCTTTTGCCTCAAAATCAATGTAATGTCCCTGATAGACCCCAGAATAATCAGTGGTTGAAGCTTCCCGAAAATAGGCTTCAGTAATCTTTGCTCGACTGCGTTTCGGATATTCAACATGAACGATCTGAACTGGTGTGGGCTTTTTGTGAACGACTGCAATATTGTGTGCAAGATAATATTCATTGGTTGCATTAATATCAGATTCGAAACTCATGCCGCGCTTGCCAAACTCTACTGGATTGCAGGAAGACTTCGCTTGAGCTGGATGAACTCGACTTCTCTCTTTCTTAATGCCTAATGGATAATTTATCATGTAAAACCCCACCTTGAAACTACTAAAATATCACTTTATTATAACATAAATGAATAGAAACTCGTCAAATTTATGCCATTATCAAGTGTCAATCTGTCCAAAAAAATCGACAGAACACGGATTTTCTTGCATAATCTTAAGAATTCTGGTAAAATAAGGCAAGATTATAGTATCGGAGAAACTATACATATGCCTGAAAAAAGAAACAAGAAGTCCTTTTTTGGTGGTCTTTTTAGTAACAGCGATGAAAAAAAAGATCTTGAAGAAAAAGTACAAGAAGACACGCTCGAATCAGCTCCAGTTATAGACTTGAATGAAATTAGCGGAGATCTTGCGGATGTTGCAGAAGTTGAAAATACAAGTGAAGAATCTGACCCCTTAGCCCAGTTGAAGGCTGAAGAGCCAGCTATTTTGCCTGCTGTCGAAGTGCCGCAAAGGACGAAAGATGATGCTTCTATCATAGGTAAACTCTCAACAGTTTCTCCATCAAATGATTATACAAAAAAATACAACGAAGAACTTGCAGATTATCAAAATCATCAGCATAACTTTGAAGCAAGCAAGCAGAGTTACGACAAAATTCTTGCCGAATATGAGGGCATGAAAAATGATTTAGATAAAAATATCTCAAATTTTTCTGCACTAAATGAAGCGCTTAAAAAGTCAAAACAGCTTTATGATACTGAGCTGTCAGATTTCCAATCTGAAAAAAGCGACTACGAGTCAGAAGTTAAAAGCTATAAATTTGTCAGCAATGAGCGCAGAGATTTTCAAATAAAATTAAAGCAGCTGCAGTCTGATTTTGATTACCGTCAAAACCAGCTCAAAGAAATTACCGCGGCTGCGAAAGAAACGGCAGAAGAATTTGAATCTAAAGTCAATGAAAAAGCAGAGAGAGAAGCTGATTTAAAATCAAGGCGTGATATTTACAATACCTCACAAGAAGACATGGAGCTGCTTTCTGACAAGCTTGACACCTTAAAGAAAGAATTTGAGGACGAAAAGCCGGGCTTTGAATCAATCAGAGAACATTATAATTTTGTGACTCAAATCAAAAATGAGTATGAGACACTAAGCACACAGTATGACAAGATGCAGCTGCAGGAAGATGCTGCAAAGGTAAACTTTGAAGAGATCCAAAATGTCATGGATCAGAGTAAAGCCAAAGTTGACATTGCAGAAAAAATCGGAGATTTCACAATTACCCCTTTGTCAGGAGCGGATGACCGTTATCTGCAGGAAAAAGAACAATTTGAGAAAACACAGACCAGTTATCTTGAGCTGAAAGAGCGCTATGACACTGAAGCAGCCAATTTTGCCCGAATTGAGAAAAATTACTCTGATTTGTCCAATTCTGACAATGCGAACCGAGTGGCTCTGCATTACGTGACAGAGGAGTACAATTCTGCAAAAGAGCTATTGGCACGTGTCTCAGATGAATTTCAGCCAGTTGAGGCGGCATATAATAAGCAAAAATCCGCTTTTGATGTCATTGACGACAATTACAAGAAAATGTCTGAAATGCTTACTGATGCCCGTGTTAACCTAAAAACTTCACAAAAGCAGTACGATGAAACACTTCAGACTTATGACAAGGTTGAAGAGTCTTATGATTATATCAAGACACAAAATGCCATTTTGAAGACCAGTCTTGCAACCAAAGAAGGCCAATATCAAGAAGTAGCCGAAAACTATGACACAGTGGTCTCAGATTATGAAAATGAGCGCAAAATCTTTGAACCTCTGAGTCTTTCATTGATTCATACCAGTCAAGATCACGATGCCCTTCAAGCCAAAATTGACAAAGCTAGAAGAGATCGCGACGAAGCCCAGATTGCTTATGACAAATCTTCGGAACAATTGTCAGACGTGACAAGTTTGCTGGCTGAAGTTAAGCAGAACTTGGATGCAATTAAAGCGGACAGCGATGAAAAAGCAGCTGCGCTGGAAGAACTGCAGAAAAAAGCAGATGAAACAAACGCTTTGGAACAAGAAACTCTGACTGCTGCCAAAGAAAGCTATGCTGATGTTTCGGGCAGATACGAAGAGTTATTAAAAAAATATGACAGCTATTCAGAGATTCACTCAAGTTATAGCCATAAATATAAACGAGTGGATCAAGATTATCAAAAGACAGCAAGCCTTTATCGACTCGCCAAAGATGAGTATGCCTCTATTTCAAAAAATTATCAAGGCTTTGTCGAACACGGCGCGCGTGTGTCTCTGAGGTATTCTGAGGTTCAAAAAACTTATGAGGCAGACAAAGATTATTATGATAAAGTTTACGTGGAATACCAAAAAGTTCAAGCTGATTTAGAAAAGGCTCGGACAAAAAAGCATAACTTTGATCTGGCAGCGACACATCTTATGACTTTGCTTATTCAAGATAACAGCCTGACCTTCCCGATTTATGAATCAACCGGTCACAATTATGTGGACAACTATAATTTACCAACATTAATGCGAACAGCTGTGGATGCTTTGTCACTGAAGGAAAAGCCGCAGTTAGATGCCTGGCTGACGACTTATCAAGCCATCCGTGAAGAGCTGGGACAAACGGCCAATGACTTTGCTTTTTCACTGAATCAATACCAGATCACTTATGATAAATATTTGGAGGCCGGCGGCGAACGTTTGAAACAATCAGAGGCCAATCACTGGGCTTATTCTGGAATTGATCTGGCACAATATGTAGAAACTTTGGATCGTCAAGTGGCTGATTGGATGGAAGATTACAGGACGCGTGAGGCAGCCTTTGCGATATTGCTTAATGCTTATACCTCCTATCTCGATCGTGAACAGCAGCTGATCAATCTGGCCTCAGGAAGCTCAGATGCTCAAAGCGGCATTCAAACCGTCATTGCTTTGATAAACGCCTTCCCAGATTATACAGACATGTATCATTCAAGTTACGGGGATATCAATCAGCTGGCGTCACATTTGGGCGTATCGGCCGCTGAGCTGACGAAGCCTCGTTCAGCGGCTGAGTTAGAACAAATCCTTCGATCCAATTATTATGAACGCGGATTAAGCCTGATAAGGAATAATGTCTCAATTTTCATAAGAAATATGGACAGCCTAAAAGTTAGTTATCAAGAGAGTTTAGAAAATTTACGCAAACAAATTCAGCATTTCCAAATTACAACAGGAATTTCTACTGAAAACATTCAAATCCAGGGCATTATCAATGACGATTTTAACTTTGAGCATTATCTGGAAACGAACCTTGATAAAAATTATCAGCAGTTAAGAAAATCCGTCAGTGAAGTTTCATCCATTGTCAATTTGATTCGACGTGCCGGCAGCTTGTCAAGAGTGGCCAATCGTGTGATTGACACAAGCGCTGATAACACAATGGTCTTCAATGATAAACCGATTACCATGTCGGAAAAATTAATGAATACTGGCGTGACAATCAATACACCACGCAGTATTCCAATTCCAATTGAGCCGGATGAGCCGACAGCTGTGGCAGTTGAACCTACGCGTCCCTCAGAATTAGCTAAGAACCCCGAATATATTCATCAAGTTAAGATGCCCGATGCCATTGAAGAAGATATCAATGATTTAGTTGAGACGTCATCTTGAACATGAAATATGAAAATCAGTCTTAGGGCTGATTTTTTTAATGCTTAACTTTGTTAAAATGAACATGTAAATAAAGAATCCCTATTGAACAGGAAGGGACAAAAGGTATGGTACGCCTGGAGAAATGTGCCGAATAATACACAGCTTGCGGATAGGCAAAGCACGGAGGATAATTATAATGGCTGACAAAAAAGAAAGAATCATGGATCTAATGCGTAAAGGTGTCATCACCAATGAAGAAGCGCTTGAATTACTCGAAAAAATGAATGCAGGCGGCTCATCAGCTACAGAAGATGTAGAAAAAAATTCGGAAAAAGAAATTGAGTCAGAAATTAAATCAAAACTTGACGCTGAAGGCTTTGAAAATCACCGTCAAGATACTGGCGACTCAATCAAGAATACGCTTAACCAGGCGGCTGACAAACTTTCGGATCTCTTCAAAGGCCTTTCTAAAACAGTGGATGACAATGTCGACTTCTCAAATGGCTGGCCAAAAGTTAAGACCATTGAAAAAACAGTTGAGTTTGACATTCTTGAACCCTTTGATTCAGTAAGCTTAGATGTTAAGGGCGGGAAAGTCACGGTCAAACCAGGCGACAATGCACACATCAAGGTTCTTTACAAGATTTACGGTGCAGTGTCGGACGTTGAACAATATCTTGCAGAAAATACAAAGATTTCCACTGAAGAAGCTACTCTGGACATTTCAGCAGCAGGGCGCATTGCGGCTTATGTAGAGCTTTACTTGCCTAACCGCATCTACACTGATTTGACTTTCAAGCTGCTTAACGGCAAGATTCTGCTTGATGGCGTGGAAACTACAAACTTGACAGCTTCGAGCAAGAATGGTGAGTTGGGAATTTCCAATACAAAGACTGATAAGCTGTCCCTAGATCTGATTAACGGCGATATCAAATTTGACGGTTCATTCATTGACGGTCAAGTTCTATTGACAAACGGCGGTATTCGCATGACGCAGCATGACAACCGGGCCAAAAATCTGACAGCTAAGTCAATAAATGGCGAGGTAAAATTGTCTGTTCCTGAGTCTCTGGCTCTTACAGGCCGCGTTAAGACTGTTTTTGGAAACTATAAGACGCGTCTTCGCCTAGACCAGCCTTTTGAGTCAGGCAAGAGCGGTGCAGCAGTGGTTCGTTCTGGCGATGACAATCTGACTTTCGAACTTGAGACGAAATCTGGCACGATTTGGCTAAAGGATGGTGAATAATTTTATGAGTAAAACTTTAACGAAATCTAGTTCAAACCGAATGATATCTGGTGTTGTTGGCGGTATTGGAGAGTATTTTGGACTGGATGAAAACGTCATTACGATTATCCGTATCGTATGGGCCGTTATCACTTTGATGGGTGCAGGGAGCCCAATCATTATCTATATTATCTTGGCGGTGATCATGCCGAGCGCAGGCTCGAGAAAGCCTTATCAGCGTTCTTCTCATGAGAGGCCTTGGGAAAATGGCGCTCAGAACTTTTATCAATCAAACCCTAACACTTATCAAACGGATCGTAAGATTAAAGAAGCAGAACCTGTCAACGATGATGACAATTGGTCAGACTTCTGATCTTAAAATTTGATTTTGAAAGCGCCGCTGATGGCGCTTTTTAGATGTTTGAACTTTCTCTATAAGAAGCTAAGCTTGCGAGTAGTTAGGGAAAATATTGAACAGTAATAATTTTGAAAAGCTCTTTCTTATCAGATTTGATATAATCTATTTATGATAAAAAACTACAGCTTGTCTGGTAAGCATAAGTTGGCAGAGTCAGCGGATCTGGGGGACTTTATTTACGTTTTGAAACCCAAACGTGAAGAAATCGGCAAGGTTTCTGCGCATTTTGATTTTCCCTTCGACTATATCGGCGGGATTCTTGATGATTACGAAAATGCCCGCTTTGAGATTGACAGGCATGGAAATGTGCTGCTCTTGCTGCAATATCCTGAACCTACAGAGGGTGGGGAAATTGAAACTTTTCCATTTGCTATGGTCCTTACATCAACTCAACAAGTAATTTTGGCATTAAATCACGTGGTAGAATTAGAGGATGTCTTGTCTGCAGAGTATGAAGAAAAGCGGATGATGCATCAGCTTTTTTATCACATTGTCTCAAAAATGACGCAGCAATTTGAAAGCTACCTGCGCGAATTTCGATCACGCCGTTCAGAAATTCAAAAGACAATTAAAAAATCTACTCGAAATGATCAGCTGCTGGAAATGATTCGAATGCAGGCCAGCCTGGTTTACTTTCAGGAAGCGCTGGACAATAATCTGTCAGTGTTGAGAAAATACATGGAACTTCTGCGAAAAAAAGACGAAGACGGCTTTGAAGCAAGAGTTTTTGATCTGTGTGTTGAAACAGAACAAGCAAAAAAAGAAGCAAAAATTCAATCAAAACTAATTGAAAATTTGCGTGATTTGTTTTCAAATATCGTGGCGAATAATTTAAATATTGTCATGAAAATTATGACTTCTGCCACCTTCGTACTTGGTATTCCAGCCATCGTTTTTGGACTCTACGGCATCAATGTCCCCTTACCTGGCCAGACTATTTCCTGGATGGTATGGGCAATTCTTGCTGTGACTGCCTTGATTACAGGATGGGTGATTTGGCTTTTAAAAAAGAAAGACATGATGTAAAAAAAGCGAATCTATGAAAGTAAAGCTGTGTTAAAATTTCCCAAAATAAAAAGCAGCAAAATCAACATTCGCTGCTTTTAGTTAAAGATTGGCAGACTCATGAGGTAACCGCCAACAGTGAAGATAATCATGATCAAGAACATGATAACGATGACAACCTTGACAAAGGTCATAAAGGGGGTTGATTTCTTTTTGTATTTAGCCATAGAGGTATTATACACTTTTTCCCTTAAATTTCAAGAAGAGTCAACGGACAATTAATGTGTCACAATGTGCACGGTTGATAATATATTGTGCAACCGAACCAATGAAAATACGTTCAACATAAGAAAGCCCTGTCGCGCCCAGTACAATCAAGTCAACATTTTCTTCTTTCGGAATTGTTTGACCCAGCATAACCTTGGGCGAACCGAATTCTACACGGGGTTTCACATTTTCAACACCAGCCTGCCGTGCTTCGTCGGCGAAATCCTTAATCAGATTTTCTGCGCCCTTTTGAGTGTCCTCCGCCAGAACTGCACTGCCATATGACGCAAGCGACTGGTAGGCGCGCAGGTCAATGACATTGACTAAAACAAGTTCAGATTTATTGCGCAAAGCGATGTCAACTGCCCTGTCGAAAGCCTTGGTGGCTTCTACAGAACCGTCAATTCCAACGAGTATTTTGTGATAGTTCTCAACCATTTTGTATCCCTCCATTTCCTTAATCTAATTTTAACACTTCTTACTGAAAATTTCAGGGTTTTGTTGTATGATTTTCTCAATTGCATGAAAATAAAAATCTGTAAGTTCTAATCAGATGACTTGAAAAATGGGCAAAATTGGGGCAAAATGGTTCAATAACTTTGCATACTATTGAATATTTTAAAAACTTGCAAAAGATGAAAAGCTTGCCATACCTTGGCTTTTCAGAAAAATAAGAAAGTGAAAAAAACGATCGTGATTTATTTTGATAATGCCGCAACAACGGCAATTCATCCGCAAGTGCTGCGGACTTATACTGATGTGGCGACGCGCATAATGGGAAACCCATCTAGTTTACATAATTTGGGGGCGGTTGCAAGTCGTCTGTTAGGAGCTTCTAGACGCCAAATTGCTGAATTACTGGCTGTTAAACCTGATGAGATTTTTTTTACCAGCGGCGGAACTGAAGGGGATAATTGGGTGCTGAAGGGCTTAGCTTTTGAGAAACAGCAGTTCGGAAAGCACATCATTGTCTCAGATATTGAGCATCCTGCTGTCAAAAATACGGCTGGATGGCTCGCAGAACAAGGGTTCGAGGTTGATTATGCGCCAGTAGATAAAGCCGGCTTTGTCATTCCAGAGGAACTCGCAAGGTTGCTGCGTGAGGACACCATCATTGTCTCTGTGATGGCAGTAAACAATGAGATTGGGTCTGTTCAGCCCCTTAAAGAAATCTCCCAGCTATTGAGCAAGCGTCCGTCCATTAATTTTCATGTGGATGCCGTGCAGGCAATCGGGAAGCTCCCATTAGAAGATTTCATGCTTCCGCGTGTTGATTTTGCGACTTTTTCTGCCCATAAATTCAACGGACCGCGTGGTGTCGGTATTGTCTATGCTAAATCCGGCAAAAGATTGACGCCCTTGCTGCATGGTGGCGGTCAGGAGTCTGGTCGTCGCGCCACAACAGAAAATCTGGCAGGGATTGCAGCGACAGCCAAGGCTTTGCGTTTGGTTCTGACAGACGATTCGGCAAAACGTCAGCATGTTCAGGCCATGAAACAGATCATAAATGATGAAATGGCAAAACATCCTGAAGTCGTTCGTTTTAGTCAAATGAAACATTTTGCACCGAATATTTTAACTTGGGGAATCCCTGGTATCCGCGGCGAAGTCGTTGTTCACGCATTTGAAGAACATGAAATTTATCTGTCAACAACCAGCGCTTGCTCATCCAAGAAAAATGCCGCAGCAGGAACCTTGACAGCCATGAAGATAAATCCGAGTTTGGCATCCAGTGCGGTTAGAATCAGTCTTGATGCCAGCAATACCATGGCTGAAGTTGAACAATTTCTGACAATTTTCCGTATGGTTTTGGCAAAGTTAGCTTGATAACTTCTAAATTCATAAATAATCTGATTTTATCTACATTACAAAAAAGGATTGAACACTTTTTCTTCACCAATTGTCGTGTGCTCGCCATGGCCTGGATATACCTTAAAATCGTCTGGGAGACTGAACAGCTCATTTTTGATAGAGTTGACAAGCTGCTCAAAATTTCCAGTCGGCAAATCTGTTCGGCCAATAGAATTTTTGAAAAGTGCATCACCTGAAAAAATGACTTTTTCTTGCCTGAAAATGATACTGGCACCGCCTACTGAATGCCCAGGAGTCGCTCGAACCTCGAAAGTAAAATCAGAAATTTTGAGATCTCGCCCAATTTCGTAATAATTTGTGGCGGCAGGTGCCAATACAGGCTGACCAAGCAGCAGATTTGAGCAATTATCATCTGGTTGTGACGGCCAATTTTTTTCTTCAATTGAAAGCCAAATCTTGACTTCTTTAAACTTTTCATGTACTTTGGAAAGTCCCATGATATGATCAAAATGCGCGTGCGTCAGCAGCACTGCGTCAGGTTTTATCAAATCTGACAAATACTGTAAATCTGAGCCTGGATCAATCAAAAGCTGACTGCCGCTATCAGAGGTTAATAAATAAGTGTTTTCCTCTGCGACAGAATTGATGTATTGTTGAATTTTCATGACTCTATTCTAACAAAGAATTTACATTTGTGGAAATTTAGGAATTTTCTGTTTTCAGGCGTTTGTTATGTTATAATGAATAAAAATGGTTGAAAGCGAGGATGGATGACATGGACTCGAAAAAAAAGAAAGCCATTACAGGCGCTGCTTTAACACTTGGAATAGCAGGCCTTGGCGGCATTACGGCAAGTGCAGAAAGCATACAGAGTATTGCGGCGGATGCAGTGCCAGTTGCTGAAGGATATGGTCTTTATCCGTCGGTGATGATTGCGCAGGCAATTTTAGAATCTGGCAGTGGCACAAGTGAACTTGCTGTTGCCTATAACAATTTTTTTGGGGTAAAGTATACCTCTGGAGAAGGAGTAGACATGCCTACGACTGAGTATATTGATGGTCAGGCTCAAAATGTCACAGAAACTTTCCAGGTTTACGGCTCACCAGAAGAATCTTTCGCAGCACATGCGGAATTGCTCAGTAATTATTACCCAGGTACTTTAGTAGCGAATACGACCTCCTATCTTGATGCGCTGAGTGCCCTGCAGGGACGATATGCCACAGATCCCAATTATTCAACTCTCTTAAACAGCATCATCACAAGCTACGATCTGACAGCCTATGATGGAGGCGCCAGTTATACAACACCTGCCGAAGCAGCTGAGCCAGCCCAAACAGGGTCTTATGTGGTGAAATCTGGAGACAGTCTCTGGAATATCGCCCAGGAAAACGGCCTCTCAGCCTCAGATTTAGCCAGTATCAACGGAATTGATCAGAATTCGACCTTACAAATCGGCCAAAGTTTGACATTGGCTGGAAGTTCGACTCAGAGTGACACGAGTAATGCGGGGGCAACGGGTATTTACATTGTGCAGGCTGGGGATAGTCTCTGGAGAATTGCACAGGCTAACGGCACGACAACAGCAAATCTAGCGAGCCTTAATGGCATAGATGAAAACTCAATTCTACATGAAGGGCAACCGCTGAGTTTGTCAAGCCAGAATGTGACGAACAATCCTGCAATCGCTTCAGGCACTTACACAGTGCAAGCTGGAGATACGCTCTCGGGGATTGCGGCAAACTCTGGTCACAGCGTCAATGAATTAGCGGCCATGAATGGTTTGGCAGATGCAAACATTCTGGCAGTCGGTCAAGTATTAAACGTTTAAAGTAAAAAATCTTTGACATTTTCTATGTGATCAGGTAAAATAAAATAATCTTAAAAAAGAGCCCAGTGGGCTTTTTAATTCCAAATTGACAGTCATTTGCGTCATGAAAGCAGCTGAAGTTGGAAGTTTCAGTCACTGAAAACGATATGCGGCAGCACAGCGCGGCTCCTTTCAATTTTGGAACTCTTTCTTAAAACTAAAATGGTCCTCCCCAATCCGCCTTAAGTTTTAAGAAGAGATGGATGTTTTATTCTTAACTGAGAAATGAAATGATATAATTGAAAGTGTCTAAAATATGAAAATTGGAACTAGATTTTTACAAGTAAGCTTTCTTGCAACTGCAGCTTTGGCCTTGTTAACAGCTTGTTCGTCAGCCGCAGATTCAAGTAAAACAGATAAACGTAAGGCCGAAACAATTGTCATTGCGACAGATGGGGCAACTAAGCCCTTTGATTACAGCGAAAACAACAAGTTGACCGGCTACGATATCGAAGTGGCGCGTGCCGTTTTCAAGAATTTACCTCAGTACAAGGTCAAATTTCAGACAACAGACTTTGCAACAATTGTAACAGGAATTGATTCAGGTCGCTATCAAATCGGCGCCAATGATTTCGGTTGGACATCTGAGCGTGAGAAGAAGTACTATTTCTCCTCGCCTTTATCAAAGTCTGACAATGCGATAGCAGTGAAGTCCAACGCAAAAACCTATAAAAATTTGTCAGATTTAGCAGATTTATCGACAGAAGTGAATTCAGCCTCCAATTATGCCAAGATTTTACGCGATTTTAATGACAAGAATCCGGAGAAATCCACCAAAATTAACTACATTTCTGGTCAGTCACCTTTCTCAAATCGCTTGTCGGATGTTGCAACGGGCAAGATTGATTTCATTTTGTATGATGCCATTTCGCTGAAGCAGTCTATTAAGGATATGGGCTTTGACGGCCAGCTCAAAGTTGAAAAGATTGAAGCAACTTCATCAGATGCTGAGCACGACGGCTACGAATACTTTCTTTTTGCCAAAACTGATGAAGGAAAAAAACTTCAAACGGCTGTCAATGCAGAGTTGAAAAAACTTGAGGCGGATGGAACATTGAAACAGCTTTCTGAAAAGTATTTGGGGGATGATTTTGTGCCCGATGCAGACAAATTTTGAAGGTGTTTTGAACGAATAAAATGAAGAATAAAAATAAAAAATTACCTTATATTATTGGAATTGGCGTGCTGGTCATTTTTCTGCTGGCATTGACAGTTCCATTTTTTATACTAGCTGGTAAGTATAATTTCAGTGCATTTTGGGAGATGTTTTTTGATAAAATTTTCAACCTGAAAGCTTTTTTTGAGGCATTTCCTCTGATTGCTGAGAGAATACCTGCCACACTTGCCGCAACGATTATTTCAGCCATTGTTGGCCTTCTTCTGGGCTTACTTCTGGCGCTGATAAAAATCAATAAAGTGCCGGTTTTAAATCAACTGCGTGCACTTTTTGTCAGTTTTATCCGTGGAACCCCGCTGATTGTCCAGCTTTATCTGTCCTACACCGGAATACCGCTGATTTTGCAAGCGATAAATATGAACTACGGCACGAACTGGAACGTAAACGGCGTCGCGTCACTTTTCTATGTTATCCTGGCTTTTGGCTTAAACGAAGCCGCTTACGGCTCTGAGACCATCCGATCTGCGATTGAATCTGTGGATACAGGTCAGATTGAGGCGGCAAAATCACTCGGAATGACAAATTTTCAGGTATTTAAACGTGTTACAGTAAAGGAAGCAGCGGCAGTTGCAACAGCACCATTGGGCAATGCCTTAATTGGTCTGCTGAAGGGTACTTCACTGGCATTTGTGGTCAGCTATGTTGAAATGACGGCACAGGCACAGATCACAGGCGGCTCAACCTTCCGTTTCTTCGAAAACTATTTGGCCTTGGCGCTCATTTATTGGGTCATGTGCATTATTTTGGAAATCATGATTGGTCGGGTGGAGAAATGGCTGCGCATCGAAATGAAAGATACGCGTAAAAACCGAGCGATGATTTCTTTGGCGACGAGTCCCTTCAATGATTCAGGCATTCGAACAAAAATCGAAGCTGAGACTGACCAGCGCAAGAATGTGTCTCATTCCAGTCAGTTGGAGGTAAATGACCGATGATAAAAATTTCCAAGCTTAGCAAAACATTTTCTGGTGAAAAAGTGCTGGACAATCTCTCTGTTGACATCAATGCACGTGATGTTATCGCAATTATCGGGTCTTCCGGTGCTGGAAAATCCACATTTCTGCGGTCCATCAATTATTTAGTTGAGCCGGACAGCGGATTTATCACATTCGGACATGAGCATAAGGTTGATTTTGAAGCAGATTTTGCTACAATAACCAAAGGTCAGATTTTAGAGCTGCGCCGCCGGACAGCGATGGTTTTCCAGCAGTTCAATCTGTTTGAGAGACGCACCGTTTTACAGAATGTCATGGAAGGGCTTACCCAGGTAAAAAAAATCAGCAAGCATGAGGCCGAAGCAATGGCTCGAAAAGAGCTGACAACAGTAGGCTTGGATGATCGTTTAGACTATTATCCGAAGTTTCTGTCAGGCGGGCAGAAGCAGCGTGTCGGTATTGCGCGCGCTTTGGCCATGAAGCCAGAGCTTTTGCTTTTGGACGAGCCGACTTCAGCGCTTGATCCTGAGCTGGTCGGCGAAGTACAAGCGTCAATTATAACTGCCGCGGCGCAAGGACAAACCATGATTTTAGTCAGCCATGAAATGGACTTTGTCTACGAAGTGGCAACGAAAGTCTACTTTTTGGATCAAGGCCAAATGATTGAGTCGGGCAGTCCTGATGAAGTATTCAACCATCCCAAGACGGCACGCATGAAGCAATTCCTTTCACGTAACAAGAGGTTTGGATCACTATGATTAATTTAGTTTTGAAATTTTACATTCCAGCTTTTCTATTGACGCTTTTGATTGCTGCAATTTTCAGCCTGATTTACACAATCATCTTTTTGACAGGTAAAAGCAGTCGACAGAAAGGCCGTGAGAGCCGTTTTATGCATGAACTTTTTATTCTGAATTTACTGGTAATCCCAGTTTTGAGTTTTGCAGTGCTGGCAGTCATGGTAATCATTCGATCCATGTCAGTTTGAGCAAAAATAAAGCTAAAGTCAAGTGACTATGATAAAATGAATTTACAAATGTAAACGAAGAAAGGCCTAAATGATGTATGATATGATAATTATTGGCGCTGGCCCTGGCGGAATGACTGCGGCGCTCTATGCGGCCCGCAGTAACATGAAAGTCCTCTTGTTAGAGCAGGGCGCACCTGGCGGCCAGATGAACAATACGGCAGAAATTGAGAATTATCCGGGCTACAGCCAAATTATGGGGCCGGAATTATCCATGAAAATGTATGAACCGCTTGAGAATCTGGGCGTTGAGAATACCTACGGTATTGTCCAGTCAGTTGAGGACTTAGGTGATATGAAACGTGTATTCACCGAAGATGCAGTCTATGAGACAAAAACCATCGTGATTGCGACAGGCGCACGTTACCGAAAATTGGGTGTGGTCGGTGAAGAAGAATATGGCGCCCGCGGTGTCTCCTACTGTGCAGTTTGTGATGGTGCATTTTTCCGTGACAAGGAGATCTTAGTGATCGGCGGCGGTGATTCTGCAGTTGAAGAAGCCATGTTTCTGACCCGCTTTGGTCGTGAAGTCACGATTGTACACCGTCGAGATGAACTTCGTGCTCAGAAAATCATCCAAGAGAGAGCTTTTAAAGACCCTAAGCTGCATTTTATCTGGGATACTGTGTTGGAGGAAATTTCTGGTGATGGACGTAAAGTTCAATCTGTCAAATTAAGAAATCTTAAAACGGGTGAAATTTCAGAAAAAGAAGTACAGGGCGTATTCATTTATGTCGGTTTAATACCGCAGTCAGGATGTGTGTCTCAGCTGGGTATTACGGATGCTGAAGGCTGGATAATGACGGATGCTCAAATGCACACCATCATTCCTGGAATTTTCGCGATCGGTGATGTCCGTCAAAAAAACTTGCGCCAAATAACCACAGCAGTTGGGGATGGCGCTACGGCTGCAAGTGAGGCCTATAAATATATCACTGAATTGTAAAGGGTGCATTAGAATCCATTGGTTTTATGGACCTTCAAGAAAATTCTGGCAGAAGAACTTTTCTAAGAAATTCAGAAGCTATTTTTTGCCTTTTTCCACTTTTATGGTATAATATCTTAAGCTATGCAGAAAACAATTTATGACATTCTAATCGTCCTCTTGCTGATTGTCTCATTCATTATCTTGATCGCAATTTTACTACAGCCTTCACGCCAAGACGGCTCGGCTGGCCTGTTTTCGGGCTCCGGTGGTTCTGACGATTTGTTTGAGCGCCACAAGGCACGTGGCTTTGAGGCAGTGATGCAGACCTTCACGGCTGTTATGATCGGGATTTGGATGTTCATCGGCTTTGTACTTGTTATTTTATCAACAAAATGAGAAAAGCTGGTGACAGCTTTTTCTATTCCCATTGAAACTTATGATTTACTTTTGGACGTTGAGGTCTTTAGTGAGTTCAAGAGGCAAGTTGATGATGCCCCTTTTTATTTGATTGATATCTATTGGTTATTTAGGACATGAAAGAAAAAATTTTGAATTATTTACGCCAGAAAAAGAAGATGTCGGTAACGACGAAAGAAATGGCCACGGATTTGGGGCTGACAGCTGCCAGGGATTTTCGCGAGCTTATCAAGCTCTTAGCAGTGATGGAAACAGAGCGTTTGATTGACTTCACAGATTTCGGGACGATCAGTCTGCATAGTTTTGATCCTGAAATTGTCGGGACTTTCCATGCGAATGCGGCTGGCTTCGGTTTTGTAACGATTTCTTCAGATGAACCGGATGTTTTTGTTGCCAAAGGTCAGACGGATTATGCGATGGACGGTGATGAAGTTGCAATCATCCTCTCGAAAACGGCAAATCCTCTAGCTGGGACGGCTGCTGAAGGCAAGGTTACTGCGATTAAGTCACACAAGCAGACGCGGATTGTCGGTCTTTTTGAGCGCACGGATGTCGAAGGCTTTGTGGGACAAATTGTGAATCGTGACCGAAAGTTTAACTGGCAGATCTTGGTGTCGGACAAGGGCTTAAAGGCTCAGCCTGGACAGGTTGTATCGGCTGAGATTATTAGTTTCCCCAATGAGAAGTTTCCAAAAACTGTCTTGGCGACTGTTGTCAAAATTATCGGCAACAGTGACGATCAGGGTATTGATGTGCTGGAAGTGCTTGAGGGCAAAGGCATTCGCAGTGAATTTCCCGAGGCGGTTAAGGCTGAGGTGGCAGCGCTCCCCTCTGAAATTAGTGCGGCTGATTTACTTGGACGTGAAGATTTTCGCTCTGAGGTTGTTTATTCAATTGATGGGGCAGACGCCAAAGATTTAGATGATGCGATTCACGTGAAAGCATTAAAAAATGGGCATTATGAGCTGGGTGTGCATATTGCGGATGTGTCGCATTATGTGAAGCTGGGCACTGCAGTGGACAAGGAAGCGCTTGAGCGCGGGACTTCTGTTTATGTGACGGATCGCGTGGTGCCGATGCTGCCGGAGGCTTTGTCAAATGGAATCTGTTCGCTGAATCCGCAAGTTGACCGATTGGTTCAGTCTTGTATCATGGAGATTGATCAGATAGGGCGTGTCGTCAATCATCGTATTGTACACGGTGTCATAAAAACGACTTATCGGATGACTTATGATGATGTAAACATGATGATTCAGGGCGATGAATCGGCTTTAGCTAAGTTTTACAAAATTACCGACTCTGTACAAAACGCTGTTAAGCTGCACAAAATTTTAGAAACGATGCGGCGACAGCGTGGCGCATTGGACTTTGCTGAGAACGAAGCACGCATTCTCGTAGATGATAAGGGCCGTCCCACAGAGATTGTCCGGCGCGAACGCGGTACGGCAGAGCGGATGATTGAGTCGTTTATGCTGGCTGCCAATGAAAGCGTGGCTGAACATTTTTCTCGTCTGAATTTGCCTTTCATATACCGTATCCATGAACATCCCAAGGCTGAGAAGCTTCAGAAGTTCATTGATTTGGCAAGTACTTTCGGAGTAAAAGCTTCTGGAACGGCCAGTCATATGGAGCAAAAGAATCTGCAAGAGATTTCTCGCAGTATTCAAGGTCAGCCTTTTGAGCAAGTCTTGTCAATTCTGCTTTTGCGTTCAATGCAGCAGGCGCGTTATTCGGCTCAAAATGACGGACATTTTGGACTGGCGGCAGAGTATTATACACATTTTACGAGCCCAATCCGGCGCTATCCAGATTTGCTAGTGCATCGTTTAATTGATGATTATCTCGTGAATGATGCCAAGGCAGAATTTTGGGCAGAGAAAATTCCTGAAATTGCCCAGCAGAGTTCGTCGCGTGAGCGCCGTGCAGTGGATGCTGAGCGAGAAGTGGACAAGATGAAGAAGGCTGAATACATGTCAGCTTTTGTTGCGCAGGAATTTGACGGCATAGTGTCCAGTGTGACCAGCTTTGGCGCTTTTGTAGAGCTTCCGAACACTGTGGAAGGATTGATTCACGTCAATTCTTTCAAAAAGGAATATTTGCGTTTTGATGAGCGGAATTTGACACTTCGTTCAGAGAAAACTGGTCTGACACTGAGAATCGGTCAGCCGATCAAGATAAAATTGGCTCGAGCAGATAAGTTGACGGGTGAAATTGATTTTGAATATGTTAAATCTGATTTGGACGTTTTTGAGAAATCTGTCAATTCTGGTAAATCAAGGCGCAAACGCAGGAATGCGTCGGATAAATCTCTGAAATCCTCTAAAGCGGTGAAATCCTCGAAGAAAAGCAGTCAGCATCCTTATACATTAACTGAGAAAAAACCCAAGCAGGCCTATTATAAAAAAGTGGCCAAAAAACAGCAGAGAAGAAGGAAAAAATAAGACAAACTGCTGCTGCAGATGCAAATGACTTTAGGAGGTTGCATGGTAAAAACTGATCTGAATCGGCCTTTGGCACAGAATAAAAAAGCCAGTCACGATTATGAGATTGTTGAAACTTTTGAAGCTGGGCTTGTGCTGACAGGAACCGAAATTAAATCTGTTCGAGCAGGTAAAATTCAGCTGCGTGACGGATTTGCGCGTGTCCGAAATAGAGAAGTTTGGCTGGACGGTGTGCACATTGCTGAGTACAGCCAGGGTAATATTTTTAATCATGAAGAGATGCGCTCACGTAAGCTCTTACTGCACAAGAAGCAGATTATTCTAATTGAGAAAAGGCTACTTGATGCTGGGATGACTTTTGTTCCTTTGAAAGTGTACCTTAAGAATGGCTTTGCGAAGGTTCTGATGGGGCTGGCGCGCGGAAAGCACAACTACGATAAGCGTGAATCGATCAAACGAAAAGACATTAATCGGGAACTTAAGCGTCAGCTAAAAAATTATCAAACCCGATAATCCTAGTGCTCTTGTATTGAAAAAAATAAAAAGACTATAATTCTTCTTTGAAAATTATAGTTCTTGCTTTTGTGCCGCAAAGATGAAATAATGAGGGTATGAATAAACAAGCAAAGTACCAGCGAATTTATGAGGATGTCAAGCGAAAACTTCTGTCTGGCGTTTACCCAATCGGAAGCAAACTTGAAGACGGCAATTCGCTTGTTCATGAATATGGCGTCAGCCTGATGACTGTAAAAAAAGCATTGGACATGTTAGCTGCCGAAGGCTTTTTAATTCGCCGCAGAGGGGACGGAACAATTGTTCAAGATTGGACAAAGGGTAAAAAAGCCAGTCTATATGCTGTAGAAGGCTCAACACGACGCAACATTGGGAAAATTGTATCCAAAATCCTACATTTTGAGGTGGAGCGTGCATCTGTAGAGATCGCTGAGAAATTGTCAGTGGATGAAAATGAGTTTGTTTATAATATCGCACGTTTACGGGTGATTGACAATGTTCCTTCGATCATGGAATATACTTATATGCCGATCTCAATCATCCCCAATTTGAAATATGAGCATTTATTGTCCTCCATTTATGATTATATTCAGCGAGATTTGGGCTTGAGCGTTTACAGTTCATTTTTAAATGTTCGTGGTTTGCGGCCGAATGAACTTGAAAAAGAGCAAATGGGACTTACAGATACAGATTTTCTGCTGCAAATTGAACAGGTTGCCAACTTGGATGACGGTAGAATCTTTGAATATTCGATCGCCCGGCATCTTCCTGAGGAATTCCGCTTTGAAACAGTTGTGTTTAATCAGTAGATGCGGATCAGGAAGGATTAAGCTGAGTGAGTCAAAGCTACAATTGTCAGGAATATACAGTGAAAAGCTTTAAAAACGAGCTTAAAGAAAAGTAACCTGAAAAATAGTATCAGAGTTCTCTTTGCCCGCCACAGAAATCTTTCCGCCTAATTCCTGCAGATTTTTTCGAACGATGGCAAGTCCCAGACCTGTCCCTTTCGGATTGAGTCTGCTGGCATCTCCTGCCCTGTAAAAGCGCTCAAAGATGCGACTTTTTTCGATTTCGCTCAGTCCGTCGCCAGTATTTGTGATTGAAAAAATGACGGCTTGTTTATGCTGATAAAGCTGAATAGTGATGCTTCCGTTGAGATTTGTGTAAAGGACAGCGTTCTCGATGAGATTTTTGAAAATGATCTGCAGTCTTTTTTCATTACTTGGGAAGCTGATTTCTTCAAGGGAAAGCTGAACATTCAGCTTCTTTTGTGTTATCTCATTTTGAAAGTTTTTTAGACTTGCTTCAACTATGGTCTTGAAGTTGAGGTTTTCTTTTTGAATTTTCTCAGCTGACGAAGGCTTAGACAGCGCCAGCAAATCAGTCACCAGTTCCAGCAGTCGCTCGCTTTCCGTTGTCATGATTTTCAGAAATTCATTTCTTTTTTCCTCAGCCAGCTCAGGATGATATTCCAAGAGTTCTGCAAACCCGCGAATTGTAGCCAGCGGTGTTTTTAATTCATGCGACACATTGGCAAGAAGCTCTTTCTGCGATTGCAAAGTATTTTGATAGACAGTCACGTCACTCAACATGACCAGAAATCGGCTTTTGTCCTCAGGCAGAGCTTGGATTTGGACATCATAATCTGCACTGACTGTGCTGAAATGTATCAGTTGATTGGAAGGCGACTCTGGGTTCAGCATCTTTTGAAGTAGGAAATTCAGAAAATTAATCTGTCCGCTAAACTGGCTGATGGTCGTATGATCAGGGAACTTCAACCTAAAAGCTTGATTTCCAAACGTGATAATTCCATGATCATCAAAAACAAAGATGGGGAAATTGAAGTATTCTGTATAATCATAAGAACTCACCGTTGGCATAGAATGCCTCTTTTTTTCTGCCAAAGAATTGACTGTTTTCTTTCCTCTTTTGACAAGGAAAAAAACTGAAGCCGAGTAGAGAATCAGAATCGTTGCCAGCATCAGCTCCATTGTCCCTTTAATACTGCTAGGTCTCTCTGTCAGTGAGACAAAGGCAGTAATTTGTCCATTTTTGTAGAGAGCTTCAGTGATGGTTATCTTGTGCTTAGTGATTTTTCGCCCAAAAGACGCCCCATTTTTCACCGCCAAAGCAGCTGAGGACTGATCTTCTTTCGGCAATATTTTTATCAAATCAGACTTGGTGTCCAAGTTTTTGGACTGAATCGCTTTTTCCAGTGTGGATCGCATGCGCTGCGTGTCAGAATTGATAGCGTTCTGCTGCAGAAAAAAGGCAGATAAGCCTGCCAAAGCTAAGGCAAGAAGACTGAGGAGCAAAATTGATTTTTTAATCGTTTTCATCGAAGATATACCCGAAACCGCGTTTTGACTTAATGAAACGATTGTCCAATTTTTTGCGCAGGCGACCAATTAACACATCGATAGTACGTGTTTCAACTTCTGAATTGCTGACGCCCCAGAAAAATTTCAATAGGGCATCGCGACTGACAATTTCGCCTTGGTGTTCAATCAGATATTCCAAAATATCGAACTCGCGCTTGGTTAGTGCAATTAAATTACTATTAATTCTGACATTTTTACCTTGAAAATCAACCTGTAAATCAGATATTTCAAATGGTTTGACAGCTGATTTTTTATAATCTTGTGCCCGCCGAATCAAACCTCTGGCGCGCAGTACTATTTCCTTCATATTGACACTTTTGTCCAGATAATCATCCGCGCCCGAATCAAGCCCATTCATGCGCATTTCCTCATCCTCCCGCGCCGTCAAGATCAAGATGGGGACAAAATTCTTTTCATGGCGAAGTAATTTGATCAGGTCAAGTCCATTGTACTTTGGCATCATCATGTCCAGCAAGAGCAGATCGAAGTTCTTTTTCCTCGCAAGATTCAGTGCTTCCTGACCATCTTGCGCTAAAGTCACATCGAAACCAGCATTCTGAAAGTGAAAATCCAATAAAGTTGAAATTGCTGTCTCATCATCTGCAATTAGTATTTTCTTCATGTCTTCATTTTAGCAAAAAAAATGCTGAATTGTCGTTTGTTTATGGAAGGGGTTATTCTTGGCGCTGCACGGGATGTTCAAAATAGTAAAAACTGCTGTGAAAGGATACGTGACCAAAGTCCATGAAATATAATTTCAATATGATGTTCAGAGTTCAGGAATTGATAATAAATTTTATTTGTGTTAAAATGAGATTATCATTAGTAATGTAAAAGGAGGAGTTTATGGTTGATGTTGATATTAGACTTGAAATAAAACAAAAGTATGAGATGTTGAACAATAATCAAAAGCGCATCGCAGATGTCTTTCTTAATGATACGAATGTTCTGACCTTGCCTATTGCAGAAATCGGGAAACTTTCTCACACATCTGCCTCCGCGGTCACACGTTTTGTCCGACTCTTTAATTTTGACAGTTTGGAAAGCTTTCGAATTGCCTTGGCTCAAACTTCGAATACAAGTAAACGCGGCGACATTGATCCCATCATAAAATCAGGCGACTCGCTTCCTGAAATCAATGAGAAAGTCGCAGCGCTCTTGATGATGACTGTGAGCGATACGGCTGCTCTTTTGAACTTGGAGTGTGTGCAAAAAGCTGTTGACTGTATTAAAAAAAGCCGAATAATATATTTGTTTGGAATCGGTGCCAGTGGGATTGCCGCTTATGATTTGGCTCACAAATTTAATCGGGCTGGTTTTTTGGCGATTCATCACTGGGATGCACACATGACGATCGAAGGATTGAATTACATCGGCCCAGAAGATGTGCTGCTTGTTTTCTCTTATAGCGGTGAAACCAAGGATGCCATACACGCTTTACAAATTGCTCACAAGAAAAAAGCCAAAGTTTTCTTAATTTCCAAAAATCAAAATGACAATTTAAAAAAAATGACAGATGAAATTATTGTAGTGCCCAATCGTGAGCATTTATTAAGAATTGGCGCCATTTCGTCACTTGAGAGCTCTATGCAAATAGGGACAGTTATCTATTTAGCCTGCATTGAAAACATGATTGGCAAAGAATTAACCGAGCGAATGACAGAAACAGCAGCTCTCATTAATGAGATTAAAAAGTGAGGCATTCAGATGAAACTATCAGAATTGACGACAGAGGAACGAAATGATAAGAGCAAAAACATAGACAGTGTGTCTACATTGGAGATGCTTCAAATCATGAACACGGAAGATCAAAAAGTCCCACAAGCCATTTCAAAAGTGCTTCCACAGATTGCGAAAGCGGTTGATCTGGCAGTGCCCAAATTCAAAGCAGGGGGACGCCTGATAGACGTTGGTGCTGGGACGAGCGGCCGGCTGGGTGTTTTAGACTCGGTCGAATTGACCCCAACATACAGTGTTTCGCCGGATCGTACCTTTGCTCTTATTGCAGGCGGGAAAGATGCAATTTTTGAGGCAGTTGAAGGTGCCGAAGACAATCGTGAAAAAGGGCGCGAGGACTTGGAAAAAGTCGCATTGACAGACAATGACATCGTTACAGGGCTCTCTGCCAGCGGCCGAACGCCTTATGTTGTGGCTGCGCTTGAGTATGCCAAGCAGCTTGGTGCACTGACAATTTCAGTTTCCTGCAATCAAAACAGTGAAATGTCCAAAATTGCTCAGGTCGGCATAGATGTTCCTGTCGGGCCTGAAGTCGTCACTGGGTCAACTCGTATGAAAGCTGGCACGGCACAAAAATTGGTTCTCAACATGATTTCTACTGGAATCATGATAAAAAGCGGTAAAGTCTACCAAAACCTGATGATCAATGTTCAAGCAACGAACGAAAAGCTCGTAGAGCGCGGCATTCGGATTGTCTCGCAGGCAACTCAAAAGAGTTTTGCGGAGGCGAGAGCTATTTTTGATCAGGCTGGAAAACAGGTCAATGTTGCGATTTTGATGATAGAGCTCCAATTGTCAAGAGAACAGGCGCAGGAATTACTGAAACGAAACGATGGAAATATCGCGGAGATTATTCGCGACACTAGATAAATAATACTTTGTAATGGAAAAAAGTGAGAATAAAAAATCATTCGGAAATTATCTGAATGATCTTCTTTTGATATGAGTAGATCAGCATGAGCCATTCTCACGTAGGTAATCACTGATTTTTGGTAAATACTCATGTCCATATTCCGGCAGAACAAAGAGCTGTTTATGGGACTGAATCTTATTGTAGGCGGCCATTAGGGTTATCGGCGGTACGACAATGTCCTGACCACCCATAATCCAAATGACTTCAGCTTTTATCCTTGCGGCAAAGTTCTGAATATCAATATATTCCAGTTGCTCAAAAAACCAGTCTTCACGCAGATGAAGCGGATCTCTGAATTGAAACCAATAAGGAATTTCTTCAAAAGCAGAAGTTTGGGCGCCTAACTGATATGCTTTGCGGAAATCGGACAAAAAGGGATAAGTTGCAATGACTGTTTTTATTTGAGGCATCAATGCGGCACAGACAATAGCTAGTCCGCCGCCTTGTGACGCACCTTGAACCGTAATATTATTTTCGTCGACATAATCGAGGTTCATTAAGATCTTGGCAGCACTGGCCAAATCCAAGTATTGTCTGACATAGTAAAGGTTTTCGTGTCCCTCTTCGATTCCTCGAATAATCAGTCCTTTCATCGTCTGACCAGAAGTAGTTGTATTATCTTGGCTCGGTCCGCCTTGACCTCGGCAGTCGAGGGCGAGTACAACATTTCCTTCTGCCGCTGCGCCAATTTTGTCGACCCAATCGCCACTGTCCGCATGATGGCCGTGAAACTGCAGAATTCCAGGGTGCTTATCATCCAGCTTTTTTGGACGAATGAGTTGTGCATGGATCTTGGCACCGTCAATTGCCTCAAACCAAAGGTCGAAGAAATAAGCCGCATTTGACTTGAGTGCCCTCTCTTCAATCCAATAGTCGAAGTGATGAATTTAAATTTGAGCCAGTTTGCTGTCCCAGAAGTTATCAAAATCTTCCGGCTTTTGCGCCATTCCTGAATAATCTTGCCATTCTTGTGAGTTTTCCATGTATCCTCCTTGATAAAAGGATACACTTTTTTTCCCGCGAGTCAAACAGAGAAAATTTTGACTATTCGGCCGACGCATTCTTTTGCTCGCATTTCACTCTTGTGGTTGTCAAACGTCACCTCTGGGAAGCGGAAAAATAATTATTTTCCGGATCATTGCTGAAGCTTTAGAATTGGATATCTCCGGCTAAATTTTCGAAATTGTTTCAATTAAAATTGATGATCAGCTAAAAATCTGATATAATGACATAAAGCATGAAAATAGTTCATGAATAAAATTTTAGAAAATCGTAATACTGTCAGAAGTGTTCCCATTTTTGAAGAATAAAATGCGGATTCCCTTTTCCTTCTAAAAGAATACGATTTCCCAATCAGCAGCAGTCGGATGGCCAAACGTCTCTTCAGCATCAGCTAGTAGGCGTTCTTACAACACAAAAAAATAAGCGATGCGTTAATAAAAAAGAAAGTATTAAAATGACAGAAAATACAGAAGCCCTATTTTTACAATCAGAATTGCACGAAAAAATTTGGGGCGGCGACCACCTCAAGGAATTCGGCTACCAGCTTCCCTCCGATAAAATCGGTGAATACTGGGCCATCTCAGGACACCGTAAAGGTGTTTCCATTGTCAAAAATGGAGAATTCGCAGGACAATCCATTGCTGAACTCTGGCAAAATCACCGTGAACTCTTTGACAATCAGCCAGGTGCAGTCTTTCCACTTTTGACCAAAATTCTTGACGCGAATGACTGGCTCTCTGTACAAGTTCATCCAGATGACGAATATGCTCGGCTTCATGAAGGACCCAATGAGCTAGGTAAGACGGAATGCTGGTATATTATCAGTGCAGAACCTGGAGCCGAAATCGTGTACGGACACAATGCCAAAACACGGAAAGAACTGGCAGCCATGATTGAAGCGGGTGAATGGGACAAATTGCTGCGAAAAGTGCCTGTTAAAGCAGGTGAATTTTATTATGTACCGAGCGGGACCATGCATGCCATCGGCGCGGGTATTATGATCCTTGAGACACAGCAGTCATCTGACACAACTTATCGTGTGTATGACTTTAATCGACGTGATGCAGACGGTAAACTTCGTGAATTGCATATTCAGCAATCCATTGATACGCTGACAATTCCTGGCGATAAATTGCCCTTAAACCAGACGACGACTGAAACGTTTGATGGCGCGAAGCTTACCACTCTGATTAAATCTGACTTTTTTGATGTCTACAAGTGGGAAATATCTAAAAGTCACGATTTTGTGAAAATAGCGCCCTATATGTTGGTTTCTGTCCTAGATGGGGCAGGCAGTTTGAATATTAATCACAAAACTTATGCGCTCAAAAAAGGAGATCATTTTATACTTCCTGCCCAGATTGAGGGTTGGAAATTGTCTGGAAACCTTATGATAATTGCCTCAAATCCGAAATGACTTTTTAGACACTCTACAGGGTAATCACTTGTTTGACAGGTGATTTTTTGCTATAATAAAATAAATGAATAATAAAAAATTCGCAATTTTTATAGCTCTGTTCTTGACAATCCTGAGTCTGTCGGCCTGCAGCAAGAAAAAAGAAACGACTTCATCGAGTGAAAATTTACCGGCCATCAATACAAAACTTCCAACTGATGAAATTGCTGAAGACAAAAAAGCTGAAGCAAAATCAGAACTTGCACTGGATGTCTATCTGAAACAAGTCAATTCAGAACTTGGCAATATCAAAACTCAGATAGAGGATTCTTATAGTGACATTGGTATTGTCAAAGACGGAACGCACGGGCTGAGAATTACTTACCAGATGAATCAGACCTACACGATTGCAGAAGAGACACCTCAACAGATTCGAGATTCTTTCAAAACGCTCAACACCTCCATATTAGACAATATGCGAAAGGCTGGCGTTATTGATCCGACGCTTTACTTTGTAGTTTTGAATGGGGATGGAAGCGCCGTGATTGATGAAATGTTCGCAGAGTAACATAAAAATTGCGTTTCATGAGATTTATTTCATCAAATGTATCTTTTATATTGTAAAAATTTAAGTTTAAAATAAGAACTAAAAGCCAAAAGTGGAAATTATCTGCTTTTTTGTGTATAATACTGCCAATATGAAAAATTCTAAAGCCTCTGACATTGCAACTTTATCACTGTTGATTGCTTCTATGATCATCATTCAGTTTATTTCCAGCTACATTTACAGAATTTGGCCGATTCCTGTACAGCCGACCCTGGCGAGCATTCCTGTCATTGTTGGTGCCTGCCTTCTCGGCTGGCGAAAGGGTGCCGTATTAGGCTTCTTTATGGGGCTGATTCTCTTTGTTCAGGCATCCATGACGGCAGGTCCTACAAATTTCCTCTTTACGCCTGTTTACCCTGTACCTGGAACAAATTCCGGCTCCTTTTTGTCAATCATCATTACCTTTGTCCCACGAATTCTGATTGGTGTATTTGCAGGCCTGATTTATAAAATCGGAAAGAATCAGATCTCTGCTGGATTGGCAGGCTTTATAGGTGCCGCAACAAATACAGTATTTGTACTCGGATTCATGTATTTATTCTTTGGGAAAGTGCTGAAAATGACGTTTGGTCAGCTGCTCGGCATGATTATCGCTGGAAATTCAATTGTGGAAGTTGTGGTAGCGGTCATTCTGGTAGCAGCAATTGTCCCAGCTGTTGAAAAAAGTCGTCATTGATTGATGATTTTTTTTTTCAAACATGTTATAATTATTCTGAAATCGAATTCATAAATTTCATAAATGGAGGAATTACCAATGACAAAGAAGATTCTGAGCTTCGATATTGACAATACGCTCAATGAGCCGAAGATGCCGATTTTCCCAGAAATGGCTGAATTGCTTGCAGAATTATCACAAAAGTACATCGTTGCACCTATCTCAGGTCAAAAATTTGATCAGTTTCTGATTCAGATTATCAATAATCTGCCAGCCAGCGCAAAATTAGAGAATTTCCATCTTTTTGTCGGTCAAGGAACTCAGTATTATTCTTATGTTGATGGCGAATGGAAACAAATTTACAATTACGCCTTAACGCCAGAGCAGGTTGACGGCATCTGCGGTGCACTTGAGAAAGCAGCGAAAGAATTGGGCTACTGGGACGAATCTGTCCTTGAGCCAGGTGACGAAATCATTGAAAACCGCGAGTCCATGATTGCTTACTCTGCCATTGGCCAAAAAGCTGGCGTTAAAGCCAAGCAGGACTGGGATCCAGACATGACCAAGCGTAATGAAATCGCAAAATTAGCTTCTAAGTATGCACCAGAGTACGAGTTTGAAGTTGCAGGTACCACAACGATCAACGGCTTTGTTCCTGGTCAAAATAAGAAATTCGGCATGGACCACATGATGGAAGAACTTCATGTGACCAAACCTGAAATTCTCTATTTCGGCGACATGACACAGCCTGGCGGAAATGATTATCCTGTTGTGCAGATGGGGATTGAGACAATCACTGTAGCAAACTGGCAGGAAACTGCAAATATACTGCGTGGAATTATAGCGGTAAGCGTTGAACCTTAAGGATGATGAAAAAGGAAGTCTGAGCTTCCTTTTTTGGATGTTTGAGAAGCAGAAGCAGAAGTTTACTTTAGTAAGAGAAAAACGCTGACGAATATGTTACAATGGAGATTATGAAAAAGTTGAAGAAAAAACTATTGCTAGTAGGTTTTGCCTTCTCAGCACTCCTGCTGTTGGCCGGCTGCGTACAAATGGACAAAAAGACAGGCCTTCCGACTGGCGAGGGGTGGGTTTATCAGATCTTAATCAGGCCAATGTCAGCATTCGTTGATTTATTTGCTGTTCACCATGACGGAAGTTACTGGCTGGGCTATGGCTGGGCGATTATCATTGTCACACTGATTATTCGTCTCTTTTTGCTGCCTTTGTCGCTTAATCAGCAGTATAAGGCGACGTTGATGCAGGAAAAGACAGCCTACCTGCAGCCTCTTTTTGCACCGATTAATGAGCGTCTGAAACAGGCACGGATCAATAAGGATCAGGCCGGCATGATGGCAGCTCAGCAGGAACTCATGAAGGCGCAAAAGGATAATGGCATCAATATGATGGCGTCAATCGGCTGTCTCCCGATTATTCTGCAGTGGCCGTTTTTCATTGCCCTTTATAATGCCGCAAGATATACCAAAGGCATTGCGGGCTACAATTTTTACGGGATGGATTTGGGTGCCACTTCCAATACCTGGCCAGGTCTCATTTTGGTTGTATTAGCAGGTGTTTTCTATGCTGTGCAGACTTTGATTATGTACCTGTCACTTCCAGAAGAAAGCCGCAAGCAGCAAAGAACGATGATGATTATCTCTCCAGCAATGATTGTGGTCTTCAGTTTTATGTCGCCGAATGGTGTCACACTTTACTGGGTGGCTGGTGGTCTTGTGATTGTTCTGCAGCAGATGATTGTGACTTACCTCATCAAGCCGCGTCTGAAAGCCCGTATTGACAGAGAATTTAAAGAAAATCCGCCGAAAATTGCTGATTTACCAAAAGATGTGACGCCAAGCGCGGCAGTAAACCAGGGATTGAAAGATCTTTCAGCACCGCATCCAAAGTCGAAGTCGACTGGCGGGCGAAATGCTGGAAAGCAGCACCGGAAAAAATAAGTATCTCAGGACTCATTGAACCGTCGCTTCGACGGTTTTTTGGTATAATCAAATTATCTCAGGATAAACATCTGAAAAGAGGGACCGAAATGACAAGATTCGGATCAATTGAAGCAGGCGGCACAAAGTTTGTGCTGGCGATCGGGGATGAAAATTTCAAAATTCTGGAGGCTGAGCAGATTCCGACAACGACGCCTGCTGAAACGATTGCGAGAACGGTTGATTATTTCAAGTCGCACCCAGTTGACGCGCTGGCAATTGGGTCGTTTGGACCGATAGATATTAATCAGGATAGTTTGACTTATGGCTACGTGACGACCACACCGAAGTCTGGCTGGGCGAATACTGATTTGCTTGGTAAGATTCAGTCAGCATTACAGATCCCTGTTGCCTTTACGACGGATGTGAATAGTTCCGCCTTTGGCGAGTCAATCGTGACGGGTAAGGACTGCTTGGTCTATTTTACGATCGGTACTGGAATCGGTGGCGGGGCTTTACAGAATGGTCAGTTCATCGGCGGCGTCAGTCATGCAGAAATGGGGCACCAGCTGATCAAACGTCATGCAGCTGATCTTGATTTTCCTGGTGTCTGTCCATTTCACGGTGACTGCCTGGAAGGTGTGGCGGCAGGACCGAGTTTAGAAGCGCGCACTGGCATTCGTGGTGAAGATTTGCCGCTGGATCATGAAGTTTGGGACATTCAGGCTTATTATATTGCTCAGGCAGCGGTCAATGCGACATTGACGCATGCGCCTGGAAGGATTATCCTCGGCGGAGGTGTCATGGCCCAAGAGCATATGATGGCTCGGGTGCGCAAGCAATTTGTTGATTTGCTCAGTGGCTATGTGCAGATGCCATGTTCAATTGAGGATTATTTGGTGAGGCCGGCAGTGTCAAATAACGGCTCCGCCACGATAGGAAATTTTGCTCTAGCTGCACAAAAACTTTTGTAGAAAGACATGGACTGGAGGTTCATAAATTCATGGTACAGAATACAATCGCAATCGTCTGGGACTTTGACAAGACGCTGATTCGAGAATATATGCAGACGCCGATTTTTGAGAAATTTCAAGTGGATCAGGAAAAATTTTGGGCAGAAGTAGATCAATTGCCCAGGAAGTACAGAGAACAAGGTGTTAAAGTTGAGCGCGACACGGTTTATTTGAATCATATGCTGACCTGCGTCAATCAAGGTATTTTTCCGGGCCTCAACAATCAGATGCTATACGAACTTGGCAAAGAGCTAAGATTTTTTGCTGGGGTTCCGGAAATTTTTGATAAACTACGAGATGTTGTACAGAAACAACCCAAATATAAAGACTGCCGTATTGAAGTCGAGCATTACATTGTCAGCACAGGTTTGACACAAATGATAAAAGGCTCAGCAGTGAATCCTTTCATTGACGGTATCTGGGGCTGCGAGTTCATTGAAACACCAGTAAAATCTGAACTTGTCTCGGCCAACACTGAGCAGCCGATTGTTTTCGACATTGACCCAGGAAAAGTCATCTCGCAAATCGGGACAATCATTGATAATACGTCTAAAACACGGGTTGTTTTTGAGCTCCGAAAAGGCGTCAACAAACATCCCGAAATCAATGTTAATGGTAAAATGAATGCGGATGCCTACCGTATTCCATTCAAGAATATGATCTACATCGCTGATGGCCCCAGCGACGTGCCGGTTTTTTCAGTACTCAAGAAAAATGGCGGAAAAACTTTTGCAGTTTATGCTCACGGTGATGAAAAAGGTCTTGAACAAGTTGACACCCTTTTACAAAATGGAAGAATTGATGCTTTCGGCGAAGCTGATTATACTGAGGGAAGCACGTCATACCTTTGGTTGAAGAGCAAGGTGGAGATGATCGCGGATCGCATTTATGAAGAATACTTGGAAGAAATTAAGGCTGCGACGAGTCTGGCGCCTGGACATATCGTCTAATCTATATGATTTACTGAATGAAAAGGAGTTCAAAAAAAGTATCAACTTAATTTGATACTTTTTTATTCATATTTTTGGCAAAAGCATTTCATTATTTCATGAATTAGCTTGCCAGCTCTCCTGATTTTCTTTGAATTTCTTCAGAAGAATAAGCTCGGAATCTGTAACATATCCCGTCTTCTGTGCAATTTCAATCAGGTGGGAGTAATTTGTCAGTGTAACGAGCTTACGCTGTGCCTGAGAAAAGTTCTGGTCGGCGCGCGGAAGCTCATAGCTGAAAATAGCCGCAATTCCTAACACGTCGGCGCCTTCACGCTCTGCCGCAGCAGCTGCTTCTAGAACTGAACCGCCAGTGGAGATAAGATCTTCGATGATGACCATTTTCTGACCTTTGGAAACTTTTCCTTCAACCTGATTACCCGCGCCATGGTCTTTTGGTTTACTTCGGATGTAGGCGAAAGGCAGATTCATTTTATCGGCGATGATGGCTCCGTGAGGAATACCAGCAGTGGCTGTGCCCGCAATCACTTCAACTTCCAGAAATTCAGCGCGGATTTTCTCAACAAAGCCGTCTTCAATGCGTGTACGGACTTCTGGATAAGCCAGAGTCACACGATTATCAGTATAAATAGGGCTTTTAATCCCAGAAGCCCAAGTATAAGGCTCGCTAGGGCTGAGTGTTACAGCGTTGATACTTAGGAGGTCTTTGGCGATTTGAGTTGCTAAATCAGTTGTCATTTTATTTTTCTTTCTATTAAGATGTGAGGTGCGCCCGCTTTGAAGCGTAGAAATTTAGGAAATCTAGGCTCTGCCTTTAGGCAGGTTCTAGATTTATCTAATTTCCTAGCTTCAGGCGCGCCGAACTCAATTAATTAATTATTCCACTCGTCATAAATCGATTTGTAGGCAAGCACAGGATTCTCAGCTTGCGTAATCGGGCGCCCGACAACAATGTAGTCAGACTTGTTGATACGAGCCTGAGCAGGTGTTACCACACGTTTCTGATCGCCTTGTGCGGCGCCTGCGGGACGTATGCCAGGTGTGAGACAGATGAAATCTTCACGGGTAACGTTCTTGATTTCCGCAGCTTCTTGAGCGGAGCAGACCACGCCGTCGAGTCCAGCCTCATTCGTGAGCTGTGCATAGTGGAGGACCGATTCTTCCAGGCTGGTCATAATCCCCTGGTCATGCTGCATTTGCTGCTCGGAAGTGGAGGTCAACTGTGTGACAGCGATCAGCTTCGTCGCAGAGTTGACAGAGAGGAGCCCCTCGCGCGCGGCCTGCATCATCTCCAGCCCCCCAGCCGCATGGACGTTGGTCATATCGACACCCAATCGCGCGAGGCTTTTCATTGCCGCCCCCACCGTGTTCGGGATGTCGTGAAGCTTGAGGTCGAGGAAAATGCTGTGGCCTTGGGATTTAATCTCCCTGACCAAGTCCGGCCCAGCGCTGTAGAAAAGCTCCATGCCGATTTTGACAAAAAGTGATTCTTCGTCTGGAAACTTTTTCAAGAACATGAAAGTTTCCTCAGCACTTGGGAAATCCAACGCGATAATGGGTCTAGTTTCTGGCATCTTTTATACTCTTTCTAAGTGATTCTAAATTGTCAATGTTGTAAGCATCCATAACAGCAGGAAGTTTTTCAATGATTTTCGGACAAATCTCTGGATCTGTAAAGTTCGCAGTTCCCACAGCCACAGCCGAAGCGCCGGCAAGGAACATTTCCAGGACATCCTGTGCGGTTGAGACGCCGCCCATTCCGATAATCGGCAGATCAACCGCCTGAGCAACCTGATAAATCAGCTTCAGCGCCACTGGCTTAATCGCAGGACCTGACAAGCCGCCTGTGACGTTTGCAAGAATCGGCTGACGTGTTTTCAAATCGAAGCGCATGCCCATCAGGGTGTTGATCATCGTGATGCCGTCAGCGCCAGCGGATTCGACAGCTCGGGCTATCTCGACAATGTCGGTGACGTTTGGAGAAAGCTTGACATAAAGCGGTACTTTACTGACAGATTTACATGCTTTGACCAATTCGTACGCAACCTCAGGATTTGTCCCGAAAGCCTGTCCGCCGTGTTTGACATTTGGGCAGGAAATGTTCAATTCAATCGCTTTGACATTTTCAGCTTCGCCTATTTTAGCACAAACCGCTACATAATCCGAACTTTCAGAACCGGCCACATTGGCGATAATCGGCAGCTCTGGAAAATGTTCTGCCAGCCAAGGCAGTTTTTCGCCCATGACACCCTCGAGGCCTGGATTCTGCAGTCCGATGGCGTTCAGCATGCCGCTGGGCGTCTCAGCTACACGCGGTGTCGGATTGCCGAAGCGCGGCTCCAGCGTCGTAGCCTTAATCATAATCGAGCCCAGTTTATTCAAGTCGAAGTAGTGGGCGTATTCCTGCCCAAAACCAAAGCAGCCAGAAGCAGGCATCACAGGATTCTTCAGGTCCAGTCCGGGAAGATGGACAGCGAGTCTATTTTCAGTCATTTAAAAAGTCACTTCCTTTCCGAGGAAGACAGGCCCGTCTTCACACACCTTGAGCGCGTGCGCCGGATTCTGTCTATCAGGCATCACGCAGGCGTAGCAGGCCCCCATTCCGCAGGCCATCCGGCTTTCCATGGAGATGTACAATCTGTCCAATCCATCAAATTTCTCTGCGACCTTCTCAAGCATGAGCGGCGCCCCGCAAGCATACACAGCGTCGACATCCAGCTCTTGACTGTCCATTAGTTGACCGACATGGCCATGAAAGCCGTATGAACCATCATCAGTAGAGATTTTCAGCTCAACGTTTTCGAGCGCGGCGAATTTCTCTTCTAGAAATTTCACATCCGCAGAGGCGAAGCCCAGTAGCACCGTAATCTCGCAGCCGATGGCATTGAGCGTCTTCGCCAGCTGATAAAGCGGAGGCACGCCGATGCCCCCACCGAGAATCAGCACCCGCTCGTTTGCGGTCACCTCAGCCGTCGGAAATCCGTGACCGAGTGGGCCCATCACATCCAGCTGCTGCCCCGCCGTCGTTCGAGACAGGGCCTGCGTTCCCGTCGTCTCATCCCCGATGCGGTAAAGCAGCGTACAAGTCTTCTCCGTCGAGTCCCACTCAGAAATCGAAATTGGTCGGCGCAGCAGCATGCTGTCATTCGGCACCTTAATGTGCAGAAACTGCCCCGGTGTCTGCATGTCGTTCACGAGTTCACCTGCCAGTATCAGCTCGAAGATATCACGTGCGACCTCGCGTTGACTGACAATCGTCATCATTTCCTGTAATTTCATTTTTTCTGCCATACAATCTTTCCATTCACCATCGTCAGCTGTGTCTCTCCCTTGACCGTTTCGCCCAGGAATGGCGTGTTCTTGCCCTTCGACTCAAAGTCAGCCGCATCAATGACGTATTCCTGTTCAATGTTAAATACAGCCAAATCCGCTTTGTCGCCGACTTTTAAGACACCTGAGTCGATGTTGAACAATTTTGCTGGCGCCAGACTCATCCAGTTGACCAGCTGTTCCAGCGTGAAAATACCTTTTTCGACAAAATGTGTGTACATGAGCGAAAAGGCTGTTTCACTGCCGACAATTCCGAAAGCGCCTTCGACAAACCGGCCTTCTTTCTCCTCAGCAGAATGCGGCGCGTGATCCGTCGCAATCAAATCAATCGTGCCGTCCAGCAAGCCCTCAATCAGCGCCTCCTGATCTTCACGCCCCGGTAAAGGCGGATTCATCTTGTAAATCGCTGTATCATAAGGTATATCCTCGTCTGACAAAATCAGATGATGCGGTGCGACTTCAGCCGTGACATGAATCCCAGCGCGTTTCGCTTCCCGAATCAAGCGCACAGAGGCTTTCGCAGACACATGACAGACATGATAGTGGACACCAGTCGCCTCGGCCAGCACCAAATCGCGTGCCAGCTGCGCCGTCTCAGTCACAGAGGGCATACCGGGAATTCCTAACTCGCGCGAACGTTTGCCTTCGTGCATCACGCCGCCATTCATCAAGCTCTCGTCCTCAATATGTGCCGCGATGGCTTTATTCACACGCTTGGCTTCCTTCATGGCCTGGTACATGCAATTCGCGGTCTGGACGCCAGACCCATCATTGGAGAATGCAAAGGCGCCAGCGTTAGCCATTCCAGTGAAATCTACAAGCTCTTCGGAAGTCCGCTCTTTCGTGATGGACGCATACTGCAGAACATTGACCACAGCCTCAGCCTTGTCCAGCTCTAGCATTTTCGCCATCTTTTCAGGTGTATCAGGCACAGGGTTGAGGTTCGGCATCGCGCAGACCGTGGTAAAGCCGCCATGCGCGGCGGCAAGTGTGCCAGTTTTGATGGTCTCCTTGTACTCGAAGCCCGGCTGACGCAGATGCACGTGAATATCGACGAGCCCTGGCAGAATCAGCTGATTCTGAATATCCAAAACCTGATCGATTGTCTGATTTTCAGATATGAAATTCGAAGAAATCTCAGTAATCTTGCCGTCCTCAACCAGAATATTGATTGGCTTTAGCGTATTCCCGCGGTCGACAGTCTGTCCATTTTTCAGCAAAGTTTTCATGATAATACAGACTCCAAGATGGCCATGCGGGCATAAACGCCGTTCGCCATTTGCTTGACAATACGTGACTTAGGTGCTTCCACCAGCGCATCCGCCAGCTCCACATCACGATTGACGGGTGCCGGGTGCATAATAATGGCATTTTTCTTCATTTTCTCAGCACGTGCCAGCGTCAAGCCATACTGCTCGTGATAATCTTCCTTGGAAAAATTATCATTTTCCTCAGTATTCATACGCTCATGCTGCACGCGCAGCAGCATCATCACATCGACCGTTCCGACAAGCTCATCAATCGGCTTCCAAGTGCCGTACTCATCAAAATCAGGATTGTACCATTTTTCAGGACCTGAGAAGAAGACGCGGGCGCCCAGCTTAGACAACATCTGTGCATTCGAGCGCGCTACACGCGAGTGCGCAATATCGCCCACAATTGCAATCTGCAGGTTGGAGAAATCACCGAACTCTTCTTGAATTGTCATCAAATCTAATAGACACTGACTCGGATGCTGTCCAGAACCATCGCCGCCATTGACAATCGCACAATGAATACTTTCTGAATCAATCAGTTCATTGTAATAACTATCTACACCTGAGCGGATTACACAAACCTCAACCCCAAGCGCATCCAGCGTTAAGATCGTATCATACAAAGTTTCACCCTTGGAAACAGCAGATTCCTGGACATTAAACTCGATTACGTCCAAGCCCATCTTACGCTCAGCCACGTGGAAAGAATTGTGCGTACGCGTAGAATTCTCGAAGAACAAGTTTGCTGCGAAAATCTGCTTTTCAGGCATGGTCCAGCCGGCTGTGCCGTTTTTAAATTTGCGTGCGCGACGTAAAAGATAGAGAAGTTCTTCATTTGAGAAGTCTTCAACAGAAACAAAATGCTTACGATTTTTAGTCATTATTACCCCTTAAAAATTACTTTTATAAATTTGGTTATTTTAAATTTAGAATGTTTCGCAATCTATACACGTTAGATAATAGCGGAACGGAGCAGTTTTGCACTCCCGCCGCGCGGAAAAGACAACTTTTGAGACCAAAGGGCTCAAAAGTTAGGAATGAAACTTCTTTTCAGAGTCCGGTGGACTCTGAAAAGAAGTTTGCTTCCGGGTCCGCACCTAAGGGAGTGTAAAGATGCGCAGTGGAGCGGATTCTCACCTATAAGCTTATAAAAAACGAGAAGATTAACTGAGTTCAGCGCGCCAGAAGTCTTGAAATTAGATGAAACTTCCGGGAAGGCGAAGCCTCCCCTCCCAGTTTCCCTAAATTTCAAGCCTTCTTAACGGGTGCACTTCACATCTTATTAATCATCAGCTCGTTCAATGGTAACGCTGTCTATACCGTCAAATTCATGAACAGAAACAAAAATTTCTTCATCATGTGAAGTTGGAATATTCTTGCCTACATAATCCGCACGAATCGGCAATTCCCGGTGACCACGGTCTACAAGCACTGCAAGCTGCACACGCGAAGGCCGGCCTAACGCGATCAAGCCGTCAATTGCTGCGCGAATGGTGCGGCCAGTGTAGAGCACATCATCAACAAGAATCACATCTTTCCCTTTTACCTCAACGGCAATCTCAGTCGTGTCGTCAGAATGCTTCTCGTCGTCGCGGAAAGGGCGGGTGTCAAGGTCGCCGATCGGCAGACTGATATTTTCAAACTCCTGCAGTTTCTCACGGATTCTGCGTGCAATATAGACACCGCGTGTTTTAATCCCGATGATGACCAGCTGATCCAGATCCTTGTTCTGCTCAATGATCTCGTAAGTAATACGCGTAATGGCATGATCAATGGCTTCTGCGTTAAAAAGTTCTTTTTTAGACATTATCCTCTCCTTTGGATGAAATGTAGTATTGTTTTCGCGCCATAAAAAAATCTCTCCAACCGAAAAGAGATTGGAGAGCAATATTTCTTGTCATATATTCAATATTATTCATTCCATCTCTGCCTCTCGGACAAATTTAATGGTTGATTCATTCTAACATTTTAGGCGCACCAATGCAAGCGAAAATTGATTTTCTTGTGTTTTTGAAAGATTATTTAATAAATATTTCATATCAACCAAAATAATAAATTTATTTCAGCTTTTTCGAAATCGTTCAGAATCTTCAAATTTTGTTAAATCCTTGAGTTTATTGAAAAGATATATTATAATCAACAGTATCTAGAGTATTTAAAAAAGACGCAGCTTGCAGTGATGTATCTGTCAGCTTGACAAGTCTGAATTAAACGCTGTCATTAAACAATTTTCTTAGTTAAACAGTTAACTTCCTTACAAATTCTGGTAATTATAAATTTATTCAACAAAATAAACCTATAAAAGAAAGTGGTAAATCATGAAAGCTGATCTGCAAGCTAAATGGATTCATGCGGCTATCCCAGCCTTGTTAATTCATGTCTCAATCGGAAGTGTCTATTGTTGGAGCGTCTTCAAACAAACAATTGCCCAGAATTTTAGCGTCCCACCCCAGCAGGTAGAATGGGGTTTTTCGCTGGCTATTTTTTTCTTAGGAATGAGCGCGGCTTTTTTGGGACCATTTGTTGAGAAAGACATCAAACGCTCCTCTATTTTGGCGCTTGTCTGCTTTGTTTCCGGATTGGCACTCACAGGTTTATCAATTGCAATGCATTTCCTGCCAGGGATTTATTTGTTCTATGGCGTCTTAATGGGAATTGGCCTGGGTGTCGGCTATCTGACCCCTATCAAAAACTTGATGCTCTGGTTTAGCGATCAGAAAGGTTTAGCCACTGGAATTGCGGTTGCCGGCTTCGGTTTAGCGAAAGTAATTGCCACACCAGTGATGGAATTCTTAATCAACCAATTTGGTTTGGTGGCGATGTTCTTTATTCTTGCAATTGTTTACGGCTTGATGATGCTTACGGCATTTGTTCTGATCAAACGTCCAGAAGGTTACGTTTATAATGCTAAAAAAGGCAAAGTCAATCGTTTCTCTATTATCAAGCAAAAAAGCTTTTTGCCGATTTGGCTGATGTTTTACCTGAATATTACTTGCGGTTTGGCGCTTATTTCGCAAGAAAAAGATATTCTGAAATCTCTCTTAACTTCTGACGGAGTATCAGGTATGGCAATTCTTCAGATTGTTGCTGTGGTGATGATGGCTGATGCTGCGTTCAATACTGGCGGCCGTCTTTTCTTCTCCAGCTTTTCCGATAAGTTGAAGCAGCGTGAGACGAGTTATCAGGTTCTATTCACGATGAGTATTGCTGCCTGTTTGATTTATTTTGCTGGCCAATTCATTGCAGCTGGTGCCTTGTGGCCGGTTCTGATTCTCCTCTTTTTGGTGAATGCCGGATACGGCGGAGGCTTTTCAACTTTGCCGGTTTTATTGGATCAGCATTTTGGAATTTCTACTTTGTCAACCGTTCACGGACTGGTTTTGTCCGCTTGGGGAATTGCTGGATTAAGCGGGAATCAATTGTCGGCTTTTATCGTTAATACTTTGAAGTTAAACTATTCTTCTGTCGTGATTGTTATTCTTTGCTTGTATGTCATTTCTCTGGCAGCAATTTCTTATGTAAAGAGGTTGAAGCCTGTCGTGAATGACTAAGCGATTTCAGGTTCATCATTTACAAGTTTATGCGACGTGTTAGAGCGTCGCTTTTTTTCACACGTATGTCTGCCAATCAAGGTGTGATCTGAATCACTGTAATGCCTATTTTTTCAAATTCTTTTAAAATGGCTTGATCGGCATAAGTATCGGTGATAATGTAGGAGATTTTTGAGACTTTGCCGGAGATGAAGTTAGAGACAAGGCCGATCTTTCTGTAATCTGCCACGACGATGACTGGGCCAGTGGTTTGGTTGATGATGGTGTTGTTGACTCTGGATTCGGCAAAGTTGGGAGAGGTAATGTCGCCAGTGGGAGAGATGCCGTAGACACCGATGATAGCAAAGTCTGCGTGCTTACTTGAAAAGAATTCATTGGCAAAATCGCCGATGAGTGACGCTTTTGGATACTGGATTTCGCCGCCTGAAAGGATCAGATGGGATTTTGGATTGAGCTCAGAGCGTGCTGCTCGGACATTATTTGTGATGATTGTAACTTGTTTATTTTTTAAGTAATTGAGGGAGTAAAGCGGTGTCGAGCCGCTGTTGATGAAGACAGTCTTGTTATTTTCAATGAGGCAGGCAGCTTTCTGCCCGATTTTACGCTTGATAATTTCGATTTCGTCGATCAAGTTTTCGTCGATGGACAAATAATCTTTGACAGTGGATTTTCCTCGCTGTCTTTTTATTTTGCCCATTTGCTCGAGTGCCAGAAGGTCTCGTCGGAGCGTGATGATAGAAATGTGAAGGCGCGCCGCGATTTCTGCGTAGGATAATTCTTCCTTGGCAATGAAATCTAGGAGCTCATTTCTTCTTTGTCCGATTTCTGCGTAACTTTTTTTCATCTTTTTGTTTCCAATCTCTTGGGATATCTTTATTTTAACAAAAAAATCGTTAAATGTACTAAAATTCATAAAATTATTTTATAAAAATCATTAAAACAAGAAATAGTTCATAAAAGAATCTTGTAATTGATTTAATATATGTTTAAATAGAGTTAAGAGATAATTAAAGCGCTTTAACAAAAAAAGAAAAATGGAGGTCGAAATTGCGAAATACAATAAATGAAATCACAAGAGAAAACTGGATATTGAGCATTTTCCCAGAATGGGGCACCTATCTCAACGAAGAAATTGAAGAAACTAAAGTTGAAAAAGGCAGCGTGTCCATTTGGTGGCTGGGCTGCACAGGTATTTGGCTGAAAAGCTCTGGCGGCACGAACATTCTCTGCGATCTCTGGTGCGGGACAGGAAAACGAACGCATGGAAATGGGAAAATGGTCGAGGGACATCAGATGATGCGCATGAGCGGGGTTCAGCAGCAACAGCCGAATTTGCGTATGCAGCCCTTTGTCATTGATCCCTTTGCGATAAAAAATCTGGATGCGCTCATTGTGACACACATTCACTCAGACCATTTGGACATTCATACTGCGGCTGCGGTGGCGGGAAATTGTCCCAGAGCGAAATTTATCGGACCCAGAGAGGTGGTGAATATCTGGCTTTCATGGGGTATCCCAGCAGAGCGAACCATTGTTATCCAAGCAAATGAAGAAGTGCAGATCAAGGATGTGGTGATTAAGGCGCTTGAGGCATTTGACAGAACGGCCTTGATTACTTGCCCTGATCCAGAAATCAGGCTCAAAGGAGAGATGCCGCCAGACATGAATCAGATTGCCCTCAATTATCTTTTCAAGACTGAAGCTGGTAATATCTATCATGCAGGTGATTCGCACTATTCAAATCTTTTTGCCAAACATGGAAATGAGAATCAGGTGGATGTCTGTTTAGGCGCATACGGCGAGAATCCGCGCGGGATCACAGATAAGATGACTTCTAGCGACATTCTGCGAATGGCGGAAAGTTTGAGGGCAAAGATTGTGATACCTGTTCACTATGATATTTGGACGAATTTCATGGCCAAGCCCGAGGAAATTTTGGAAATATGGAAATCCAAGAAAGACCGACTTCAATATCGTTTCAAGCCATTTATCTGGCAAGTCGGTGGAAAGTTCACCTATCCGGCAGATAAAGACAGGATGGAATTTAACTTTGACCGCGGATTTGCAGATGTGTTTACGATTGACAATGATACCGCATTTCCGGCTTTCTTATAAAAGAGAAATGCGATGGGGAATTTATTAAATGATTTTTATGAGAAGCGGCTTGTTGAGATTTATGATGAAAGTCCTGAAAGCTGGGAGGAGGCAATTAATCTGGCGGGACAAGGGCTTATGAGAGAAGGCTATATTACAGGTCAATACATTGAGGAAATCATTCAAAATGTAAAGGAGAATGGTCCCTATATTGTCATTGTCCCTGGAGTTGTCATTCCTCACGCCATGGCGCGCTCAGAAGCTGTTTTGGGAACTGCCATCGGATTTTCAAAATTCAGGGAAGATGTTGTCTTTGACGAAGAAAAGAGGGGAAAATTATTTTTTACGCTGGCGGCTCGAGATGAAAAGGAGCATCTTGAGAACATCGGCAAGCTCATGGACTTGTTGATGACAGACGGCATGATTGAGAGGCTTGGGAAAGTCGAGAATCTAAAAGAATACGAAAACCTGTTGAAGCGTATCTGAATTTTGATCCAACTGAGCTCGGCGCGCCAGAAATCTTGAAATTAGATGAAACTTCCGGGAAGTCGGAGCCTTCCCTCCTAGTTTCACTAAATTTCAATCTTTCTTAACGGGCGCGCCTCACATCTTGTTTAACTGAGCTCGGCGCGCCAGAAATCTTGAAATTAGATGAAACTTCCGGGAAGTCGGAGCCTCCCCTCCCAGTTTCGCTAAATTTCAAACTTTCTTAACGGGCGCGCCTCACATCTTAATGGAGTAATAATTATGGAAAACTTATTAAACATGCTGATAAAAGCATGGGAGTATTTTGCGAACAATATCCTCACCCAACCTGCTTATATGATCGGCGTCATTGTGCTTGTCGGCTATCTGTTGGAGAGAAAGCCGATTTATGAGGCGCTTGCCGGATTTTTGAAAGCGACGATTGGTTACATGATTTTGATGGTTGGTTCAGGTGGCCTGGTCAATTCCTTCCGTCCGATATTGACAGGATTAAAGACACGGTTTAATCTCACCGCCACTGTGATTGATCCTTATTTCGGTCAGAACGCTGTAACTGCAGGTGTGATGGAGCGCTTCGGCAGATCCTTTGGTGACGTGATGCTGCTCTTGCTGATTGCCTTCATTTTCAACATCTTGCTGGTTCGTTTTCAGAAATGGACTAAACTGAGATCTGTGTTTACAACAGGTAATGTTCAGGTTCAGCAGGCGGCAACAGCTTTCTGGATTTTACTGTTTTGTTTTCCAAAAATGGGGCGAATTCCAGTGTTGCTGGTAATGGGCGTGATCTTAGGCTTGTATTGGGCAGTCGGTTCAAATATGACGGTTAAGGTCACTCAGAATTTGACAGATGGCGGCGGATTTGCTGTGGCGCATCAGCAGATGTTCGGCATCGCCATTGTTTCCTGGCTGTCGGATAAGATGGCTGCAGCAGCGACGAGGAAAGACAAAAAGCAGAGAAAAATTGAAGACGTTGAACTGCCGGGTTTCTTGAAAATATTCAATGAAAATATGGTAGCGACAGGGATTCTGATGACTTTATTTTTTGGTATCATCATGCTTCTACTCGGTCGAGCTTGGTTTGAAGGACTTTACACCTCATCAAACGGAGCGACAGGTCTGTCACCTACTGGCTCTTTTCTTTTCTATATTTTGACAACATCTCTGGGCTTCGCAGTTAATTTGGCGATTCTGCAGCTGGGTGTGCGAACTTTCGTGGGAGAATTGACAGAGTCCTTTTATGGGATCTCCAGCCGTCTGCTGCCAGGTTCAGTTCCAGGCATTGATGTGGCTGCAACCTTTGCTTTTGGTGAGGCGAATGCGGTGACGGTCGGCTTCTTGTTCGGCGCGCTGGGTCAATTCTTGGCAATTGCAGGACTTCTGATTTTCCACTCTCCAAACCTGATCATTGCAGGATTCATTCCACTCTTTTTTGACAATGCGGTATTCGGCGTATTTGCGAATCGGCGCTCAGGCGCCAAAGCAGCCATGATTTTACCTTTCTGCTCGGGGATTATCCAGGTTTTGGGGGCAGCCGTTTTCTCAGCATGGATCGGTCTTTCACAATACGGCGGCTATCTGGGAATGTTTGACTGGGATACGATTTGGCCTGGTTTTACAGTCATCATGAAATTCCTCGGCTATGCAGGCGTTGCACTGGTCGCAATTATTCTGATTGCCATTCCTCAGATTGAATACCGTCGTGATCCAGAAAATTATTTCCTAGTTGTCAAAGACTACGAAAAATATAAAGAAAATAAGGGGATCAGGAATTAGCAGAAAATCGGCATTCGCGTGAAGCTTGGCTCACTCGGATAAATTTAGAAAGTGTGTCTAAAAAATGTCTGAACGTTCACGCGAATGCTCTTTCAAGGGCTTAAATTAACAGAGTTCATCTCGCCTGAAACTAAGAAATTAGATGACTCTAGAAGCTGCCTCACGCTAGGACACTAAAGTGCCTAGCCGAATGGCACGCTTCAAAACGGGTGAACTTCACATTTTACTTGGAGGAAATAATGAAAGTGTTAGTGTCCTGTGCCAATGGTTCCGGCACAAGTCTCATGATGTTAAAAACCGTTGAGCAGGTCTTAGAAAATTTAAATATCAGCATCACAAAAAGCAACCATTGCTCGATTGCTGAAGGAAAATCTTCGGCAGGACAATATGATGCTGTCTTCACACCGCTAAATTTTTCAGACATGTTTAAGGAAGCGAAGAAAAAAGGCATTACAGTCGTGGGTGTCAAAAATGTCTTGAGTGTGAAAGAAATAACAGAGCGAATTGTGAATGAGACAGATCTTGTTGAACGCTTTTCCCAAAAATAAGGAGAAAAATAAAATTGAAAAAACCAAAATTACAGCTGGCTTGTGATCAGTCCAGCCTTAAGAACGCTCTAAAAGATATTTCAAAAGTCGGAGAAATTGTAGATATCATTGAGTGCGGTACAATCCTCTTGCTGCAGGAGGGAGAACTGGCAATAGAGTGCCTTCGGGCATTATTTCCAGATAAAATCATCGTGGCAGACACAAAATGTGCAGATGCGGGACAAGTCGTCGCGCGAAATGTTTCAGAAGCTGGTGCAGACTGGATGACGTGCATCTGTTCAGCCACACTGCCGACAATGAGAGCTGCGGCATCAGAAGTCGCTGAAGTTCAAGTTGAGCTATATGGTGACTGGACGATCAAACAAGCAGAGCAGTGGCTTGACATTGGGGTCCATCAAGTGATCTATCACCAGAGTCGTGATGCACTGCTTAATGGTGAAACTTGGAGTAAAAAAGACTTGAACAGGATAAAGCAATTGATTGATATGGGCTTTCAAGTTTCAGTCACAGGTGGTCTTGTCGCGAAAAGGTTAAAACTCTTCAAACGTTTGAATGTCTATGCCTTTATTGCAGGACGTGCCATTACCAACTCAGAAAACCCAGTTTCAGCAGCTTTAGAGTTTCAGGTTGAAATTAATCGGCTTTGGGGGAGTTAGCGATGGCAACTCTGGGGATATATGAAAAGGCTTTGCCGAAAGAGATGCCGTGGCTGAAACGCCTAGCATTGGCGAAAAAATTCGGCTTTGATTTTGTCGAGATGAGCATTGATGAGTCAGATGGAAGACTAGAGCGGCTTGACTGGTCAACAGAGGAGATTGAGCGGCTGCGCCAGACAGAAGTTTTGACAAAAATGCCTATTTCTACAATTTGTCTTTCGGCTCACAGACGCTTTCCGCTTGGTTCTAAGGACAGGAGAACCAGGCTGAATGCGCTGATCATTATGGAAAAATGCATCAATCTTGCATGTTGCTTGGGTGTGAGAACCATTCAAATCGCAGGCTATGATGTTTATTATGAGAAAAAATCCGTTTCCAGCCGTGCCTATTTTCTGGAAAATTTAAAGAAATGCGTGTCCATGTCTGAAGAAAAAGGTGTCATGCTTTCGCTTGAAATTATGGACGACCCATTCATGAACTCTATTTCTAAATTTCTGAAAATAAAAGAACAGATCAAATCGCCCTATTTACAAGTTTATCCAGACCTGGGCAATTTGTCAGCCTGGCCAGAAAATGACGTAGCTGCAGAACTTGAGTCAGGCATTGACTTCATTTCTAATATCCATCTTAAAGACACACTGTCCGTAAGCAAAGACTTTCCTGGAAAATTTAAAAAAGTCCCCTTTGGATCCGGATGCGTGGACTTTACAGGCTGTTTTAAAACTTTGAAAGCTCAAGGCTACAATGGCTCATTTGTAATTGAGATGTGGAATGAGGAAAGCGGACAGCCTGAAAAAGAGCTTGAGAAAGCCAAGCAGTATTTATTGCCGAAATTAAAGGAGGTAGGTTATTTTGTATAAATTCAGCAAAGGGACGATTGACGATATGAAACAGAGAGTATGGGTAGCAAATCTTCGCTTGAAAAAAGAACATCTTGTCTATCTCACATGGGGAAATGCCAGCGAAATCAATCGTGAAGCGGGTCTGATCGTTATCAAACCAAGCGGCATTGATTACGCAGTCATGGCACCAGAAGACATGGTATTAACAGATTTGGAAGGAAATTTGCTGGAGGAAGATTCGCTGCTTCCATCCAGCGATCTGGCAACACATGTCAAAATTTATCAGTCTTTCCCAAGAGTAGGCGCCATTGTCCACACACACTCATCCTATGCCGTCATGTGGGCGCAGGCAATTCGAGATATTCCGCCCTATGGCATGACGCAAGCGGTCGCATTCGGCGGCGCCATTCCTGTAACCCAACCGCTGAGCAATGAACAAATCAAAAAAGGCGTTGAAAAAGCAACAGGTGAGATGATTGTCAAAACTGTAGAAAATCGCGAAAAAGGTTATTTGACCGTTCCATGCTGCCTGGCTGCGGAGCATGGTCCTTTTATCTGGGGGACAAACACAACACAGGCCATTGAAAATGCCATTCTTCTGGAAGAAGCGGCAAAAACAGCTCTGTTCACGGAAATGCTGAATCCAGATGTTGATGTGATTTCAGATGAATTACTGGAGAAGCAATATTTGCGCAAACATGAGAAAAATGGCTTCAGCGGACTATTTTTCAGAGGAGAATGACAGAGGGTAAGTGAAAAGAAAAAACTCGGATTTAAAGTGCGTCAGATTTATGGTCTGATGTTTTTTAAGGAGATTAAAATGAAGGGGCTTGTCATTTTTGTTGACTTATGAGAAAATAATTATATAATAAATGTAACCGGTTTAACAAAAGGCGCGCTTTCATAGAAGTATTGGAAAATTATATTGTTATTGATGTAATCACTTTTTTGCATGATGATTTAATGGCCTGTTATGGTTAAAAAGGAGAGCATTATGAAAAAAGTCAAACAGAATTGAGAAAAAAATGAAAAGAAGTAAAATGGTTTCTACTGTTATGCTAGGTGTAACGCTCGTGTCTTCAAGTTTTCTACTGGCAACCCCCGTCAGCGCAGCAAGTGATAATTCAGAAATTCCAACTTATCGCGCTTACAACCCGAACACTGGTGAGCATTTTTATACACAGAGTGTTTATGAACTCATTAACATACAAAAAGCCGGCTGGAATAATGAGGGCATCGCTTGGTACTCTCCAACTACGGGTACTCCCATCTATCGTATCTACAATCCGAATGCGCTGGGAGGCGATCATTATTACACGACCAGTAAATTTGAAGCTGAACACAATGTCTCACTTGGCTGGAAATGGGACAATGACGGCGCAGCTGCTTTTTACGCCGGCGGCGACGTGAAGACTTATGTGGCATACAATCCTAATGCCCTATCGGGATCTCATAATTATACCACCAACATCAATGAACAGAACTACCTCCTGGATATTGGCTGGCAGCACAATGCAGTGGCTTGGGCATCCAGTGCATTAGGAACTGGAACTTATATTGATGCGACATCATTGTTTAATAAAAATTCAGACTCCATCCAAGGCCTATGGAAAAATGCCAAGGGCGACCAGCTCGAAGTCATCGGTAAAACTTTCTACGTAAATGGCAAAGATATCACTAAGGGAGCGACTAAAGACATTTGGGATAATATGCTGCCGAACAACGGAAGATATGCCACTTTATTGTATTCAGAAGGAACAGTCGGCTTCGGGATCATGATTGTTCCGAAAAATGTAAAAGCTGGAGACGATGACAACAGTGATCCTTCAAAGGACAGGATAATGATTGGACAGACTTTTGGAAGTCCAGATGATTACTTTTACAGAGCAAGCTGATCACATTGATGAATAATGCAAATCGAATATTTTAGATAAGAGAATCTCAAGTTTTTGAGATTCTTTTCTTAATAAAAGTTAGCATGATTTGTGTCTTGACAGATTTTGTCGTATTTTAATGAATGTCACTTGACTAACATATTAGTAACTTCTCTAGATAAATCTGGTATAATAATTGAGAAAAAGCATTTAGCGCAAGCAACGACGCGAAAGGTAAGGGAAACAATATAAATGTTAGAAAAAAGGATCAACCTCCGCGACTTGGGCGGGCTCAAAAACATTGAAGGACAAACTGTCCAAACAAAACGACTGCTGCGTTCGGCCGATCTTGCAAAATTGAGCAAAGAGGATCAGAGTGTCTTAATTAATCAATACAAGCTGAAAGTTGTGGTTGATTTCAGGACGCTTTCCGAGATGGAAGCTGAACCCGATGTTCAAATGGCAAATGTTAAAGAGGTAAGAGATCCAATTATGGATGAGTCGGATGATTACGCAACCAGCCTCAAAAATCTGGAATCTGCTCGGTCAGAGGATTATCTTATTGCAGCTTACAGAGGATTCGTGGCGGATGATTTTTCAAGGAAAGCCTACGCTGAATTTTTCAAAATTCTGCTGAACAATCAAGAAGGCGCAACCCTTTGGCACTGTGCTGTCGGCAAAGATCGGACCGGTTTTGGCGCGGCACTCATTCTCTCTGCGCTTGACGTTCCGAAGGCGACAATTATGAAGGATTATCTGCTGACCAATAAATTTCGCCAACAGAAAAATGAAGCCTTTTATGCCCGACTCGCCCAAAGAGGCGATGAAGCCATGCTGCATGTGATGAAAGCAATGATGGAAGCGCGTGAAGTCTATCTCAACAGCGCCTTTGAACAGGTCGATAAGGACTTCGGAGATATGACTGGCTACTTGAAAGATGGATTGGGGCTAAGCGCAGAGGATTTGTCCGATTTGAAGAAAATGTATCTGAATTAAATAATAAACATTAAAGAAAGGGGATTCATGTATCAATTAATGACAGCTATTGTAATAAGCGGGGAGGCTCTGCTTATTAAGATGTGAAGCTCGCCCGTCTAGGAGCGTAAAGATTTAGAAAATTGTGGTTCTGCCTGAAGGGCAGGTTCACCATTTGCTCACAGAGAAAGCGAAGCGTAAGCGACTAAAGCCGCAACGCCCTGCTTATCTGATCTTCTAGCTTCTGGCGAGCTGAACTCAGTTAAATTTACGAATAGCAACCTCCTAAAGGAAAATATATTTTGGGGGAAAAATGAACAATTACTTAATAAACTTGGGGTTTAAGCCCTTTTTTGTGAAACAAACAGAACAATTTCCTGAACTTTGTCCTGGAAGAATTTTGACACAGGAAAAGAATTTCTATCATGTCGCGACTGAAACTGGAGAAGTGCTTGCTCAGCTTTCTGGAAGACTTCGTTATCAGGTCTCAGATTTAACAGATTATCCAGCTGTCGGCGACTTTGTATTACTGGACAAAATGTCCGAAAATCAAGGAACTGCCCGTATTCAGCGTCTGCTCACACGCAGCTCTGTTTTGGTCAGAAAAGCAGCAGGAACTTCGCAGGAGCTGCAAGTAGTGGCTGCTAATGTAGACAAGGTGTTTATCTGTATGTCTTTGAACGCAGATTTCAATCTTCGGCGAGCAGAGCGTTATCTTGCACTGGTTTGGGATTCTGGCGCTCTACCTGTGATCGTCCTGACCAAGAGTGATTTGGCTGCAGACATTGAGGACAAACTGTCTCGGCTGGAGCAAATCGCGGCTGGGGTCGACATTCTCCAGACTTCCTGTATCAGCGAAGAAGGAATTCTAACGCTGCGGGATCAGATAGAAGCTGGTCAAACCATTGCCTTTATCGGCTCATCGGGCGTTGGAAAATCTTCGCTGATTAATTTTCTCTTAGGAGAAGAAGCCTTTAAGACGAATAGCTTGCGCAATGACGACAAAGGCAGACACACCACGACACATAGAGAACTTCGCCTGCTGACCAGCGGAGGCATTGTGATTGACACTCCGGGAATGCGCGAAATCGGGCTTGAAAGCGCCAGCTTTTCTGAAACTTTCGCAGATATTGCCCAACTCGCTGAATACTGCAGATTTTCAGACTGCAGGCATCAGAGAGAGCCTGGTTGTGCCGTTCAGGACGCCATTCTCGCAGGTGAACTATCGAATGCTCACTTCCAGAATTACCAGAAAATGCTGAAAGAAGTCGGCTACGAAGGATTGAATTCTAAGCAGCTTGAAAAATTTAAGCTCAATGAGATGTACAGGGCGGTTGGCGGCTTGAAAAATGCCAGGAAGAATATGCGGAGCAGAATCAAGGACAAATACCAGCGCTGAGAAATTTGGAATCTCTAAACCAAAAGGATAACTTTTAAAAAACATGTTTAAAAATCTTACTCTCAAAACGTCCGTCATCCAAGCCTTTTGCTTTGCCGCTTCTGGAGCCGTCAGCGGTTTTGCCATGGTAACTTTACTGAGCAAAGGGTTGACCAGTACTCAGGTAGGGATTTTGCTGGCAGTATCAGGTGCAATGGCAGCAGTGATTCAACCGCTTTTAGGGGCTTGGGCAGATAAATCTGAGAAAGTCTCGCCGCGTCTTCTTTTAATCGCAATTGTCAGCAGCATTATTGTTTTGCTGCTGGCTTTCATCTTTCTGCCGTCAAATCTGCTGCTGATGAGCCTGATTTATGGCATTGCCAGCGCATTACTCCTGAGTTTGCAGCCGCTGATTAATTCACTTGTGTTTGAATATATCGACAGCGGGCATCCTGTCAATTTCGGCATCGGTCGCGGCGTGGGTTCTCTAGCTTATGCACTTTCCTCCTTTGCTCTGGGTGCTTTGCTGAACATTTATAAGCCGAGTATTATCCCTTATGTTGCGGTTATAACCCTGATATTTCTCCTGCTTTCGATATTGGCGATGCCTGTGCCGCCGAAGAAAACGAGGCTGGAAAACAAGCCAGAGGAAGCTCAAGAGATTCAGAACTCAGATGCCTTCGGCTTCATCAAGAAGTATCAGCATTTCCTATTTTTCCTGCTCGGCATTGTCTTCATTTTCATTTTCCAAAGCCTATCAAACGGCTATCTGCTGCAGATATTGCGGCATGTCGGAGGCAATGACAGTGATTTAGGCACGACACT
>JAITVN010000064.1 GCA_031285775.1 Streptococcaceae bacterium | reverse complement strand
TCCTCTATTATACCACAACCAACCGTTATCAACAAGTGAAAAGCATCGAAAAACACGCAAATCCTGCGTGTTTTCTTGACTTTCATTTTTTTTCGTCCTTTAAACTGATAAAGTCGGGAAGACATCATAAAAATATTTTGTTATAATGTTTTAATGAAAATCCACAAAATAAAATTTGAGGAGGGAGCAAAACCTGAACCTCACGAATTACAAACTGCTTCAGTTTTGAACAAACTGGGCAAAGAAATTAAGTTTTTAGCTCCGAAAAATTTGGATCATATCAAAACTCCAGATATCTTAATGGATCATTTAAAGTGGGAAATAAAATCTCCCAAAAGTAGTGGTTCTAGAGCAATGGAACAAGCATTACGTTCAGCTACAAAACAGTCTCCAAATGTAATAATTGATTTACGGCGTTGTAAGTTGAAAGATGAACGTGCTATCAGTCAAATTAATGCAACCGCTTATAAACGTACAGCAATTAAGCGTCTGCTTGTCATCACAAAAGCTGGTGAAGTGCTTGACTTAAAATGATTTATTTGATACAATTTAATTATAAACGGTGAGGCCCATGCCGAATGGCTAGGGTCGCACCGCTTTTTTTGTTGCCAAGTTTTACTCCTAAACCTTGCTTTACTTTGTACTCACAGCATACCAGCCGACTTTTTCATCGCGCCAACCGATATCGATGAGATGGTCGCGCTCAAACTTGCTGGCTGTATAATTATGCGTACCTGTCTTCGTATTCGGGTTGTACTGACGATACAGCGCGACTTTGCCGCCGGATTTCCAGCCGACGCCTTCATATCGCCAGCCGAGACCGACAAGCGCATCACGTTCAAACTTTTTCATGGTGTAATGATGGTCGCCCGAGTTCGGGTTGTAGAGCCGATAGACATTTTTCCCTGTATCCGGCGCAATCCAGCCAGTGCCTTCATCACGCCAGCCGTCACGCTTTAAACTGTCACGTTCATAAGCCAAAGCTGTATAAAAATGCTCACCGCTATTAGGATTATAGAGACGAAACATCGTCGTATCAGCGCTTACAGCCTTTGACAGAAGCGCCAGAAATACGATTAAACTTGCTGATATGAGAATTTTGTGTAAGAATTTCTTTTTCATGTGCTTGCTTTCTTAGTTTGAATTGCGTAAGTATACTGCATTCGGATAAAACTTTTTAATGGCATCTTTCATTTCAGATTCTGTAGAGTAATGCGTCGAGTCAGAATAATTAGACAAGCTGTACACATCAAAGCTATAATCATTGGACATCGGAACACTTGCTGTTCTGTACCAATAACCATCACTTAAATCGTCCGAATCAAAAATACTGCAGGTCATTGTAACTGTATAATTATCAGTGTAAGTGTTGTAGCTGAAATTGAAATAAGCGCCAGAAATGTGATCATTTTCTACATCAAAGGTGCTTCCTGCCTCTTCAAATAAGTCAGTTAGGTTAGAAATGTCCGAAGTTGAGCCTAAATCTGATGCCGTAAAGTCTTTCGTTTCAGACTTTATCGGGATGCTGGAATCTGTCGATTTGACTGTGAGTGTGACTGTGTCGCCGTCAGAGAGGCCCGTCGAAGTGTCAATAGAGATTCGGACTTTGGAGATGTACTGGTTATACTTTGCGGTTTTGTCAGGGTTATCTGTTAATAGGCTCGCGCCATTACCTGAGGTAATTTGCTCGGCCTCTGATTCCGTAAATCCCGCTTTTTGCGCGAGCACTTTCCGCTCAGTCTGATAAACTGTCTGGTTAATCATCGCTGTACCTTGACCGTCAAATCCTTTTATTTGTACACTTTGGCTGTTGATAATGCTAGTTTTTCCTATGCCTGTCAGCTTGCCTACTACGACAAATAGCAGAATAGCGCCCAATATCACACCCAGTATCACTGTGGCTGAAATGCCGATGCCTTTTATTGATTTGTCTGGTTTGCTGTCTTCTGCTGAAACGTGAATTCTTGCGGCCGAGGATGCGAAATCGCCAATGTTCTCTTTGACTGGCTGGGCCCCGACATGGGCAGATTGATTTGGGATTGACTCAGTAAATTCTTTGCTCTTTTTAGCTGCCTCAAATTCTGCCAAGGTCGGCTTGCGGCCGTTTATCATCTCGAAATAATCCAGCCATTCTTGTTTGCTCGACATTTTCTGCCTCTTTCTTAGGAATTAAGCGCCTTCAACTTTTTCGACATGCTGTTGTAATGTGAAATCAATGATCCGTACATAGCGATACCGATAAGTCCCGCGATGACTGCCAAAATGACAGAAATCCCCACATAATCAGAAATGGTTAATCCTAATGACGAGTAGGAAGACATGGTTGAAAATGCTGAAATCATATTCCATATCGAAGCGACGAGAGAAATGATTGACCAGACGAAAACAAAAGTCATCGCGCCAGTTTTCTGGCCTGGTTGCTGATTTGCGATATTTGCGCCGATGACAATGAAAACAATCGGGAATACCAGCCCCAATAGTGAAATTGCTGAAAATCCACCGTAAAATCCGCCAAGAATACTGCTCATCACAGCATAGGTAATGACCACATTGATGATAATGACGATTCCGCAGGTTCTTACTTTCTGTCCAAAATCTGCGGTTATTGACTTAGCTTTTCTGACGATATCTGGACTATCTGAAGTCTGGTCCCACATTTTTTGCTGAGGCGCGGCTGTTTGCTGAACTGACTGCTCCCCGCTTTGAGGCACTGTGTTTCTGATCGGTGCAGGATTTTTTGCGCTAGAATCTGTGATTTCACCCTTTGCGATGGCCGCTTTGAATTCTTCTATCGATGGTTCACGGTCGTTGACGAGATTAAAATACTCGCGCCATTCTTGTTTTGTTGCCATATGTTTCTCCCATTTTCTTTTTCAATTTAACACTGAATAAATCCATGCAAAATAAATTCCCACTACTATCAGACCAAAAATGACGGAGACAAGTGCGCCCTGTCCTGCTGCTCGCCCTTTCTTTGCATTTTGCAAGTCACCCTGCCAAACTAGGAAAAGTACGAGGCCGACGAGTGGTATGAGAAAGCCAAGGAATCCCCAGCCGAAATACGAGTTCGTTTCATACTCTCGTTGTATTTCTCCTTGATGCAGTGCTTGCAGGAATTCATCTTGGCTGGGTTCACGTCCATTTACCAGCTCAAAATAATCTGTCCATTCTTTTTTTGTTGGCCTTTTTTCATTTTCGATGACAAGCTGCATTTTCTTTCTGTTCTTAAGCCAAAGGATTAATGTTGGAAGGATAACGATAATGATGATAGGCAAAAGTGTTATTAAGGTTGCCATTTTATTTCCTCATCCATCCAGTCAACGGTTCTGGCTTTATCAGATATTTATCAGATGGTTGACATAATAATACAATCAAATAAATACTCCATACAAAGTAGGCAATGACTGCGATGATATTGATGCCTGGTATAAGCATCAGCACTAATATTATTGCCGGAACTGCCAAATATAAGAATAAGGTCTGACCTGTAGTCATGCCGAGATCATGATGTCGCCGCAAGATGAGTCCGATTGTCGGCAGAAGTGAAACTAAGCCATAGATTCCATAAGCGATGTATACAAGAATTACGATGCCTGCTGCACCGCCGCCAGTTGAGCCGTATCCAGTAGTCGCGTAGGATGTGAATGAGGAAACAGCTGACATCGTGGCCACAAGGACTATGATTCCTGGAATGATGCCGATCAATACATTTGCCAGCACCACATACCAATACTCGCCACGATACGAGCGCCCCGAGAAATTCGTATAATTATGCCAAAAGTTGCTGAATGCTTGTCCCATCGTGATGAGCTGATGCGGAGACGTTGGCTGCCCTTGGTCAAATCCTTGAACCTTTGAAGAACGTGCTGCACCAGCACTTCCTGCTGCGCCTGGACTTTGCTGATTCCCTTGAAAATTACTCGGCCGTATTGCTCGCCAGTAAAAGAAGATCACTAATGCAAGCGCAATGAGGACAAATAGCCAGGAGAGACTCGGCATGATTTGATTCATGATGATAGGCACAACCAGAATGCTTGCACCAACACCTACAAGCGCTAATATAAAATTGGTGGATATTTTCCCATTTTCATAGATTGAATTTTTGAAAATACTTATAATATCTTGTTGGGATGATGATTGCTGGTTCCGCTGCGAATTGTAGTTCGGCTGCTGATCATGCGAATTCTGCTGCGCTGCCTGAATTGGTCGCGCTGCCGTCTGTGACTGAGCTGAGCTCGTAACATCTGTGATTTCGCCATTTGCGATGGCTTGCTTGAACTCTTCCATCGAAGGTTCCCTGTTGTTGATGAGCTTAAAATACTCCCGCCATTCTTGCTTTGTTGCCATATTTACTCCTTAATTTACCTCACGCAGTTCAATATCTAAACTGCTGCTATAGCTGGAATTTGATTCTATTTCACTGCCTGTCAAGGTCAATTCATCCCAAGTATTTAGCTTTCCATTTGGAGAAGCAGGATCATACTCACTGTAAACAACGTAAACGAACGGAACAGTCCCTGAAGTCCAATTTTCATCAGCGTTTGAGATATTAAAGGTAACCGTGTCATCACTTTCTAAAACTGACATGTCAGGATACTGTGTCAATTCAGCAGTTTCGTACTTAAACGAGCTAGAACCAATGCTTATATCTAAGTCATACGCGATGGTATTTGTGCCGCCATTATTGGCATTATTAAACTCCTTTACAGGATAGCCAGATGAACCATTTGACAAGGTAATATTTCCGAAAATATACGAGGCTGTTTGCTGATTAATGTAATAATTCTGATAACTGTCGTTGGAAAAAGCGCCGGTTGGATTAAATGCTCTACTATAGTCATATCGTGACGTGTAATAACCGTTAAGATCCTTTATAGCATTTCCAGAAACTTCTGAATAAAGCCCTGTCTTCATCGGCATCTCTCCCGTTCCACCGACTGCTTTCCAAGCCGCTTGCAGATTTGCATCATCTGTACCTTTAATCCAGCCCCCTACCTTTACAGAAACAGCTATTCTGTAGCCATTGCTGTCTGTTAATGTATCCGTGTAGCTGGATAAATTTAAAGCGCTCACGCTTCCATATTTTGATGTACTAGAAGAGCTGGTCGTAGAACTACTGGAAGATTCAGTTGATGAACTTGCTTCCGCTTTAGACCGGCTTAAACTTATACTGGCACTGTTTTTGCTGAAACTTTTGCTGTAGCTTTCACTATTAGAAGCGAATTTGCTCTTACTTATGGAAACAGAGTTGTTGTATGATGCCTCTGCAGCTCGTTTTGCACTCGCATTTGATATTGACACAATTAACACAATGATAATAATAATCAGAACCAATACAGCTCCCACAAAGCCATACATTTTTGAGTTTTGTTTTTCTGAGGTCTTGTATTCTGCAGTTTTTGCTGAAAGCACTTCTTTTTCAGCAGTAGTTTTCTCAAAACCTGCTTTCCGAGCCTCTGAAAATTCTTCTAAAGTCGGCTTTCTCCCATGTACCGACTCAAAGTCCTTTTGCCACTCCTCTTTTGTAGCCATTTTTCCTCCTAAAACTTTTTCTCATTTATGATTTGCTTCTTTTTGAAATTTAAATTATGATGGATTCATTAATGCTCTAAACATTTGATTTTGATAATAAAATGTGTAACTATCATTAGAAGGAGGCATTAAAAATGACCATCACTGACGATCCAAATCCCATCACTCTGAAATCCTATACTGAAGCTGGTGAATTGCTGAAAATTTCAGCAGTCAATCCTTTTCTAGCATCCAAGAAATGATGGAGGACTGATTTTCGTTAGAACTCTTGATCAGCAAAAAATTTCATCTAAAATATTTCACTTCTGTCAGTAAGAGTGATGGCAGCTTTTTTTGTATTCCCTAATCCAGCGCCAACTGCAAAACAATCAAATACCGCAGCAAATACACAATCTCCTTTGCATCCGCCGCTGACTTCATCTTCTTTTTCAGCTTAATCGTGACAATGGCTCGGTGGCCATCAAAATCTGTAGATTCAGCCGCAAAATGTGAAGCGTAATTTTCATTCACTTTATAAGCAACCGAAGCACCAACAAGCCGCGCCAGCTGCAGCGGATCTGTATTTTCAACACGCGCACGTTTTTCAAAATGATGCGAGTTTACATAATAAATGATTTCGCTGCCTTCGGCGAATTCATCTGGAATAACGACAAGTTCGTAATAATCCGCTGACTGAGCAGGAATATCTTTCTTCAGAATACTATTTGTGTCTTTGCTGATTTCCAAAACATTCGCTTCACTGTCCGTAAAGTCAATCACACCGTCATGCTCACCGCTTTCACGAATCAATGCGCCGAACTCTGTCCAGAACTTCTTCATCTGGATATTGAATTCCTGCGCAAAAGTATTCTTGTCATAGCGAGACATGATCGCCTTAAAACTTACCAAAAATACCAGAAAAGTTACCAAAGCCTGCGTTACCTCAAGAATCGGTTCAGCAGCCTGAAAATTCGCAAATAACCATATCAGCGACAGCGAAATAGTTATCACAGTAACGATGGCACCAAGTAAAATTTCCCAATGCTCTTTGAATATTAACCGATTCATTTCATGAAAGCTTCCCTTCCCACTATTCTTCTTCGTTTGACATCATTGCGTCAGCTCAATTTTTCCGCAATCTTTACATATTTGCAATATGTAGCGTTTTCCTGACAAAGCCATGATTTCATCAGTCGTGAAGTTTTCGTGCGAGCAATTTTCAAGCCCTACCTCAGAAACTCCGTCTCCTTCCTCCGAAATTTCTTGTGCCTCTTCAGAACTTTTAAGTCCTTCACTCTCTTCAGAATTCTCCAAACTTGCAGCAATGTCACTTTCAGAGTCTACATTGTTTTTAGACACCACTGCAGAAATAGAGTCCCTCGCAGTTACTTCTGGATTCACATACGACTGCGGTGTGACACGCTCTTCTGCTGCATCCGCCTCAATCTCACCCTTCTTCATTGCATTCTGATACTCCTGAAAAGTCGGTTTACGATCATTCATCATCTCGAAATACTCGAGCCAATCTTCTTTAGTTGCCACTAGACACATCTCCTTTAATTGTCTTTTTATTAAGTTTACCGTTTTTTTTATTTTATTTCAAATCACAACGATGCTTCCCTAAGAACGATCTCCCAAAATAGGATGAATGCAATAGTTTTCGATTATTCTAGATAAAAAAGCCAGACATCAATACACTCTTCAAACCATTTTTTGTATAAAAAAGGTGAAATGTGATAGGAACATTTCACCACTAAATAAACTCTAAAAAGCCAATCATATTACTGCTCAAAAACTAAAAAAGTGTACAAAAAAATGCCCAATAAAGGCATTTTTTCAAATCTTATTTAATCGTACGAATTCTCATCGTATTTGTACGTCCGCTGCCGACAGGAACGCCAGCAACGATAATGATCGTATCACCAGACTCAACCAGACCTGATGACAAAGCCGCTTTTTCAGCCACTTCAAACATATCATCAGTCGAAGCAGGCTTCTTGGTCAACATCGGGATAACTCCCCAGTTGATTGTCAAGCTGCGCTCAATCTTCTCATCAAAAGTTACTGCCAAGATATCTGCATCAGGACGATATTTTGAAATCAGACGAGCTGTTTGACCAGACTCAGTCAAAGCCACGATAAGCTTGACATCCAGTGATTTAGCCGCATCACGAACTGCAGAAGCAACCGCTTCAGTCACATTAGACTTATCATAAGTATGGAATTGGAAACGACCATATTCACCCAACAACTGCTGCGCATTCAAGTCAACAGTAGCCATGGTTTTAACAGACTCTGCCGGGTATTTACCATTTGCTGACTCGCCAGAAAGCATAGTAGCATCTGTTCCGTCAATTACTGCATTAAAGACATCAGAAATTTCAGAACGCGTCGCACGCGGTTTCTCAGTCATTGTCTCAAGCATATTTGTTGCAGTGATAACCATCTTACCAGCTCTATTGACCTTGCTGATGATCATTTTTTGGTAAACAGGCACCATTTCAAATGGCACTTCAATTCCCATGTCACCACGCGCCACCATAATTCCATCTGCTGCTTCAATGATAGAATCAAGATTATCAATACCTTCCTGGTTCTCAATCTTAGCAATTAATTTAACTTGCTCATTGCCTGTCTCTTTGAGAATATCGCGGACTTCATGAACATCTTTCGCGGTACGAACAAATGAAATCGCGATAAAGTTAATGCCGCCGTTCGGCTGTGACAAACCAAATCGGATATCATCCGCATCACGCTCCGCCAAAGCTTTGAAAGGAATAGTTGTATTTGGGATATTTACCCCTTTTTGCTTCGCAATCTTTTCATCATTTTGAGCAACAACGATAAACTCGCGTGTGTCATCATCTTTGCCGATTACAGAAAGACCAAGCTTCCCATCGTCAATCAAGATCGTTTTACCAACAGCCACATCATCAAAGATATCCAAACCGCCAGCCACGTTCAATGCAATAACATCACGTGTTGACTTCAAGCCCTGCTTTGTTGCCACACGGAACTGGTCGCCGGTTTTGTAGTAATACTCGTCATCAAGACCATCTGCGAAAACTTCAGTACGAATTTCTGGACCCTTTGTATCAAGCAGGAAGCCGACTTTTTGGCCAGTGATCTGCTCAGCACGGTGAACAGTTGCCATTCGAGCCGCATGCTCTTCATAATTGCCATGTGAAAAATTGAAGCGGAATGCGTTAGCGCCATTGTTGATGAGTTCTGCGATCTTTTTTGCTGAAACTTCAACATCCAAAGGCTCAGACCAGTATCCAGCCTCGCCGTACTTCTTTCCGCCACGAGTTTCGACAGCTGGCCCAAGAGTCGCTACAATTTTTACGCGTTTAATCATTTTAATATTTTCTCCTTCTGAATAGCACTTTCTAAAAGAGCCATTCACCCTTTGTTATTTACTTTATTTTTTCTTTGAACAGTCACAGAACGCTTATTTTTCAATGCCGTAATTATTCAAATCCTTATTCAAACGATAAAGCTCAAGCATCGTCTGGTGCGGGAAATTAACCTTGATCGAACCGTCAGGATTGACAGACATCAATGCGCCATCTTCAGCCGATCCCAAAATAGGACTTTCAACCAACTTTTCACCACGAACACCGACCGCTACACCGCCGATACCATCACGCAGTAACTCGACAGCATGCGCGCCCATCCGTGACGCAAGGACACGATCACGAACCGTTGGTGAACCGCCGCGTTGAATGTGTCCCAATACTGACACACGCAAATCCGATGTATCGCCGGCTGCCTTTAAGCGCTTCGCAAATTCTTCACCATGCATGACGCCTTCAGCTAAGACAATCAAATGATGATTTTTACCCTGCGCATAAGCCGTATTAATACGTTTGACAATATTTTCAAATTTAAACTCACGCTCAGGAATACAGATATCATCTGCGCCAGCTGCAATACCAGCCCAAAGCGCAATATCACCTGCATTGCGTCCCATTACTTCAACAATAAATGTCCGATGATGAGAACTTGAAGTATCACGAATTTTATCCAGTGCATCAACCGCAGTTGTGACAGCAGTATCAAAGCCGATCGTATAATCAGTCCCGACGATGTCATTGTCAATCGTTCCAGGCAGGCCAACTGCTGGGAAACCATGCTCAGTCAAGCGCATCGCCCCGTGATAAGAGCCGTCGCCGCCAATAACTACCACACCTTCAATCCCGCGTTTTCTCAACTGTTCGATCCCTTTTAACTGATATTCCTCTTGAGTAAACTCAGGATAACGGGCAGTATAAAGCATGGTTCCGCCGCGGTTCATCTTATCGCTGACTGCTTTTGAGTCAAGTTTAATAAAATCACCCTCTACAAGTCCCTTGTAGCCATGATAAATCCCGTAAACCTCCATTCCTTCCGAAATCCCTTTACGGACAACAGCGCGAATGGCTGCATTCATACCAGGTGAATCGCCACCAGAAGTCAAAACAGCAATACGTTTCATTTAAGTATTTGCTCCTCCAAAATATTTTTACTTTGTTCATTATAGCACAAAACCTTAAAATTAACCCGCTAAAATCTTTCAAATTTTCCATTTACTGCAAATTTTCATCTCAGTTTTTTGAAAAATGAAAAATGTATGAAAGAATACTTATTTTGATTTCAAAAAAGTGCTCAATTGAGCACCTCCTCCTTTAATCATTCTGGTTTTGAAAATTCCAGCAGCTTCTCTTTGATCTCACCTTCCATACGTACCAATTCTTGTTCAGACTGCTGGCGTTTTTGACGGCCTTCAGCTTGGATCTGCAGCGTTTGCTGAATGGTTTCTATGAGATTATTTTGAGTCGTCTTAAGCGTTTCGATGTCAATAATCCCGCGCTCATTTTCTCGAGCCGCCTCAATGGACGACGTCTTTAACATCTCCGAATTCTTCTTCAATAGGTCGTTCGTTGTTTCAGAGACAATGCGCTGAGAAGTCAGGGCATCTTTTTGTTTGAGCAGAGTCAGCGCAATGGCGACCTGATTTTTCCAAAGCGGAATGGCTGTATTGATACTCGTCTGTATCTTATCTACTAATTCCTGATTTGTGTTTTGAATCAATCGAATTTGCGGTGCCTGCTGAATGGTCATCTGTCGCGCCAGGCGTAAATCATGCGCTCGTTTTTCTAGACGCGTGCGATAGGACTCTAAATCAGCAACTTTCTGCACTGCTAAGGAATTATCTGTCGCTCCTTCAACTTCTCTGCGGGCAGCTGGGAGGGTTTCCTTTTCCATCTGGTCCAGCTTTAACTCGGCTCCGGCAATATAAATGTTGAGGGTTTGAAAATACTTCAAATTCTCATCATAAAGTCCGTCGAGTGTCTTATTGTCCTCGCGCAGCCCGTTTTTCTCTACATTTAGTATGGCTGAAATCTTATCAATGCCGGCACCTATTTTTTGATATTTCTGAGTGACTTCAAATATTGATTTGCGCACTTTGCCGAACATTTTGCTGAAAAAACCTGCATCCCCACCCGCAAGCTCGTTGGGATTGGCTTCTTTCAAATTGAACATCAAGTCAGTCAATGAACCGCCGACCTCGCCCAAATCTTTTGCCTGAACTTTACTCAAAACAGTCTGAGAAAAATCAGCGATGGATTTTTGTGCGGTTGCCCCATATTCAACGACGGTCTGGGGTTCGTTTTCATTAAGACTGGCCGCAAAGCTCATCGCCTGGCTGCGCTGTTCATCTGTCAAAGTCTCTAAAGCAGTATGCGACGAGGTCTCAGAAGAAAAGCTTTGTGTTGTTAAATCAGTGCCTTTTTCAGCCATTCTCTACTTCCTTTCCAATGATCTTCACATCTGTCATGAGGATGTTGTGGTAATTTTCTGCCACCTGATTGGACAGAGTTTTCATCAAGAGAAGTGTTTCACTCAAGTCTGCTTCAGACTTTATGGCTTCCTGCTGCAGTCTCTGATAACTCTCAATCAGTTTTGTCATGTTCGGCA
>JAITVN010000059.1 GCA_031285775.1 Streptococcaceae bacterium | reverse complement strand
AACTCTGGGGAACACTTTTACACTGCAGGCCCCGCCGAAAAAGATAATTTGGTAAAGGCTGGTTGGGAATACGAAGGAATCGGCTGGGTGGCGCCTGATTCTGGAACCCCAGTTTACCGCCTCTACAACCCAAACGCTGGCGATCATTTTTGCAACTTGGCTTCGTTCGAAAGAGACAGCCTTGTAGAAGCTGGCTGGAAGTACGAAGGCGTCGGCTGGCAATCCGGCGGTTCTGTCCCGCTATATCGGGCTTACAATCCGAATGCAGTTTCCGGAGCACATAATTATACGACCGGATTGTTTGAACAGAACTCACTTCTAAAGGCAGGCTGGAAAGATGAGGGAACGGCTTGGTATGGAGTATCTGTTGGACAAAACCTTACAATGAATCTGGATCAAGTTTCTAAAGGTAATTATTCAAGCATCGCTGGGAAATGGGCAAGCGCATACGGTGACGCTGGTGAGCGAGAAGAATTGGTAATTACAAACCATGAAGTAAAGCATCGCTTCTTCGTAAATTACATAGATTACACAAAGAATTCTTATCTTGACCCAATCTCCATAGAAAATTTCCAGCTTAGAGATAACTATCTTTGGGGAACTACTGAGGATCTTAGCTTTTCTACACTTGGTTCAATATTTTTTGTCCCTCAGGGCGTGACATTTAAAAATTCTGACATAGGTCGTGAAAGGATAGTTGTATACAACCTTGGCCCAGATATGTCAAATGACATGCCTCTACTACCATACATGACTTATTACAGAGTTGGTTAATAATTCTTAACCCCCCCCCCCCTCAAAGCTCTCTCAAACATTAAAAAATAAGAGTTGGCATCGCTCTTATTTTTTATTGTCCTAACCTTATCCAAACAAAAATACCCGTCATAATATAATCGAATTATGATCCGAAATATTACTGGACTGAACACAATACTCAGAATAATTAGTTTAATATTATATAATCTTAATTTTTAGCGTAAAATATTTATTGATTAATTGGAAATAATCTTGTATAATAATATTAACAATAGCATTTTCACATTAGATTAAACAGTATATTTGTGCTACATTTATTTTATCTCATAATATGAATAATTTACCTGAGTCACAACTCAACTTCTGAATTTGAATCAACATCTTGTTCTTCACGTCCTAAATCACATCAACAGATAAAGGGGTTTCTTATGAAAAAGGTATTTTTAACTGTCGTTTTTTCCCTGTCGCTTCTCTTGCTTGGCGCTTGTTCAACAAACAGTGCATCTGGAGGCAACTCTGAAAAAGATAAATCAAGCACTCACAAGGCACATCTGGCCAGATCAATGTCTCCTGAAAAGCTGGCAACCAAGGGACTATCCGGCAAGGCACTGACACAAGTAAAGACAGGCATTCGTTATTTAAAAACTGCTTATATGGGAAAACAGGAGCTGCATGATCAGCTCATCTCAAAAAATGGTGCAGGCATGACATCTGAAGAAGCAAGCGCTGTGATAACAAAACTTGACCCGTTGGTCAATTGGAATAATCTCGCCATTTACCAGGCACGCGCGTATCGAAAAACTGTATACTTGACTGGACAGGATTTGGTTGATCAATTGACATCGGACTTAGGCGCAAAGCTGACGCCCAATGAAGCGCAATACGCTTTGAAGCACATCGATGATAAACTTAAGGGCGCAAATGACATTTGGAACTAAAACACGCTGCCCGTTTCTCGAATAAAGTCTCTCTTGACACTCTGAGAAAAGTTCACAAAAAAATGAATCGTTCAGATAAGATCGACTCATTTTTTTGTCCCATTTATGTCCCTTGAATAGTATTTTTAGTTTTTAACAGCTGAAATTCCTTATCGCACAAGTCTTTTCAGACATTCGACACATTATGATAAACTTTCTGAACATCATCATTATCTTCCAGCGCATCCACCAAACCTTGGAAAACTTCCAGATCTTCAGGGTTAAGTTCCACTTCATTCTGCGGGATCAACTCAAGCTCGGTCTCAATAAATTCTTCCACACCATCTGCGCGAAGTGCCTCAATGCCTTTGTGCAGGTCTGTCGGCTCTGTGTAGACAATGATGTTTCCTTCGTCCTCGGACACATCACGCACGTCAACTTCTGCATCCAGCAGCTTCTCAAGTACCGCATCAGGGTCTGTCCCTTTGAAGACAATCACACCAGTATTATCAAACATGTAGCTGACTGCGCCTTCACCTGCAATATTGCCGCCGTTTTTATGGAAAATCGTGCGTACATCCGCAATTGTACGGTTAACGTTTGAAGTCAGCGTCTCGCAGATAATCATCGAACCACTAGGACCAAATCCCTCATATCGACCATCTACGAAGGTTTCGTCCGACTTACCCTCGGCTTTTTTTATGGCATTATCAATGACATGCCTAGGCACTTGCGCCTGTTTTGCTTTTTCAATCGTGAATTTCAACAGACTGTTTGCTTCAGGTTCTGGAGATCCGCCGCGCTTAGCCGCCACATATATTTCTACACCGAATTTTGCATAAACTTTTGAGTTCGCGCCATCTTTAGCTGTTTTTTTTGCAACAATATTTGCCCATTTACGTCCCATTGGAGTGTACCAATTCTGTATTTTAGAAGTAAAAACAGAATCCATTGCAGTTCTCTGCAATGCCCTTTCATTGTAATTTAATTAGATACGGATTTCCCGCGAGTTTTTTCCTTGACAATTATAGCACAAAAGCTGATTCATAGTGAAATTGCCTTTTCCTGAATCTGATAATGCAGCAAAATTGCAGAAAAAAGCAGCAGACACAGACCAGTCGTTAGAAGTGCGCTTGCGTTGCTACCTGATGATCTGAATATTATTTGAATCGTCTTCCTTAAATTCCAAACGAAACAGCAGAAAAGCAACGACAATCCAGAGCACCGCCAAAAGCGGAGAAGTGTAAAACCAGGCAATAATGGCAACAACAATTAATAAAATACCGCTTAGCCTTGGCATTTCATACTTCGGAAGATTGATAAAGAGGAGAACACCGAGCACAAAAGAAATCACAACCACAGCTAGCAGTACGTAGCTCAGTGAAGTAACAAAAAGCCTAGCTGTTTTTTCCCCGCTTGCCTTAAGAATAATATTGGTCCCAATATAAAGGGCAAGCACAATAAGGGCACCAACTATTGAAACGATAGCTGAAGCTTTTGTCAATTTTTTTAATGTAGAAATACTCATAACCTCTCCTTGGGCCAAGCGCCTTTAAGTGCTCAGCATGAATGACTCAATAATAGACTATTTTAACAGATCTGCACCTTTTTCGCAAACTCATAGTTGGGGAAGCTCAAGCAAATAAACTGAATTCCCACCACTTCCCAACTGTTTGGTCTGTTTGAGAACTTCGTAGCCCTGTGCCTGCCAGAATTTTAATGCTTTGGGATTATTCACCAGCACACCTAAACGGAGCTTTCGTGCACCTTGTTTTCGAACAAGGCTGATGATTTCTTCGTGCACGCGATGGCCCAATCCATTTGCACGCGCAGATGGCACGAGCAGCAAAAGGCCTAAAAAGTAAGTCCCGTCGATTGGATAATTCTTCGCCAAATCCACGAGACCCATCAGCTGATCAGAATCATCGTAAACGCCCAGTGTCTGTTTGTCCGCGTAGCTTTTACCAGGCGGCAGCGTGTCAAAAAATTCTTTCGCGCTCTCCAGGGCGTCAAATTCTTCTGCATTTTCCAAGCGACCGTAGTCTTCGGCTGCAGCCCATATTTCAGTGACTTCTCTTAGCTGCGAGCGATTGAGTGATTTTAGTTCCATATGATCGGCTTTCTAGAGTATGTTTGTTCAGGTATTTGCGGATTTCCGAGGCGATAGACCTCATCGGAGCGCTGCGTGAGTGCGTCCCAAGGATGCTGCCCAATTCTTGTGCATATCGGAACCTCATTTTTACGCGCCTGGGCCAGTACTTTCTGTCCTTTAAGCGTAAAACCGAGTACGTGGATGGGCTCGGGAAGGACAAATTCTCGGGGAATGTCCAACAAGATATAGCAAAGCAGTCTGCGAATGTGCCCTTTGGTGTAGCGTTTCGTGTACACCTGCTCTATCAGTGCATCCAGAGTCGGCGCCGTCTTGACATAGCTGTGAATACGGTGCGCCAGCTCATCGTTGACCTGATAAATCCTGGTCAAATCCGCAGTGACTGTGATTTTATAGCGCAAAAGCTCCCAAAAGTCTGCCCAGCTTGTCTTTGGCGCCTTTTTTAGAAGCTCACGGGAATGTTCTGGCACGAAACTCTCTGCCTCAGAAAAATTCTCCCGAATTGCTGTCGCGCTGGCGATTTCCCCAGCAAGCTCCGTGCCATTGTAACGCGTCCTCCGCTGGATGGTCCGCAGCTGAATGCCAGTCCCCGCTGCCGCTTTGGCGTAGGCCAGTCCGAGGATATGATTCGGTGTATTCCCATCGAACTGCACCCCCGCAAAATGCGCCCAAGCCTTCTCAGCCTTGAGTGGATAACTCATAAGCTCCGGCAGCGCCGCCATGTAAGCCGTCATCTCTGTAGATTTCTCCGCATAAATCTCGGAAATCCGCTGATAATCAAGCTCTGACTCCGTTCCGAAGAGGATTTCATCCACGCCCAGACGTTGCAGAATGTCCACCGCACCCAACGCAAAGAAATCTGCGCCCTGCAGGGCGCTCATCAGCGGCAGCTCCACAATCAAGTCTGCACCACCAGCCAGCGCCTGCTCTGTGCGCACCCATTTGTCCACAAAGGATGGCTCCCCGCGCTGCATCCAGTTTCCGGACATGACCACTACTTTTGTTGTGTCTTCACCAGCGGCGTCGAGTAAGAGTTTATGACCATTGTGAAATGGGTTGAATTCTGCGACAATTCCTGTAATTTTATCCATCTCTATTAATTCCCAACTGGGTTCAGCATGCCAGAAGCTAGTAAGCAGACTCTTAGCGCTTTAACGCTTAGAGGTCGCTTTCCCTTCCACTGAGGGGGATGATTAGATGAATTGTGAACCTGCCTAAGGGCAGAACCACAATTCCCTAAGCAGACCGTTGCGAATTTAGTCGCTTACGGTTCGCTTTCCCCTAGGGGGGGGGAAATTTCGACGCTTCTTAACGGACATGCTTCACACCTTACTTTCTACACACGAAGAACCATCTTCGACTGTCCGCCGTAGGCGCATTGTCCGTGAAATCGGCAAAAACTTGAACGTCCGCAAACTTCGTCAGTGCCGACTTGTAGTCTGACAGTTCGTAAGTCCGCTCCTGATGCAGCTCGTCTTTTCGCACAAACTTGCCATCAGTGTCTTTTATGAAAAAGCTCAGCTGATGCTCAATAGAATGGGGCACTTCGCCCTCATAAGAATCCCAAAGAAAGGCGAATTCTTCCTCGTTTTCGTGGTAGGCGTAGCCTGGGAAGATAACATCCATCTGATAGGTCGAATGCACATCAAATATGAACACGCCGTCTTGATTCAATAGAGCATAAACGCCGTCAAATGCCAGCCTCAGCTCTGTCAAATCAGCCAAATAACAGAGCGAGTCCGAGTAACAAGTCACGGCATCAAACTTAGCGAATGGCGGCAGATAACGCATGTCGCCCTGCATCCAGCTGATTTCAACGCCTGCTTTCTGAGCTTTCGCAGTTGCCAACTTCAGCATCTCCTCAGAAATGTCCAGCGCTGTGACATCATAGCCACGGCGCGCCAGGCGCACAGACAGAGCTCCTGAGCCGCATGCCAGCTCAAAGATACTCTGAGTCTCTTTTGGCAAATGCCGCTCCGTAAAGGCCAGCCAATCATCATAGAGCGACTGATCCATTACTTGATCGTAAACTTTTGAAAAATCCTCGTAAAATGTCATATTGCTTTTATTTTAACATTTTTATCTGCTACATTTGTCAAATTATTACGTATTAATAGATATGGGAGTTAAAAACCTTGTGCAATTTTTTGTCAGTATACAGTAATCCTCCCGACTTTATCAGTTTAAAGGACGAAAAAAAATGAAAGTCAAGAAAACACGCAGGATTTGCGTGTTTTTCGATGCTTTTCACTTGTTGATAACGGTTGGTTGTGGTATAATAGAGG
>JAITVN010000111.1 GCA_031285775.1 Streptococcaceae bacterium | reverse complement strand
AAGCAGCCTCATGCTCAAAATCAATTGTAACAAATTAGGTCAATTCAGTCCAATTTTTAACAAAATTTTGCACTCATGTTGACCAAAATTTTGGGACATTTTCAATTTCGCTTGACAATTATCAATTTATTCAACTTTTGGAATTGTTCATCATTTCTAAAAAATAATTCTGTATTCTTGACCATAAATTCCTCTTGTCTTAGCGAGTTTTATCTGTGGTAAATCACATTAGAGAGAGCGATATTACCCGCAATAAACAAATTCCACCTTATCACAGCGAAATACTAATCTTCAGTATTTCAAAATAATAGTTTTCTGTAATATTCTCTGTATCTGGTCTAATTTTGCAAAATATAGAAATCTCAAGTTAAATTAGCAAACAAGGAGTAAGTTTGCACACTCATTCAGAGTTATGTAAAACTCAAATACTATATTTTTCCAAACGAGAGCCTTATTTTCTGGTACAAATTTGGTACAAATGTTTATTTTTCATTAATTTTGCAATTGAGAACCAAATTAAAAGTCGCAAAAGACATAAGGTTCTTAGTTCTTGGGACTCTGAACTCTAAAACCTCTGCTCAAAACTTGTGCCAAAACTTTTGAATTCGGGTGATTTTTGACGATTTTCAAAAATGAAGAATCGCATAACAAAAGGGTTTGCGGACTCACTAGGAATCATGCAAACCCTACGGTAAGGAGAAGATGGGATTCGAACAGCGGTGATATAAGGCATTTTCTCCTGAATTGGTACAAAATCGGTACAAATAATTTAATCATAATACGGATATTCAAACGCAAAACGTTAGCTTTCAGTAACTCTTCTGAGTACAGTGAATTTTATCATTATTTTAGTAAATTGTCAATTTGCCCAAAGGGTTTGCATGTAACACTTTTCCATCATCTTACTAGGCGTCAAGGTAACAATTACTAAATCTCTCTAATAAATTTCAGTAGAATAAAGTTATATATTTTCATTCACTCAAATTAAAGCACCTAAGAAAAATATCACCAATCCAATAACTATACAAATACCCGAAAACACAATGACTGCTAGCCGTGTATCCGCTTCAAAAATTAATATAGGCTTGTATTCCTCTTTTGGTTTTAGAAAAAGTGAACCTATTGCACTTAATAATACTCCAGAGATGAAATACATAATCAACAAATAGAAACCACCTGCTAACAGAATGAACCCCAGATTCTCTATTGCTGGAGCATTAAATTTAGAAAATAAATTCCCAAGAATCTGAATAGAGCCGTTTAAAGAAAAAGAAGCAGTAATAAATATACCCAAAATAACAATAAAGTCTTTATATAAATCCCCCCTTTTATCATAAAGGTCGTGTATATCTTTTCTTATTTCCGTTAATTCATCACGAGTATAAGTACGTGGGACTAGTGCATCGCCGGGGTCAACAGGAGTTTTACTTCCTTCTGGAGTATGTAGAGTATATGTTATTTCTTGGCTATCGGATTTTGAAGTCATATGCCTGCTTCTTCCATTTCCAGTATTCTTCTTACACTTTCATACCTATTTTTCGCAAAATTTTCTGGAACTTCTAATTTCGTCTTAATTTTATCAATAATGTAGCTGTTCCCTTGATTTCCTTTTTCCCGCTCGGCCTTGATAATACTCGCTACTTCGTTTCTTGGCATCATTATCGCAGCAGCCCACTCGTTTGCTCTAAGTTCAACAGGGGAAATAGTCAGATCATTTCTATCTTGGGATCGTGCAAAGACTGTCTGATTGTTTTCAAAAAAAATACCCGAGTCCTCCTCACGAATGATTGACTTGTTATCTTGCCATCCAAAATCAAGAATAAGATGTGCAAGTTCATGAAGTGCGGAAAAAACCATTTCCGCATCGTTATCTTCCTTCATTTTTTGTTCAATATTGACTATAACAAGAGGCTTCCCATTAACAATTCTAGATTCCCCATCATTTCCCCTAGTGTTAGTGAATTTTAATTCAATTCCAAGTTGATCAAAATATTTATTTATAGTTCCTGGTAATGGATGGTTTTCTCTAAACTCATCAGCCGAATTATTTAAATAGACAAGTTCAAAGTCCGACAATCTTTTGGAATTTTCAGTCATTTTTTTCCCCATACTTCTCCTCCCTTTTTGTAGAAACAGTCTACAATCTAATTTGTTTGATTTTTTAGTCTTCCTATTGTACAAAAAAATCTCAATTAAAGCAAGAAGGATGCTAAAAAGAGTAGAAGACGCACGCTACGCAAAGAATAGAATTTTGCCCAAACGGTTTGCATGTAACATTTCATTTGACTAAATCTTTACGGGCTTTGTCTAGTTTAAACGCGGGATCAGTAGTATCTGAAATCTTAAGAGAATTTCCAACCTGAGAAATATGGCCTTCGCGAGTTACACGTTTGCGTGTCTCGAAAGTACCGAAGCCAGTCAAGTGAACCTTGCCACCTTTTTTAAGTTCTGCTTTGACAGCATCTGTTAATGCATTAACTGCTTTTTCTGCTTCTCTTTTAGTAAGACCAGACGATTTTTTACTGCTGCGATGATATCTTGCTTGGTTTTCATGTGAGAATTTATGTCACTATTACTTTCGTCTGTTTTAGCCAAGGAACCATCAACGTTATCGTAAAAACTATCCTCGAGGCTTAACTATTCGTCTCTAGATTCAGATTCGTTTCTCGCAGAAAACTTGAATTCAGCTTTGATACCGATAGAGTCATTTAGCTGAGTCTTTCTGACTTCTGAGTAATGATCAAGCACCATCTCGAGAAAAGCACGACCTTCTGTTGCCGAATAAATAATTTTTTCTTTTTCAAGCATCTCCACTAATGGCACGTTAACATGAATGGTTTCTGACTCTTCATTTTTTTCAGAAATTTCAACTTTCCCTTCAGATTCACCTATTATTCTGATTATTTTACCCAAGTATACTTCTGGAACAGTAATCATAACCTTCATGATGGGCTCAAGAATAATAAGCTCTGCATGTATAGCTGCGTCTCGGAGTGCTAAAGCTCCAGCTGTCTTAAAAGCCATCTCCATTTCCGATTGGTCCAGCCCTTGACTTGAACCGCTATGAAGCCTAGCTTTGATGTCAACTAACGGGTATGTTGCAAGTACACCAGTTGTCATTGACTCTTCAATCCCTTTTTGAACTGCTGGAATGTACTCACTCGGAATTCCATTATCATCTATTGCGTTTTCGAATTCAAATCCTTTTCCTTCTTCGTTAGGAATAAACTCGATCCATACTTCTGCAAATTGTGTTTTACTATTCAACTGTGCTTCATATCTCCCATACGCCTTTGGAACGGTTTTTCGAAAAGTATCATGGTAAATTACTTGTGGTGTACCAACATCAAATACAATACCGAATTGAGTTTTCAACCGAGTGATTACTGAGTTAAGTTGTTTGAGACTAGTTCCTGCTATAACTGTTTCCCAGGTCGTTGGATTCGTGGAGAATATTAAGTCTTCACTTTCTTCAGACAGTTTCTCTAAAGCGCCAACCATCCTATATCTGCTTTCTATTGACATGGCTTCAACTGAAATTTCAACTATAGGAATTAGTAGTGAAGTTGATTCTTCTTTTTCCCCTTTAGAAGCATTAAATACTACATCAGAGTCTATCTCAAATTCTTCTGAGAGCCTCAGCTTTATCAAAGCATCAAAAGTTGCAAAAACTTCATCCATTCCTGAATGAGAACCTGATTCTTTAAAAGTAATGTCCTTAATGCCTGAAAGCTCAAGAATATTTTTGACACTGTCCTTGGCATAAATGCCTTTTCCTCTGTAGGCTGGTTCAAGTAGAATTTTACAATCTCCAAACCGCCCTTCAACTTCATATGGGATTGTAGTATCTTTAATGCTAATCATGAAAAGATTTTTCTTTGCCTCTTCAGTTGCTTTGCGTATTGCTTCTGGAGAGGTATGAGACTTACCTGTACCAAGGCCAATACGACCTTTATAGTCGCCAACGGCAACAACTGCTGCAAAACACTGACGATGCACACCTTTAGTTTTTATATATTGACTATATCGACTAAGACCGACAATGAAACTCTCGAATTCATCCCCGTCATTATCTGATGCTTCTAGAATATGTAATCTAGTTATTTTTCCATTATTAACATGTCTCAGGTAATTTGTGGGTTCATTGTTTAATTCAGAGTGATATAATCCAACAATCTCTGCGATATTTCGAGGTCTATTGTTGTCTTCTAAAAAAGTTCGAATGAAATAAGTTGTCCCGTCCCTCGCAATGATTTTAACGTAAGATGTACCAACAAATTCAATAATGTCTACTTTTTCATCTAGAATTAGTTCTGCGTACTTAATGAAAATCAAGTCTCCTTTTAAAATTGAGGGAGGGATATCCGCATTGAAATAGAGAGCAAAATCATAGACATCAGGAATTTTTTTGTAAGGAACTGACATTATTTGGTCTATTCCCTTGCACCAGTTTCCATTTCCAATAGACTCAAGTTTAACCACATTAATTTTGCAAGTATTGTTTATCTCAGGAGAGAACTTCGAAAAGTTCTCACCTTGGTTAATTAATTTGTCTTGTGTAAATCTTTGAATCTCAACTTCACGATTATGTGCAAGCTTTCCAATTATGTTGTTGAGTTCATTGGATATTTTTATATCAGTTGTTCCTAGTATATAGTCGCGTGATACTTCAAAATAAAGTGCAGCTTTTGAAACGTGTTTGATTGCGTTTACTCGAGCTCTTCGAAGAGGTACATGAGTAACTGTGTGGATTTTTTCACTCCCACTTTGTGGGGACTTTTTTTGTTTTCTTTTTTTCTTACCATAGCCCCGTTTGCTAGTTGTAATTTTGTCAGTTGTTTCATTTGCTGATAACGATGTGTTAGTGGGAATTCTCCACCGTTTCCGTCCTCTATTTTTGTATGCTTTTTTCATCGGCTTTCTCCTTTACTTTATCATTATCTATGTTAGTTAAACAATCAAAAATCTTTGGACTTATATCATCATTTCTACACGAGATTAGCTCCATCTTTATTTACGTTCAACTTGACATATGTGGAAGATTATTCGACTGATACCTCAATTATTTTAATAGCATTTAATAATATAAATATTATCTTCACAACTGATAAAATTAGCATCCAATTTGCCAAAAAGAGAATACAACGCCTCATATTTGAATTGCGTTCCAATGATTCCTGAGCCGTTGAAAACTGGTGAATAATTTCTAGATTAGCTCTATCTGAATTAGTGAATTCAACTATTTTTGTTTCTAAATCTGCCTTGAGTTTCTCGCCAGCAAGTATATATTTGGACTTCCAGTAGAAATTTCCAACTAGCGAAAGAATAAGTACAGCACACAAAATCAAGATTACCCAAATTAAAGATTTCAGATCAACGACTTGGCGTAAGGAATCTTGATTTGTAAAGAAACCAAGGGCTACAAGTATCAGTGACACAGAAGTTATCAGCCTCTCAAACCTAGAATCAATTCGCTTCTCCCTCTTTAATTCCATTTCATAAGAGTATTCTGACAACTCGGCAGTCAATTCATACATCGCTTGTTCTTCTTTGACTGACAGTTCATTTGATAACGCTAAGTTAGCTTTTTCTGTTTCTCCAGAATTGCCATCACCCTTTCCATCGTATTTTTTAATTATATCTTTTAAACGTCCAGACCATCGTTCAAGTAAAGATAATACAGATGCTAATATTTTCACACAGCACATTTCTTTCCTACTCCCAATCTTCCACATCCATATCTGAGTTCCCATTTTCAAGCTTCGCAGACGGAGCTTTCTTCATCCACATCGCAGTCATCCCCAGCACAAGTCCAAACACAAACACCACAATCCAGCGCCAGTCAAAACTTCTAATGAGTTTTGCGGCAGTCGAAAGATTCAATGCCTTAATCGGATTCGCAAAGAAGTCATATATCGTATTCGTGTCAGCTTTCTCATCTCGAGTATTCGCAAGGGTTTTCTGGAAGTTTTGATAGTAATCCTTTGACTTTTCAAGCGCAAGATTTCCACTCTGGAGAATTTTGCTGGTTTCTTTCAGGACGTTATCTGCCTCGGTGCCTGTTGTTTGCGTCTGCTTCACAAGCGTGTCAAATTCCTCTGCGTTGTCTTCGATTTCTTCAGCACTGGCTGAGGTGCTTTTCGCGACGCTTTCTGAGTTACTGTAAAGCGTCTCAAAGCTTTGGTAGAGTTCGTCAAGGCTGGCTTGGCTGGTATATAGGTGGAGACCGTCTGGGTCAACCGTGCTGGTGTCTGGCGTTGTTTCTGCTGGAGCGTCGGTCTCTTCGTCTCCGCTTTCATTGTCGGTACTTCTTCCTTCCAGAAGTCGGCGGATTTCTTCGGCAACTGGGTCGTTCTCCGGCATTTCGAGTTTTTCGCCAACGGTATCAGGATAACTGTAATATTCAACTGCTGCTTCATCACTTGTGCTTTGGTCTTCACTAGCATCAAAGGAAGTGGTGGTGCTCGGCGCCACGCTTGGCCAGTCAATGAGGTCAAGCTGATTCGCAGTATTTGGCAGCCAGGCTTTGTATGCTGTATTCAGTACGGTGACGGTTTCGTTGTACCAGTTCGTAATTTGTGCTAAGCTGTCCGCAAAATAGTCTGCAGGAAGGTTCTGGTTGAGCGTATCTGAGTCTGCCTGTAAATCTTCTCGGACTTCTAGGATTTTTTGAATTTGTCCTTGTCCTGTAATAGTCACAGTATGGTTTTCATCATCTGCGATTTTAATGGTGCCGACTAGAAGCTCAAGATTTCTTTGGCCTTCTGCCATGAAGTCGTGGACATCAGCGCTGGAAAGTCGGTCTTTTACTTCTGAAAAGTCAATGTTGTCATATTTGTTGTAGACGGATTCGCTGGAATGGTCTGTAAAATCTGTTGTTTCTGATCGTGATGTAAAAGCTGTGTACTTCTCAAGGTTTCCTGAAGATGTATCGGGTGCACCGTAAAGGAATTCAATCAAGCTGACGGCACTGTCAATGTCTGAAAGCATGTTGGTAATGTTCTGGAAGTTGTTCTTTAAATCGTTTTGAATTGCCGATGCAGGCTCTACAAT
>JAITVN010000109.1 GCA_031285775.1 Streptococcaceae bacterium | reverse complement strand
CGCTAAAGGTTGGTGTACAACATCTAATTCTTAATGAAAAAGTCTCTATCCCTTTGTAATACAAGAGGATAGAGACTTTTGATTTTCTGAAACTGATAAACTCGGGATTATAGCAGAATGCGTCTGCAGCGGAGCAGTTCAACTTCAGTCACTGGATATTACCACTTTTTTACACGAAAAAGACCCGGCGAAGCCTTGTAAATCATTCCAAGAATAATCAAGGCTGCCGCAGCGGTCAATATTCCTGACAGACCGTTCGTGACCAGCGAGTAAATCCAAGCAGACCAGCCTTTCCAGGCATATTGTGACCAAAAAACGATGCCTGCGATAAAATGAAAAAAGTATTTGACGCTTACACCAAGCAGGGTTGCATAGAGAACTTTTGAAAAGGTCAGTACAGATTTTGTGTTGAAAATCCCGCTCACACCAAGTGAAATCGGCGCGACAACATATTCCAGAAAAGCTTGTGCGGCGGACAAAGGTGTCACTTCACCAAGTACAATGGCCAGAAGACCATAGAGAAGCCCTGCAGCCAGCCCCCAAATAAGTCCGCGCCGAATCGCCAGCAGAAGCAGAGGAACTACCGTCAGCTCTACGTAAAAGGTTTGAGCATAATTAATGGAAACAATGCTCAGAATCAAGGCAATTGCGACGAAAACGGCAGTTTCCGCCAGTGCTTGAATTTTTGAATTTGACATAAAATAAAATCTCCTTTTATAAATACACAAAAGGAGGGTTGAGAACGAGCGAAAAATCGCATTCACATCCCGACGCGTGCATGATCACGATCCGGTCAGATGGACTCTCTCAGCTGCCAGTTTCGGCAACACCCATTGTGTAAAATAATTATAACGTTTTTTGTTACTCAGCGCAATGAAATGAATTTTCTGAAAATATTGCTTTTTACTTGACAAACCTCAAAAATTAATTTATACTGAACAGAAGATTTACAGATATTGAAATAAGTTGATCGGGAAAGTAGTGAACTGTCGTCAGCAAAGGGAGCCTGCGCAGAGTGAAAGCAGGACTGACAAAGAACGCGAAAATGGCCTGAGATTAGGTAGGATGAACGTTAAATCGTTAGTTTTATCCGGGATTGTTCACGTTAACGAACTCAACATTTAGAAGTGCACTCTGATGTTGCTGAGGCGTTTTTTCTTTAAATATTTAGAAATGCGCGAAACGGAATGGTACCACGACTTTGAATATTATCGAAGCTCGTTTCTGGGATATTTTTAAGATATCCGCAGAAGCGAGCTTATTTTTATTCTCCAATATTTGTAAATCACAAGAACAATTAAAACGAATTTATTGACACAACAGGAAGGAAATTATTATGAAAAAATCATCTCTACTTACAGTTATTGCTGCTGGTGTTGCTCTGCTTGGCTTGACGGCCTGCAGTAATTCCGGCAAAAAGTCTGATTCAGACCGGACTTATACAATTGGTGTGGCTTCGAGTCTTGAGCGCCAAGAATGGGAACTGGTGGCTAAAAATGTCAAGTCTGAGGGAATTACCCTGAAAGTCAAAGAATTTACGGATTACACACAGGAAAATCCGGCGACTGAAGATGGCAGCCTTGATTTGAACGGTTTCCAGACCAAAGTTTATCTGGATAACTGGAATAAGGAAAATAAAGGTGATTTGGTGAATATTGGCTGGACTTACATTTCACCGCTGGGCTTATACTCAGATAAGCTCAAAGATGTAAAAGACATTAAGTCAGGCGACACGATTGCCATCCCTAATGATGTCACAAATGGGGGACGCGCGATTAACTTGTTATCGGGCGCTGGTCTTATCAAGCTTGCGGACGGTGCCCCAGCGATTCCTTCTGTCAAGGACATTGCCGACAAAAAGGGACTGGACATCAAGACGCTGGAGCCGTCGCAAATCTCGGCAGCATTGCCCGACGTAACGGCAGCAGTCATAAATACTAACTACGTGCAGACACAGCTGAAGAAAACACCTAAGGATGCGATTTACGTCGACACAGATCATGCCACTTCGCTTGGTGACGAGTTCAAAAATGCCGTGGTTGTGAAGTCCGAGAATAAGGACAAGAAGGACTTCAAGACGCTCGTTAAGGCTTACCAGACTGAAGAAGTGGCCAAGTTAATCAAGTCCGGCGGTGATACTTCAGCTTGGGATTTGAAGGATTGAGTTTGCTCTGAGGAGCCGCTCTGCCGGCCTTTCAGTTTATCTGTAATGGGTGTTCGCTAAGCCTTGGTTGTGCTATTTCTAACTGGCATTTAGTCTCGCTGCGCGAGCCGTCATGCCAGTTAGAAATAGTTACAAGTCGTCTCAGCTCCGTGAACCTTAAGCGCGGACCGTGCCTATGGTTCCATTACAGATAAACTGTAAGGCCGACAGAGCTGGTATACTTGGTTTTTCGTTATTTAATTTTTTAAATTAATTAAAAAAGTAGAATCGTGTTCATAATACCTTGCAACTCTCAGCGAGTACCCGCAGCAGAAGGACTGGCTGGATGAGCGTTGAGAACCCCAATTTCTGTACCAAATAGAGTAAAATATAAAAATATGATTAACTTAAAAAATATTACAGTGCAATTTACGCAGAAGAAGCGGGAAGTGACTGCGGTCAGGGATGTCTCGCTTGAGGTAGATGCCGGCGATATTTATGGCATTGTCGGCTATTCTGGTGCTGGTAAATCTACACTTGTGCGCGTGATTAATCTGCTGCAGAAGCCCATCTCAGGAACGGTTGAGGTGGATGAAAAAGATCTGCTGAGCTTGAGCAGCACTGAACTGCGTGCCGAGCGCAAGAAAATCGGTATGATTTTTCAGCACTTCAATCTCATGGCTTCGCGGACGATTGCGCAGAATGTGGTTTTTCCTTTGGCAGGAAGTGGCTTGACAAAGTCCGAGCGTCGAAAAAAAGTGGAAAATCTGCTGGACTTGGTAGGGATTCTGGATAAGAAAGATGCCTATCCAGAGCAGCTTTCCGGCGGGCAGAAGCAACGTGTGGCCATTGCGCGCGCATTAGCGAATGATCCGAAGATTCTACTCTGCGATGAGGCAACTTCGGCGCTGGATCCTAAAACGACTCTGGCAGTATTGGATTTGCTGCAGGAAATCAATCAGAAACTGGGAATTACCATTGTGCTGATTACCCACGAGATGCAGGTGGTCAAAAAAATCTGCAGCAAAGTTGCGGTGATGGATAATGGACAGATCATTGAAGCAGGCAAGGCTGTTGACATCTTCAGCGAACCTAAACAGCCGCTGACGATTGATTTTATAAGGACGGCGACCCATGTGGATCAGGCAGAGGAGAGTATCTTTGCCAATTCTCCTGGACAGATTGTCTATGAATTGAAGTTTTCAGGCGCGAGCTCGTCAGAACCTGTCATCATTGAAATCTTCAAGCGCTTTGGACTGACAGCTTCGATTCTTTACGGTAATATTGAATACATTCAGAACACCCCTTTGGGGACGCTTTTGGTAAGTTTTGACGGAAATGTTGATTTTGATCAGGTTTCTGAATATTTAAATGGACAAAATGTCAAAATTCGTCAAGTAAATAAAGCTGAAAATGAAGTAAGTAAGGATGAAAATGTTTGATCAATTATTTCCCAATGTGCCGCAGTACTGGACCGATTTTGGACAGGCCACAATTGACACGGTTATAATGACTGTGTTTACAATGATTGTGGCTGGTATTCTGGGCATTCTATTAGGTGTGATTCTGCTGTCGACCAGTGAAAATGGGCTGACGCCGAATCGCTTGATTTATGTGATTTTAGATAAAATTGTTGATATTGGCCGCGCCATCCCTTTCATTATTTTGCTGGTGGCAATTATTCCATTTACGCGTTTGCTGGTGGGAACGTCGATTGGTACTGCTGCGGTGACGGTTCCGATTGTGGTGGGCACCATTCCATTTTTTGCACGAATGGTACAAAACAGTCTGATGGAGGTTGATTCTGGCGTGATTGAAGCGGCGCGTGCCATGGGAACAAGCAGTCTAGGCATCATTTTCCGTGTCTACCTGAAAGAAGGGCTTGTGCCCATTCTGCGCGATCTCAACTTTACGACGATTTCAGTCATCGGTCTAACGGCGATGGCAGGCATTGTAGGCGGCGGCGGTCTGGGAAATATGGCTGTTCAGTACGGCTATCAGCGCGGCCAGAACGATGTCACATTTTTTGCGTTGGTTCTGGTTCTGATTTTCGTTTTCATCACCCAAATTCTGGGAAATTTCGTCATTAGACTAATTCTGCATGGACGAAAATTATAAGCGTGTTCAGAAAATAGAGCTGTCATTTTCGGGAGTTTTCTGTTATAATAATCTTTGTTAAGAAACAAACAAACAAGGAGATATATTTCATGTCAAAACTAGTATTTGCCCGTCATGGCGAATCAGAATGGAACCTTGCCAATCTCTTCACAGGCTGGGCAGATGTAGATTTATCAGAAAAAGGGACGCAGCAGGCAATTGATGCTGGCAAACTCATTAAAAAGCACGGTATTGAGTTTGATGTTGCCTACACTTCTGTATTGAAGCGTGCCATCAAAACAACGGATCTGGCACTTGAATACTCAGACCAGATGTGGGTACCAGTCATCAAGAGCTGGCGTTTGAACGAGCGTCATTACGGCGGACTCACTGGCTTGAACAAGGATGACGCGCGCAAAAAATGGGGTGCTGATCAAGTTCAGATTTGGCGTCGCTCATACGACACGCTGCCTCCAATGATGGAGCATGATGCGAAATACTCCGCACATAATGACCGTCGTTATGCAAATCTTGAAGATTCACTGATTCCTGATGGTGAGAACCTCAAGGTCACGCTTGAACGCGCTTTGCCTTTCTGGGAGGATCATATCGCACCTGCTTTGCTTGACAATAAGACTGTTTTTGTCGGCGCACACGGCAACTCAATACGCGCCTTGGTTAAGCATATCAAAAAGCTTGGCGACGATGAAATCATGGGGGTTGAAATTCCGAACTTCCCGCCGCTTGTGTTCGAGTTTGATGATAAACTGAATCCTACAAAAGAGTATTACCTCGACTAATCTGTCCAATACTCAATTGAAATAAACCGCCGATTTTGGTGGTTTTGTTTTGCTGAAAATTCCTCATAAATTGTGGTAAAATGATACAAATGCCAAGAAAAAATCGAAGAGAAGAACAAAAACGAGCAATAAAAAAGAAAAGGCTGCCGTCCATTAATTTACGCGTGAATATATTATTTACTGTCATTTTTGCACTTTTTCTAATCCTGCTTGGTCGCTTATATTACATGCAAGTGATTGACCGGCAGTTTTACGCTGATAAACTCAAGCAGAACGATAGCAATACCACGATTACGACGAGCTTTCCGCGGGGACAAATTTTTGATGCCAAGGGACGTCCGCTTGCAACAACAACGACAGTTCCCTCAGTGACCTTTACACGCCAATCTGGGATTACTTCTGAGGAGATGCGCAACAACGCAGTGAAGCTCGTGCCGATTCTGCGAGATTTTATTGATGCCGCAGAGCCTACAGACTACGATAAACGGGATTTTTACTTGGCTGATCCAGCCAATTTGAAGAAAATTGCCGCTCAATTGCCGGCCAGCAAACAGGTAGATAAAAATGGTAAACGGCTGACAGAAGCCCAGAAATACGCAATATACAACAAAATGGTGCCGGCTGACCAGGTGCAGTATCAAGGCGATGATTTGCTGGCGGTTGAGTTGTTCAAGCTCATGAATGGCACGGCAGCCTTTGCTACGACAAACCTCGTTTCCGGCGATATTTCACAAGAAGTGCTGGCGCAAGTCGGCTCAAAGCAAGGAGACTATCCTGGTATTTCCGTTGGGACAAACTGGGATTATCATGTAGATGAGAACAATTTGCTTAACCCTCTGATTGGCAGTATTTCCAGCACGAAAGCAGGCTTGCCGGATAATTCACAAAATACGAATTTACCTTCGATTAAGGAGTACTTAGATAAAGGTTATTCCATGAATGATCGCGTCGGTATTTCTTATATTCAGCAAGGTTATGAAGATGTTTTACAGGGCAAGCATGAAGAGACCAAAGTGGTGGTCGGTCCCAAAGGGGAAGTGAAGTCAAAAACGGTGATTCAGGCAGGCGCTCAAGGAAAGAACCTGAAACTGACAGTTGATTTGGATTTTGAAAATGCTGTCCAGGAGATCATTCAGAATGCAATGAATCAGATCGCTCCAAAAAATCCATATTCTAAAGGTGTTTATACAGTTGTACTGAATTCTCAAACAGGGGCGATTCTTTCAATGAACGGCATCAAACGTGATCCTGAAACAGGTGAACAAACAGTGAGTTCTGCCTTGCCGATGCAAAGTAATTTTATACCTGGGTCAACTGTCAAGCCAGGAACTTTAACAGCAGGCTGGGAAAGTGGTGTGATATCCGGGAATCAGGAGATTACCAGTCAACCCATTCAATTGGCCGGATCAAATCCGATTCGGGATTGGAATTCTAATGGCTTTGGGACAATTCGTGCGGATGAGGCTCTGGAGTATTCGTCAAATACTTACATGCTTCAAGTCGCTCTAAAAATCCTTGGCCAGAATTATACACCGAACATGATGGTCAGCACCACAAATCGTGTGAAAGCATATGATGTGATGCGCTCTGCCTATGGGCAATATGGGCTTGGAACTTCAACTGGAATTGATATCCCTGGAGAAGAGACGGGCCAGATTCCTTCGACCGACAAGGACAACACAACAGTCGCCAATTTGCTGCTTGAGTCATTCGGCCAATTCGATAACTATACGCCGCTTCAGTTGGCCCAATATGCTCAGACCATTGCAAATAACGGGGCAAGACTAGCACCGCATATTGTAGAAGGCATTTACGAAAGTGACGATAATGGCCTAGGTAAGGAAGAAAGCACCATCAAGCCCAAGACCCTGAATAAGGTCAATATTTCTCAAGATCTCATGAATGTGATTCAATTGGGCATGAAGGAAGTAGTTTATGGCGGTAACAATTCCGGCTGGGCTACTGGTAAAGAGATGGCTAATGGTGCGAAAGCAGAAATTTATGCAAAAACTGGAACCTCAGAAAAGCCTGCTCCCAACGGCGGCTGGCTGACAGTGAATAATGTCATAGGTTATGCGCCAGGTCCAAGTCCTCAGATCGCCATTGGCATTATGATTCCAGACCTCTCTGAGGATTCGCATATCAATCAGACAGTTATGACACAGATTGTCAATAAAGCTGTTGAAATGAAAGTCATCAAATAATGTATTATCCAGAACAACTCGCAAAATTAATTGAAAGTTTCCAAAAACTGCCGCAAATTGGTCAGAAGACCGCGACGCGGCTGGCTTTTCATGTGATCGGCATGCAAGATCAGGATGTCAATGATTTTGCTGCAAATTTACTCGCTGCCAAGCGCGAGCTGCAGTATTGCAAGATTTGCGGTAATCTCGCCAATGGTGAGATTTGTGAAATTTGCGCCGATCCGACGCGCGACAAATCAAAGATTCTGGTAGTGGAAGAAATCCGTGATGTGACAGTGTTTGAGCGGGTAGGCGAGTACAACGGCCTCTATCATGTGCTGCACGGAACGATTTCGGTCTTTGACAATATCACGCCGGATGATATCAATATCAAGAGTCTCATCACACGACTGATGGATCAGACGGTTACAGAGGTCATTCTTGCCACCAACGCCACCAGTGAGGGCGAGACAACCGCTATGTATTTGTCCAGGCTGATTAAACCGGCCGGCATCAAGGTGACTCGGCTGGCCAGCGGATTGGCTGTGGGCTCTGACATTGAATATGCGAACGAAGTCACTTTGATTAAAGCAATTGAGAATCGACAAGAGCTGTAACATTATCGAAGAACAGAAATCGCTTTGCCATGGTTTAGAAGCAGCCCGTTTCGACTTGAGTCGCATATGAGGCACTTTACCCTCGGAGCAAATTTCTACGCACCTTAACAGGCGCACCTCTCAACTTATCGAAAGGAAAACTTGTGAAAGAAAAACTTATCATCTTGTACGGCGGCCGCAGTGCTGAGAAAAAGGTCTCCGTGCTTTCAGCTCAAAACGTGATTTCTGCCGTGAATAGGAACAAATTCGACGTCAAAGCCTACTTTATCTCAGATAAAGGGGATTTTTACCGTGTCAAAGACTTGTCGGAACTCATGACGAATGAAACGATAGAAAGCAAGGCTAAAATTTCTCCTGGCGATATTTATGAAAAAGAGGCTGTTGTTCTGCCGATTCTACACGGTCCGATGGGCGAAGACGGCACGATTCAAGGCTTTTTGGAAATCATGGACATGCCCTATATAGGACCGAATGTCCTTGCAGCCTCAAGCACAATGGACAAACTGCTCGCTAAGCTGGTTTTTCAAGCGCTGGCGATTCCGCAGCTGCCTTATGTGGCTGCACTCGCAGGTGAAGAGCGCTGGAAGATTGTTGAAGAAGTCGCAGCTAAATTGAAATTTCCTGTCTTTGTTAAGCCAGCCAACATGGGCTCAAGCGTAGGAATCAGTAAAGTCGAAAATGTCGGAGAACTCACACCAGCTTTGGATGAGGCCTTCAATTTTGATTCCCGTATTGTGATAGAGCAGGGTGTCGTGAATGCGCGTGAAATCGAGTGCGCCGTGCTCGGAAACGGCAGCAATGTGAAAGCAGCCTTTCCAGGCGAAGTAGTCAAGGACGTAGACTTTTACGACTACAAATCAAAATATATTGACAACAAGATTGAAATGGCGATTCCGGCAGACATTCCAGCAGAGACGGCTGAAAAGATCCAGACTTATGCCATTAAAGCCTATAAAGCCGTCAACGGTGCAGGCATGGCACGCTGTGATTTCTTCTTAGACAGAGAGAAAGGAAATGAGCTGTATTTGAACGAAATCAACACGATTCCTGGCTTCACGCAGTGGTCAATGTATCCGCTCCTTTGGGACAATATGGGGCTGCATTATCCTGAGCTGATTGAGAAACTGGTCGAATTGTCCAAATCTGCCCATAAACTCCGAGAAGCTCATTTGGCTGGAACAAATTAAAAATGACTATGAATTTTACATTACATGAAATCGGCCGCGCAGTGGGCGCGACAAATAACTACAAGGAATTCGAGGATCTTACCATTGAAAAGCTGGAATTTGACAGCCGAAAGGTCAGCCCCGGCGATATTTTTCTTGCCTTAAAAGGCGCGCACGATGGCCATCAATTCATTGACTCTGCCTATGACAAAGGCGCCGCGGCAGTGATTTCGGAGAGTCCAGTGACTACCGGACCTTTCCTTCAAGTAAAAGACACGAAGACCGCGCTGCAGGAATTGGCTCATTATTACTTGAAGAAGCAGAAACCCGATGTGATTGCCATAACTGGCTCTAATGGCAAGACAACAACGAAGGACATGACCGCAGCAGTACTTGCAGCTCAGTTCAAGACATACAAGACACAGGGCAACTACAACAATGACATCGGCTTGCCTTATACCATCTTGTCAATGCCTGAAGATACAGAAAAACTGGTTCTGGAGATGGGCATGGACCGCCCAGGAGAAATTGACTTTCTCTCAAACTTAGCGCATCCGAAGATTGCTGTCATTACGCTGATTGGCGAGTCGCATCTGGAGTTTTTCGGCAGTCGTCGTGAGATTGCACGCGGAAAAATGGGCATCACTGCTGGTATGTTGCGCCGCAGCCCGCTGATTGCACCTGCTGATCCGATTATCAATGAATTCATTCCAGAGGATCAGAATATCATCAGATTCGGTAGCGATAAAGACGAGCTTTACCTGACCAAGTTGACGGAACGCCGTGACAATTTGACCTTTGAGACAAATTTTTTGGACAAGGCGATTACAATCCCTGTTCCTGGGAAATTTAACGCAACGAATGCCATGCTGGCTGCTTATGTCGGCAAGTTGGAACATGTAGCAGAAGATGAGATTCACAAAGCCTTGGCAGAAGTAGTCTTGACCAAGAACCGTACCCAGTGGCTCAAAGCCGTAAATGGTGCGGATATATTGTCTGACGTATACAATGCCAATCCGACCGCCATGAAATTGATTCTAGAAACTTTTCAAGTGATTCCTGCCAATGACAAAGGCAGAAAAATCGCAGTCTTAGCAGATATGCTGGAATTGGGCCCCGAGGCGCCGAGCATGCATGCTGAAGTGGCCGATGTCATGGATATGGTTAAGCTGGATCAAGTCTATCTCTACGGTCCTCTGATGCAGAATTTGGCAGCCGTCCTTCCAAGTGCGCATTATTTCACAGATTTTGATGCCCTCCAATCTACCCTAATTTCGGAGATAAAAGCCAATGATCAGGTCCTATTGAAAGGCTCAAACAGCATGGGCTTAGTGCGTATTGTTGATGCTTTGACTGGAAACTAGTCAAGTCTTCTTTGTTTAAACATAAAAATTCGAATAATTCTACGCAATGATTTGAAAATTGTGCATGAATGTTCGGATTTTTTTATCGGCTAATAATATATATTCAAATACCCATAGTATGTCCAATAAAGTCAATCAATCCCATCTATTTACAGCATAAAAATATTAAATATTTTAGAAGTAGTGTCTATTATTTGGAAATAAAGACGCCGCAATCTACTAATTCACCACTCTCATTCTTAAAATATTGAATTATTGTGTCAAGCGAAATTGAAAATGTCCCAAAATTTTGGTCAACATGAGTGCAAAATTTTGTTAAAAATTGGACTGAATTGACCTAATTTGTTACAATTGATTTTGAGCATGAGGCTGCTT
>JAITVN010000108.1 GCA_031285775.1 Streptococcaceae bacterium | reverse complement strand
CCTCTATTATACCACAACCAACCGTTATCAACAAGTGAAAAGCATCGAAAAACACGCAAATCCTGCGTGTTTTCTTGACTTTCATTTTTTTTCGTCCTTTAAACTGATAAAGTCGGGAGTTGAACTGCTCCGCTGCAGACGCATTCTGCTATAATGATAACATGTCCAAGAAAGAAAAAATAAAGAAGAAGTTAGTTGAGCAAATCCTAGGCAAGGCTGAAATTCCTTATGAAAGTCTGATTTTTAATGCGCTTGAGGATGCAGATAGCTTGCCGAAAGGCCTTGTTAAATCAGACATTTACAAGACCCTTGCGCTCGTCGGCGACAAGACGGGTCCTTTAATTGGAGTTCTGCCGATCACGGCGCATCTCGCTGAGAAAAAGCTGGCTGCAGCTTCCGGAAACAAAAAAGTCAGCATGATTCCCCAAAAGGTCTTGCAGAAAACTACCGGCTATGTGCATGGTGCCAATAATCCTGTCGGCATTCATCAGACAAAGGCTTTTCCGATCTATTTTGACAAAGCTGCAGAAAATCGAGCTTTCATTGTAGTATCCGCTGGTGAAGTTGGTCGTTCCGTTAAAGTCAATCCTCGACAGCTTGCCGAATTTGTCGCAGCCAGTTTTACAGACTTGTCTGAATAATGTTATAATTAGATATGAGCATATTCACGAAATTACTTATCCTGTTTTTCCCGATAATCGTTTTCGTCATCTTGAGTCTGATTTTTCGCTTGCTCAAATTACGTCGCTACACAAAAATCAAAGTGATTGATGTTTGCTTGATTTTCATGATTTTCGGTCTTGAAAGCTTTACAAAAAATGCCACAGGCTTTTCGATTCTGCCCTACTATTTGATGCTGATTTCTGGAATTGGTCTGGTGCTTTTGCTCATCGATCTTTTTTACCACAAATCCTTCCATTTTTCTCATTTCTTTCGACTTTTCTGGCGCATTGTCTCAATGGTCACGATGATCATGTATTTTTGCCTCGTTGTCGCTTCCTTGTTTATGAGTTAAGAACTTTGCAGTGCTAAAAAATAAAATCATAAAGAGCTGATCTTATTCATTCTTCAGCTCTTTTACTAATTTCAAAAATTCCTCATTAGACAAAGTGATGCCTTTGCCCATTTTTTGGTGGTCAGGTGACCAGGCGCGGAGATCGTACTTGGGATCTGCGCCGTTCCATGACACTCGATTTAACTCTTTTGTCCAGCCGGACGCTGTAGCTGATAATTCTATCAGGTGTTCAACTATTTCAAATTTTAAACTTTCTGCCATTTTTTGCCTTTCTTTTTCGCTATTTTTTCCTGCCAGTTGTAAGTGAGCAGGCCTTTTGCACCTTAATTTTCAATCCTCTGCAAGCTTAGGCCATAAATCGCCCATTAGGCTCTTTAATCGCTCTTAATAATTTATACGTCATTATTTCTCAAATGTTGCAATAAAATAATATTTTTAGACATATTATGCTTTTTGTCCAGATTTAATATTCTAAGCGTTTTATCTCAACGCCTGTATATTGCTTTACTGCATCAATTGCGTGATGATAACGCGACAGATAACCATACTCGTCACGCGCATCACCAGAATCACTCAGCAACACAACACGATCCATTAACCCGAACGCTTCAAGTTGTCGCATCAGTTCTTGGTGAAATTCATTTCGACTGTCTTCCCATTCCATATTGCGGAAACCATCGTCAACATACTCTGTAATCGGCGGTATCACTAGGATTAGATCCATATGCTCATCTGCTATTGTCTTATGAAAAAGCGGATCCAACTGTTTAAATTCTTCTCCAGCTAAATACATCTTGGCATAAACTCGAGTCACGAGTGCGTCAGTGTCCAGAAAAACTATGCCTTGATTAGAGGGCGAGTTGACTTCCTGCGAATTGGCGTCATATTGACCTGTAATCAGACGGGCATAGTCATCCATTCCCAGCTCATCATCATCGATGTTCGATTTTTCTTCATACTCTCGGGCATATTCAAGTGAAAAAGGCGCGTTGATAGAGCGTGCCAACCAACGTACTAAGGTAGATTTGCCAGTCGATGCCGAACCCATGACAGTGACAATTTTTGAGAAATGACGCCGAAAAACACGATTGATGTCATTCCAATGCGCCATTGGATTCGCACGGATTTCTGTGGCCGATATCTGAATATCATGGCGATCAGCAATTTCCACGGCATAAGTGTTTCCATCATCCGTCGGAAAACGCTTGGCCAGCTCGCTGATGTACTCTTCCTCGCCCACATAAAAAGTGATCTCAAGCTTGTCTTCAATGGTATTTTTACGAATCAGATCAAACAGCAGGTCTGCCCACTGATCCCAGCCATTTGGCATGGGAGGAATGTTCTCCTCGTCCAGCATCGCAACCTTGATCGTAGGCTCATCGCTGTATGCTTCACGCAGGTAACGGAAGCGTTTTGTGAGCGGGAGACCAATTTTTGCTCCGCGATCATGATTGGTGCCGGAGGCAATCAAGAGCACCCCATCATTCAATGCCGCACACTTGTAGAGCTGCTGCTGGTGTCCGACATGCAATGGGGCAAAAGTCCCAAAATAAACGCCAATCTTTTGGCCTTTTAACTTTGATTTAGATATATTACTGGTTGTCATTTTCACACCTTTTTTGATTCGACACGTCTGAAGCGAATTAGCAGACTCATCACACTTCATCGCTTCAAAATGAGCCTGTTTCACAGACTATTTTATGCACGAACCGTTATCGCTTGTCCATTTTCTTTATAAAGATTAATCAGACCTTCTTCGTTTTTACGAATCATGTCGCCGGGTTTTACTTCTTCCGCGACGCTGATTAAAAGTAGTTCCATGGGATTCGGCGCCCGCTCAATGACTTCACCTGTCGCAGCCAGCCGGAGATTCTGAACCTTCGTCTGAGAATGTGTAAAACCAGGTCCGTAGAATTCTATCACATCGCCTTCTTTGATGACGTTGCGCTGGCGAATGGTCGCTTCCTGCTTTGCAGCATCGTATGATACAACCTCACCGACGAATTTGTACTCTGGGATTTTGCGCCGTGCCCCGAAGAGTTGCTTGTTCTCGTCAGGGGTGCCGTAATAAAAGCCAGTGTCGAGTTCGCGTTGGGCGACTTTCCAGAGTTCGTCAACAAGAGCTGGCTTAATCGCCTCAAATTCGGCGGGACTTTCCAGGTAAGCATTGACCGCCGTCTTATAAACCATCGTGACGGTGGAGACGTAATGGATAGATTTCATGCGCCCCTCGATTTTGAGCGAATTGACGCCGTTTTTGATCATGTCGGGAATGTGCTCAATCATGCTCATGTCGACGGCGGACATGGAAAAGGGCTCTGGGACTTCGCCTTTGACGGAGCGGCGCTCTTGGCCGAAAGGCATATCGAAGAGCTCATAACGCCAGCGGCAGGATTGACTGCAGCCGCCGCGGTTGGCGTCGCGCAAGCTCATGTAGTTTGAGAGCACGCAGCGTCCGGAATAGCCGATGCACATGGCGCCGTGGACGAAGGCTTCTATCTGGATGTCGGTGTGGCGGCGAATTTCTGCGAGTTCTTCCATTGAGACTTCACGCGCTAAAACGACGCGCTCGAGTCCAAGCTTTTTCCAGAACTCGAGGGTTTCGTAGTTGGTGGCGGAGGCTTGGGTAGAGAGGTGAATCGGCAGTCCAGGGGCTTCTGCTGCGCAAATGGCAATCAAGGCGGGATCTGAGACAATTACGGCGTGTACGCCGATGTCGCGTAAGTGGCGGAACCATTCTCCCGCGCCTTGTTCGTTCCTTTCATGAGTGACCATGTTTGCCGCAACATAAAGTTTTCCTTGGTGGGCTTCTGCGTATGCCACGCCTTCGGCCATTTCTTCAAAGCTGAAGTTGCCCGCTCGCGAACGTAAGCCGTATGCCTGGCCGCCGATGAATACGGCATCTGCCCCGTAATCGAAGGCAACTTTGAGTTTTTCTAGGGTTCCTGCTGGTGCTAAGACCTCAGGTCGTGTGTATTTTGCTGACATTTATTAACTTCTTACTTACTTTAATTGAGTTCGGTGCGCCTGAAGCTAGGAGATTAGATGCCTTGAAAACCTGCATTACGGCAGAACCTCAAGTCCCTAAATCTCTACGCTTCAAAGAGGGCGCACCTCACATCTTGTTATTTAATCTTGGTTGGATCGATATCGTAGAATCCATGGGAGAGGCTGCGGCCTGCGGGGTGATGCTTGCGGACTTCGTAGTCAAGCTGGAGGACCTTGTCGGGCGTGAGTTCTCCTGTTTCCACGAGTTTTCGCACCTGGTCAAAGATCCGGACGATTTCCACGAAGTCGTCGCCTCGGGTGAAGATGCCGTCCAACTTCCAGTGATCATAGCCCATAGCTGCGAGGTCGGCGAGCTCTGTCATCATATCTAGGTCGTCATTGGCAAAAATATGTGTGCCCTGGCTGTCCTCAAAAATGCTGAAATGCGACTGGGGGTCACTCGGCTCGGATACGGAGAGATGGTCATCCTGCGTTTTGCCTTCGTCCTTGACTTCAGCAAAGTTGTAGTAGTTCTGCAGCAGCGGGCGCTTGGAGTGGTGAATGACAGTGGCCCCGTAGACGAGGATTTCTCCAGGCACCTGCAGCGCGCTCCCCATGGCCTCCAGCTCTGACTTTGGAAGTTCTCGTGCCAGTACTGCTCCTACGGCGCCTTGTTCAGCCCAGAAATTTACCTGACGCGAGCTGGTGGTCAAAACTGAGGCATCATAAATCCAAGGCAGCTTGTAGTCGTTTTGCTGGAGGACGTAAATCACACCCGCATCACCCACTGTAATTTGGTCGACGCCGATTTCCTGCAGGAAGTCGAGATAGGGCTTAATGACTGCCATCTTTTCAACGTGCATCAGGGCATTGACTGAAACTGTGATAGTTTTTCCAGCGGCATGCGCCATTTCGGTAATCAGGTGAATCTGATCTTGTGTCAGAGCCGTCGGCATGCGCAGGGCGAAGTCTTTATCGCCGATATTTATCGTGTCTGCTCCAGCTGCAAGCAAGCTCTTGGCTTGTTCTGCAGACTCGGCAGTTGCTGTAATCTTTACTTTCATAACTGATTTATTATACCACACCGCTGGTCTGGACTTCAATTTTTAGGGGCGTAATTCGGATGTGTCAAAAGTCTGCCCGCTAGCTCCATGTGCTCCAAACGCAATTGAGGAATGCAAAATTGACACCTGAGGTAGAAAAAGCCGAAAGAAAGGGCTTACGAATGATTTGCCAAACGTGTGAATTTGTGTTATAATCTTAAGAACTTATGGAAGCCAGAGAGTATGAGTATTATGAAAATGAGACGCAGCCTATCTACGATGAGCGTCCATTGGCACAGTCCTATGTGCCTTTAACACAAGAAAACAAGCGCAAGGCCGTTCAGACTCGTAAAAGTCAACGCCGTGAGCTTAGTTTCTTTTTGCATGTTTCGACTTATGCGGTTCTTTTTTCATTGCTCTATCCGATTTTCCAGGCGCTGGTGACCTTTATTATCGCATTCCCAATCGCTTTATTTCTTCCGATTGGTATTATTCTTGGCGCGAAGCAGATTTTCAGGAAGTTCGTTTTTAAAAAATAATTATCACTTTTTTCATGATCAATCCCCATAAGCCCCTGAATTCTTTTGAGTTCGAGGTTTTTAATTGTTTTCATTCTTGCCTTTCTGCTTGAGTTCTGCGCTCAGAACCTTTCTGACGACCCCTTTTTCTTTAATGAGCTCTGAAAAATAAGTCTCGACTTTTCTTCCAACAGGTGTCTCATATAAGTTAAACCCAAATATTTGTTCATTGCTCAAAATCGGCGAGAGAACATCTGAAACATCAGCTGAATATCCTAGGCCAACGTCCGCCAAATAGTTTTGCAGCTCTTCCAAGAGTGGATCTGGACTCACTGTCATCTTCTCACCAAAATCGTCCACAGCAAGTAAATACCTGCACCAGGCTGCAATTGTCAGCGGAATGAAATTGAGATGGTTAACATCCAGCACTCCTGAATCACGATAGGATTTGATGGTTTCCCCATAACGTATGCTAAGCTTTTGCGAACTATCTGTCGCAATTCTCTGAGGTGTATCTGGAATGGCCGCATTCGGCAAGCGCTGTTGAATCACTGAATCAAGAAAAGCTTTAGGCTGAATAATTCCAGGATTCGCCACTACAGGGAGCCCTTCATTATAGCCGATTTCTTTGACCAGCTGAGACAAATCCGAGTCTTCCATCTCCTGCCAGATATATTCGTAGCCTAATAAAGAGCCGAAGATAGCTAATGCTGTATGCAATGGATTGAGCAGGGAACATACCTTCATTTTGTCAGCCTTATTTACAGTGTCTCTATCTGTCAAATAAACACCTGCTTTTGATAAGTCTGGTCTACCATTTGGAAAAGCATCCTCTATCACAAGATAATGTGTTTCCTCTGTATTTACAAATGGGGCGAGGCTTGTCCCTTCTGATATTACCATCTCTTCAATTCCTTCTGCCTCAAGTCGCTTGGCAATATCTGGGCTTGGCAACGGTGTAATACGATCAATCATGGTAAAAGGGAAACTGATTTTTTCTTCATTTTCTAAGTAAGAAAGGAATTCTGAAGGTACATGATGATTCAGCTCCCATCCACTTGCAATCGTCAGCATACTTTCTTTAAAACGCTGCCCATTATGAGAAAAGTTATCTGTTGACACCAGCGCTAAGGGAAACTGACCCGTACACCAGCGCTGATAAAGCAAACACAGAACTTTCCCCATCGTTGTCATCAGACGTGAAAAGTCCGGCCCAACCTCCACATCGTTTTGGGCTGCCTTTGTCAATCCGCCTTCTATATTTCGGACAATATATCCTTTTTCTGTGATTGTCAATGTCACAAGCTGCAGGCTTTTCTTGCTGAAAACTTCCACGACTCTTTCTAAAGATTGCGGATTTTCTGATGAAAAATAATGCGCTTCTGCTGTTGAGGCAAGCAATTCCTTTTTTATGCTGCCATCAGCGCACATCGTAACGGAAAGCGTGCGGTTGTCATACTTTTCAAACTGTTCAATTAGTTTTTTCCCGAACAAATCCGCAACAATAATTCCTGCTTCTAAAAGTCCTTGATTTAACAAGTCTTGCGCTACTTCTGCATGAAAACAGCGATAGAGATTGCCGCCGCCGAAATGAAGCCATACTGGTGCTTCTTTTGCCGCTTTGCGCATTTTCTTCAAATCAAATTCAGGCGTCGTAATATTTACCTGATGAAATCTATCCTTTTCTGAAATCCAATCCTCTGTAATTTTAACCATCTTTATCTCCCATCTATCGCCTTCAACATAGAAAAAATAGACTTACTAAGCTTCTGTCCAGCCAATAAGTCTATCGTTGTTTTACTCAATCTCTTTTGCAGCTTTTTCTTTTGCAATTTCCTGCATTGCAATAATCTTAACAAAGGGCAGATAAATAATAAAGCTCAAAGCTAAGTTAAAGGCTGCCAAAACCCCGCCTGTCCATGATTGCGTGGCCAAGACGCCTCCAATAATCGGCGGAATATTCCAAGGTACTACAAACGTAGCTGCAGGAACCAAACCAGTAAGCGTTGCCAAGTAAGCAACCACACAAAGGATCACTGGTCCGAATACAAAAGGCACAAGGAGAATAGGGTTCAAAACAATTGGGAGACCAAAAATCATTGGCTCATTGATGTTGAAAACTGCAGCTGGGGCTGAAAGGCCAGAAACTGTGCGCAATGATTTCACTTGACGTGCAAGCACGAGAATTGCAATGATTAAGCCAATGGTAGCACCACTCCCTCCCAAATGTACAAAGGCCGTCATAAATGGTTTGTTGATAAGGTAAGGTGCCGTTTCGCCTTTAGCAAGTGCTGAGATGTTGGCCTCAATAGCTGGCGCGTTAATTGTCTCCATAAATGGTGCCAAAACGTTCCCGCCGTGCAGTCCAAAGAACCACAAGATTTGGATGGAAAATGGAATAATGATTGCCGCACCAATATTGTTAGACAAGCCCATAAATGGTTTTTGAATCACTTCATAAAATGCGAGGACGATATCCTGAATCCCTGCAAAAGCACAAATCAGAGGCACAATACCAAAAATCGCCAAAGTAATCATAGATGGGAATAAGGCAACAAAAGCTGTTCCGACAGCTGGCGGCACTCCATCCGGCATTTTTAAAACTAATCTTTTATTGTTCAATAGTTTGATAAAAATTTCTGAGGAGACAATTCCGCAAAGCAAAGCTACAAATAGTCCTTTTGAGGCCAAACCTGTTGCTCCGCCAAAGATAAAGAATGATGATACTGCGACAATCCCTGTCATCAGCTGATCTTTTCCATAAGCTTTTCCTAAATTGTATCCAATTGCAAAGACCGTGAGCAATGACAGGATATTAAAGGTTCCATTATTTAATCCAGTACCGAAAGCTAACCATTTATCTCCAAACATCTTTTTCATAAAATCTTGGTAAGCTTGAATAGGCAAGGTATTAATCAGTGTTCCAAGTGATCCTAGAATCATCAGTGGCATGGATGCAACGAAAGCATCACGTATTGCTACTAGATGACGCTGCTGCCCGATCTTTGTTGCGACAGGAACAAGTCGGCGTTCCATAATTTCTAAAAAGGTATTCATTTTTTCTCCTCCTAAAAGAAAATTGTTATTTTTTGTCGTCTTTTATAATTGCCTCTTCTAGTCCTTTTAAGTAAACAGCGCCCAAAGCTCGGTCATACAAGCCATAACCATAGTTTCCTGCCTCTCCCCAAATCATTCTGCCGTGATCTGGGCGGATCGGTCCCTCATAGCCGCCTTCCACCAAGGCCTTTATAATTTCGTACATATCGACATTCCCGTATTTACTTGGATGAGCCACTTCTTGGAAAGCTTTTTCACCAAGCAGAGCAATATTGCGCGCATGGACGAAATTTATGCGATTCTTTTTCAAGAGGCTTCGAATCATGGCTGGCAAATCATTTTCACTATTCGCGCCTAAAGATCCTGTACAGAAGGTGATGCCGTTATAAGGTGAATCTACAATTTTCGTGACACGCTCAAGGGCTTGTTCATTCGTGATAATCCTGGGAATCCCAAACATGTCCCAAGGCGGATCATCTGGGTGAATCGCCAGTTTAACTTCAGCTTCAATCGCCACAGGAATTACTTCTTCAAGGAATTTTTGTAAATTTTCCCAGAGCATTTCATGAGAAATTTTCTGATATTTCCCTATTAAGTCATTTAACTCATCTCTTGTATAGCTGACATCCCAGCCTGGAAGCGACAAATCATTATTCTCAATGTCAAACTTGTCAATCGTCTCCTGCTCATATCTCAAGCCTGTGCTTCCATCAGGCAGAACAAACTCCATCTCTGTTCTCGTCCAATCAAAGACTGGCATGAAGTTGTAGCAGACGGTGTCAATGCCGGCTTGGCCTAAATTACGAATCGTCTGCTTGTAATTGTCAATGTACTTTTGAGCATTTTCTGTGCCTAGCTTGATTTCCTCATGCACAGGTACACTCTCGATTACTGATAGACGTAAACCTGAGGCCTCAACAGTTTCTTTCAGCTTCTGAATTTTTTCAACCGGCCATACTTCTCCGACTGGAACATCGTAGAGAGCAGTGACAATACCTTCCATACATGGAATCTGCTTGATGTTCTCTAGTTTCACCTTGTCTAGTTCGCCATACCAGCGAAAACTCATCTCCATCATTTTTATTTCCTCCCTTCTAATTTGAAATAATTCAATGCATTTTTATAGCAAACATCTTCGATAAATCGTTGAATCAAGTCATCATCTTTCGGCATTTCGCCTGCCTCTATCCATGTACCGAGCAGGCTGCAAAGAAGCCTTCTAAAATAATCGTGACGCACGTATGACAAGAAGCTTCTCGAATCTGTGGTCATACCAATGAAATTCATCAGAATGCCTTGTTCTGCCAAATCTTCCAGCTGTCTTTGATTTCCTCTCAAGGTATCTTGGAACCACCAGGCGGGACCATGCTGCATTTTACCTCTCACAGCTTCTTCATTATTTTGAAAACATGCCATAACAGATTCTGTGACTACATTTTTCGCGCCATCAATGTTATATAAGATGGTTTTTGGCAAAGACTTACGACGATCCAATTGATTAAACAGAAACAATAAAGGAGCTGACACATTTCCCTGCTCGGTCACGGTGTCAAAGCCCTTGCCAAGCCCCAATCTTTCTTTCGACTCTTCATTCACGCTTCCAACCGCCCCGAAGTGAAGCTGGAAAACCCAGTCTTTCTCTGAAATATAGCCAAGCAGCTCTATAAGAATAAAGGTTTTTAAATCTGCCATTTCTAGTTTAGAAACTTTTCCCCCTTTTCTGATCTGAGAAAAAGTGTTTTCTGGTTCAGTTTGAATCGGCGTCCAATCGAGCGTTCCCATTCCCAGGTCTGTTGAGCGGCAGCCCAGATGATCAAAAAAGTCAATACGTTCTTTAATAAAAAGCAAGTATTCTTCTAGATAGCTGAAATTCCGCTGATAACTGGCTGAGATTTCGTCAAACCAGCTGGTCTTTTCAACCCGAAGCACATTATCCATTCGGAAAGTAGGGATTACCTGAACGCCGAAATCTGAGGCTGCTATTTTCTTGTGATACTCAAGATGACTCAAAGGATGATCTGTTGTTGCGATAGATATAACATTTGATTTGCTAATAAAATCCCGCGCTCCCAGACCCTGATTTCCTAACTGTTGATTGACTTTCTCCCAAATGAGCGGCGCATTCTTTGAATTCAAGGGTAAAGTTATGTCGAAAAATTCTGACAATTCCATATGGGTCCAATGGTATAAAGGATTTCCAGGACAACGCTCTATCGTTTCCGCCCAAGCGAAGAATTTTTCCTTTTCGGAAGCTGAACCTGTAATTCGGGCTTCATCAATCCCGTTTGCACGCATGAGACGCCACTTATAATGATCTTTAGACAGCCAAAGTTCTGTAATATTGCGGAATTTCACATTCTTGTATATTTCATAACTTTTCAAGTGACAATGATAGTCTACAATGGGCAGTCCCTTGCAGAAACGTTCATAAATTCGAGCAGCTTCTGCATTTTTTAGCAGAAAATTTTCATTTTCAAACACAACGAGCCTCTCCTTCAGGTTTATTAGATTTGTATATTAGGTAGTTATTCTTTATAATGTTGATAACTCATTGTATTTCATGGTATTGGTAGTAATCTTTATATCTTTACTTGTATATTACATGATTTATTTTCTTTTGTCAAGCTTTTTTTGTGCACACTTTTAATGTTTCTGTTTTTATTATTTAGAAAAAAGTGTGCTATAATGACTAAAACAGCAGTTTACTCATGGAGAAAGAAAATAATTTGAAAAAAATAGGCATCTCAATTTATCCAGAAAAAGCAACTTTTGACACTGATTCCTTGTATATTACAAAAGCGGCGACTCAAGGATTTTCCCGGCTGTTCATCAGCCTACTCGAAATCACAGGTGACAAGGCGCTAATCATCGAAAAATTCAAAAAAATCATTGCCCTTGCCAAAGATAAAAAATTTGAAGTCATCTTAGACGTCAATCCCGCTCTTTTTTCCGAGCTTGGAATTTCCTACTCTGATTTATCCTTCTTTTCTGGTCTAGGGGCTGATGGTATTCGCCTGGACTTAGGATTTAGCGGTGTGGAAGAAGCCCTAATGACACATAATCCGCACGATTTGCTGATTGAAATCAACATGAGTCATGGCACCAATTATTTAGAAAACATTCTCTCACGCAGACCGCGTGCCGGCTTCTTGATCGGGTCACACAACTTTTACCCTCATGAATTTACCGGATTAGATGACGTTTACTTCGAAAAATGCTGTCAAAAGTTCCGGCAACAGAATATTCCAACTGCCGCTTTCATCAATGCGCCTTCTGGAACATACGGTCCATGGCCTTTGGAAGAAGGAATTTGTACATTGGAAGCACACCGCCATGCCTCGATTCAAACACAAGCAGCACATTTGATGTGTCAAGCGAAATTGAAAATGTCCCAAAATTTTGGTCAACATGAGTGCAAAATTTTGTTAAAAATTGGACTGAATTGACCTAATTTGTTACAATTGATTTTGAGCATGAGGCTGCTT
>JAITVN010000088.1 GCA_031285775.1 Streptococcaceae bacterium | reverse complement strand
CAGCAGCTTTCAGCATGGCATCGACCGCCACAATGCCACAGGCAATACTGTTGAGTTCTAAAAATCCTAGTGTATCAAATTTCATTTTCATACTCCTCCAAAATTCACTCGCTCATGCTTTGATATGAATCAGCTGATTTGTGACCTTCATCACAGTACCGCTAATACTGGAGTGGATATTTGCTCCTAAGGCATCCGCAGGTTTTTTTGCAATCAAGTCCCCCTCATTCAGCTTGTCGCCCTCCTTGACAATCGGCTGAGACGGCAGCCCAATATGCATCCGCAGTGGAATAAAGACCTCGTCAACATCCAAACGCTTCATTTCTGTCAAATGTCTCTCAGCAAACTTGGTCAAGCCCATTTTTATCAGAATATTGTTTGGTGAAACTTCTCGATAGTCTCTCATAGGATCAGCTTTATATTCTGTTTTTCTTGTTTCATATTTAACGCCGAGCTTGGCTAATTCATTCTTGACGTGCAGATTAACCTGACGAGGCGACAATCCCATCGGACAAGCGATGACCTCACAGATGCCGCAGGCACAACAAATTTGCGCACCTTGCAAAATCTCCGCCGAATCTTCATTGTAGTCAATATCTCTGTAGCTTGCAATGCCGCCGAAATAGCGCATCACTTTGTGTGGAAAAACTTCATGTCCTAAATTTTGCCGGGGACATAGCTGTGTACAAAGTGTACATTGCATACACGCCGCACGTGCCTCGGTAAAAACATATTCCAAGGTTTGATGTTTCAACTTGCTTAAATAACCTGAATCTTCTTTTATTATCAAACCAGAAGTTGTTTTAGCAACAACCTTATCAGCCAACTCATTCTGCGTATATATTTTCCCCATCATCGGACCGCCGTCAATAAAAAGATAATCCTGCAACGAGGTACCGCCTGCTGCATCCAAGCATTTCTCAAATGGTGTGCCAATCGGCACATCCAATAAAGTCGGTGCATTTACCGCACCTGTAATCGTCAGCTGTTTACGTATAACTGGCTGATTATGAATAAGCGCTTGATAAACATTCAACATCGTCGTGATATTTGATACAACACAGCCGACTTGAATCGGAAGTCCAGCTGCAGGAACAACTCGTCCTGTCACTTCAAAAACCATCACTTGTTCATCACCAGCTGGATAGAAATTTTCCATCAAATGCAGCTCAATATCTGCCTCAGCCGCAGAAATCGCTTGAGTCAGCGCTTCAACTTCAGCAGTGTAATAGGACTTTGTTGCTATCACTGCATATTTCGCCTGCAAAGACGCTTTGACAAGCAAAATCGCTTCTACCACTTCTGACGCATGATTATTCATGACAAAGTGATCAGTTTTCAGTAAAGGCTCACACTCTGCCGCATTGACAATTAAATACTCAGCCTGAGTATCAAACTTTACGGCCGTCGGAAAGCCTGCACCGCCTGCACCCACGATACCAGCATCCTCAATTTGTTTCAGAATTGTTGCCATCCTACCTCCTATCCTCTCCAATTCCTATGGAGAAAAATAAAAGCACCCAAAGAAAATCAATTCTTTGAGCACCTTTGCTCCCAATTAGTTGTTCTACGTTGAACGATTCACACTAGAGTTTATTCTTAAAGCTATTTTAATCTATTCCTGCAAAAATATCAAGTAAAAACGTCAATATTTTCTCATTAGCAAAACTTACGGTGGATTCACTTAAGGCATTCTCTAGCTTTATAAGTCTTGACGAGGCCTGCTGTAGGGTAGCAATGGGCTTCCCAGAACGATCATGAAAAGAAAACTTCCGCTGCCGTGAATTGAAGGAAATTCCGAATGAATAATAGACCCAGAAAAAGTTGATTCGAAAGATGAAAGCTCGACAAATCGAGAGAGGGAAGCCTTACAGAAGCCCGACAATAAAACCTATGACCATCTGGGACAGGAGCTTTCTCAAAAAGTTACCTTATTTCATAGCATTTTTCAGACGCTTAGAGTAAATTTTTTTCACGAAAACTAAAGTAATCCTCACGGCCGACAACCAGATGGTCGATGAGATTCGTTCCAAGCATCTGGCAGGAGTTCTCGAGATTTTGGGTAAATTGTATATCTGCCTCACTCGGTTCTGGGTTTCCGGAAGGATGATTGTGCACCACTAAAATACCGGTCGCAATAAATCGGACCGCGTGATGCAGAATTTCTCGCGGTACAGCTGGTGCGCTATTGACCGTCCCAATAAAGATGGTTTTCTTTGCAATAATATGATTGCGATTATCCAAATAGACCGCCAGCAAATGCTCCTGCTCCAAATTGGCCAATTCATTCATCATCTTTCGGCCAAATGTCTCCGATCTCATGATCGTTCCCTGAAACTCGCGACTGGCATTGTGAATTCTCTTGCCCAACTCAATCATGGCTTGAAGCTCCACAGCCTTAATCGGCCCAATTCCTTTTATCATTTCAAGCTCTTTAAGCGTTGCATTGCGTAGATTCTCCAAATTGACAAAAGTTTCAAGTACTCTCCCCGCCAATTCAAAGACATGGTAGTCTTTTGAACCTGTGCGGAGCAGAATCGCCAGCAGCTCACGCTCGCTCAAACTCTCCGCGCCATTTGCCAACAGACGCTCACGCGGCTGCAATGGAAAAACATTTTCTTGAATTTCGTACATATTTTTATCCCCTTACTAAACTATACGTAAAAATATCGAAAATGTTTCAAAAAATTCCAGTTAAAATGGAGTTTTTTCGATGATTAACTCAGCTGCTTCACTCGCTGTGAGATGCGTGGTATCAATCGTCACGCGAGATAATTGTTCATAAATCGGCAGACGTTCTTTGTAGATCTGTTCTAAATCTGATAAATCTGAATTTTCAAAAATAAATCGTTGACAGAGACTATCTTTTTTTAGGCGCTGAAGCAACGTCGAGAAATCGGCCTGCAGATAAACCACATCTGTCTGTAATTCAAGTAAGCTCTGATTTTTCTTAGACTCAATAATTCCGCCTCCAGTAGCAATCACCTGCGCTCGGTCAGAACTTAACAGATCAGCTAATAGTGCAGTTTCCTGCTGACGAAAAGCGTCTGTGCCATACTTTGAAACATATTCAGAAATTGACATCTCAAATTTTTCGGACAAACATTCATCCGTATCGACAAAGTTTTCATCCAGAATTCGTGCCACACTTGATTTGCCAGCTGCCATAAAACCAATCAAAATTACTGGCATAACTTATCCATATCTTGATAAAAGTTCGGATAACTTGTGGCGATCATTTCTCCGCCGGCAAACTGAACCTCGCCATCAGCGATGAGACCGGCAATTGCTGCTGTCATTGCCAAACGATGGTCACCGTAACTGTCAACCAGCGCGCCTTGTAATTTGCTTTGTCCTTGTACAATTAGGCCATCTTCTGTCGGAACAGCGTCTGCCCCTAAGGCTCTCAGCATTTCAACCAGAGCAATGATTCTATCAGATTCTTTTACCTTAAGTTCAGCCGCATCCTTCACAAGGGTCTCTCCCTCAGCCTGAGTAGCTAGCAGCGCAATCACAGGGATTTCATCGATCAGGCGAGGAATCAGATCTCCAGAAATTGTGACAGATTTCAGCGTTTCGGTGTATTGAACATGAATATCAGCCGTTTGAGCTAGGTCATCCACATTCAAAAGCTCCAGTTTTCCGCCCATAGCTTTAACAACATCTAAGATGCCAGTGCGCGTAGGATTTACACCAACATTCTCAAGAAGGATGTCTGAATCTGGTGTTATCAAGGCCGCCGCAATCCAAAAAGCAGCTGACGAAATATCGCCTGGTATTGTCATTTCTGTCCCACGCAAATGCTGCGGGCCTTCAATGATGATCTTTTTGCCTTCAATGGAAATTGTTCCGCCGAATGCCTTTAGCATTTGCTCCGTATGATTTCGGCTGGGAACTTCCTCAGTGATTTTCGATTTACCAGCAGTTTGCAATGCGGCAAAGATCAAGGCAGACTTTACTTGAGCTGAAGCCACTGGCATTTCAAAATCAAGCGGATGAAGCTTCTTTCCAGTAATATGAATCGGCAATGTCCCTTTGACACCTTGTGCACGAATATCTGCGCCCATCACGGTCAGCGGAATGGCCACGCGATTCATCGGACGTTTTGACAGAGATGGATCACCTTTTAGTTCACTGTCAAAGTTTTGAGCGGCTAAAATTCCCATGATTAAACGCGTTGTGGTGCCAGAATTCCCCATGTCTAACGCTTCTGAAGGCTGAGTCAGAGTAAAATCTCTGCCTTCAATGACCATATCTGATCCCTTTAGCTGGATCGTCAGACCTAGCTGCTGGAAGGCCTGAATTGTTGTCTTGACATCCTCACTGAGCAGGATATTGTGCACCTTTGTCTGTCCTTTTGCTAATGCACCGAACATCACGGCACGATGCGACATCGACTTATCCGCCGGCACTTTTAAATTTCCGCGTAATCCCATCTTATAACCCCCATTTTAATTAATTTCAAAAAGATTGCAAACAAAATCAGCAAACCTGAAATGCGTAAGCTGAGTAGAAATGACTTGATTTTCGGACTTTTTCAGAGATGAAAATATTCCTTGGATATCAACTATAAGCCTACAAATATGTAAACACTCACAGCAAGTACCGAAGCTACAGCCGTTATCAGCCAGAAAACACGGTCAATTTTCCATTCTGACCAACCTTCATCATGTCCAGAAATACCGCCTAGCTCCAAATGATGATGAATC
>JAITVN010000071.1 GCA_031285775.1 Streptococcaceae bacterium | reverse complement strand
ATGAAAAAGAGAGAGCTAGAAGCCTTTTTATTTTTCGCAGAAATCAAAGTTAGAGCAAAAAAATACAAAAATCTAAAAAACCCACCGAGTTTTCCGGTGGATTGTCTACAGTCTGAGACTCCCCTGAGGGAGTCCTTTAATTGCTTCAAAGTTTAAGCAGTGGGAGAGATAATAGCTGCTGAAGCAGCAAGAGTCTCCAGCCTTCAATGCGCTTAAGAGCGCTTATTTTTTCAAATTATAGAAGCTCTTGAGGCCTTTGTATTGTGCGACTTCTCCCAATTGATCCTCAATGCGGAGCAATTGGTTGTACTTAGCCATACGGTCTGTACGTGAGAGTGAGCCTGTCTTGATTTGGCCAGCATTTGTTGCAACTGCAATGTCTGCAATGGTTGAATCTTCTGTTTCGCCTGAACGGTGTGAAACGATGGCAGTGAAGCCAGCTTCTTTGGCCATTTCAATGGCTTCGAAAGTTTCTGTCAGCGTACCGATTTGGTTAACTTTGATCAGGATGGCATTGGCACAGCCTTCTTTGATTCCGCGCTCAAGGTATTCAGTATTTGTAACGAAGAAGTCGTCACCAACCAGCTGAACTTTTTTGCCGAGACGCTCTGTCAAAAGTTTCCAGCCAGCCCAGTCGTTCTCGTCCATGCCGTCTTCAACTGTGATGATCGGGTATTTGTTAACAAGCTCTTCGATATAGTCAACCTGCTGCTCAGCGTTAAGTTTCTTAGCGCCTTCGCCCTCGAATTTAGTATAGTCGTAGATACCGTCTTTGTAGAACTCTGATGATGCGCAGTCAAATCCAAGCATAACACCATTTTCACCAGCTTCGTATCCAGCTTCCTTGATAGCCTGAAGAATTGTCTCAACGCCGTCTTCAGTTGAGCTGAAGCCTGGAGCGTAGCCGCCTTCGTCGCCGACAGCTGTTTCAAGGCCGCGGGCTTTCAGGATCTTCTTCAATGTGTGGAAGATTTCAGCGCCCCAACGGAGTGCTTCTTTGAATGAAGGTGCACCAACTGGTACAATCATGAACTCTTGGAAGGCGATAGGTGCGTCAGAATGTGAACCGCCGTTGACGATGTTCATCATTGGTGTAGGTAAGAGTTTTGCATTAAAACCGCCAAGGTAGTTGTAAAGCGGAATACCAAGCTCATCAGCAGCTGCACGGGCAGCGGCAATTGATACACCAAGAATGGCATTTGCACCCAGCTTACCTTTGTTAGGAGTGCCGTCAAGCGCAATCATCGCACGGTCAATTGCTTGCTGCTCAGTAACCTCGTAACCGATAATTGCTTCAGCAAGAATGTTGTTCACATTATCTACTGCTTTTTCAACGCCAAGTCCATTGTAACGAGATTTATCACCGTCACGGAGCTCAACTGCTTCATGCTCACCTGTTGACGCGCCTGAAGGCACCATTCCACGACCGAAAGCACCGTCTTCAGTATAAACTTCAACCTCAATAGTTGGGTTTCCGCGTGAGTCAAGGACTTCGCGAGCGTAAACATCAGTAATAATTGACATTTTCTGTCTCCTTAAATTGTTTTATTAACAGTGCTATTTTATCATTTTTTGACTCAAAATGAAAGTGAAAAATTTAACTTGGCTTTATATTGGATTTATTTGGAAAAAAATCCCCCAAAACATTCATTATTGGGGGAGATGGGTTATATTTAATAAATTGCTTTTCTTTTCACAATACTTGTTGCTCAGCCTAAAGGCCTCTGAAAAAACTAATGAAAGTCTAATATTAAAAACTGTTTTCTATATTGAATGAAGCGTATCACTTCTCAGGGTAGTTCACACCATACCAAGCAATACCTTCATCTCTCCAGCCGACTTTGACAAGAACTTCCTGTTCAAATGCACCTGTTGTATAGTTGTGTGATCCTGTCACTGCATTAGGATTGTAGGCGCGATATACTGGTGTGCTTTTTTCATCATCAGAATACCAGCCGATTCCTTCGTCATTCCAGCCGACTTTTACCAGACTGTCTCTTTCATAAGAACTTAAAGTATAAAAGTGGTCTCCAGCATTTGGATTATAGAGTCGATAAACTGGCGATTTACTCTTGGTGGGCGCATTCCAAGAAATGCCTTCAAAATTCCAGCCGGCTTTTACCAATTGATCCTTCTCAAAAATACTTTGTGTGTAGAAGTGTTCGCCAGAATTTGGGTTGTAAACACGGAGCATTGGCTGGATGTCTTTTGAATCCGGAACTGCTTGTACAGTTTTATCAAAGTCAACGACAACAATGTCCATTGTCACAAGATTGCCATTTGCATCTTTAAAAGAAAAATTATATAAACCTGATGATTCAAACTTATAATTTAGATCATTCCCTGACGCAAAATTTTTAAACTCTTTATCGCCAGGCTTTGAAATCGTGATATCGCCGTCCCCCAAACCAACGCCTTTATTCAATCCTACAAGCTGATTATATGTCATTGAATCCCCAACCATGGCTTGAGAAACTGAAATTGAAACCAGGTCTCCAGTCGGATAGCTTTTAGTTTCCCAGGTAGCTATGACTGTGCCGTTTGGATCGTGCCAGCCTGTTGGCGTCACTTGTTCGCCATAAGTAACAGCTGCTGAAACGGGAGCGCTTGTAATCACTGATACTACTGGAGTCATCACAAGGCCAGTCAATAATAACGTGGTTGTACTGACTTTTCTAAGCTTTGTTGTTTTCATACTTCTCCTTCTTAATGATGAAGCTTGTGTTAGCTCGCACCTTTTCAAGTTTTTTGGTTATTGCAACCTCTTTAATTATAAAGTAAAGCAAGTTTATTTTCAAGCTAAACATCTTTGATACAGCTCTTCTTTAAAGCAGTTAATTTTTAATTTTCAAAAGTTGCTTAATCTGCATAATTTGGGCTGCTGGCGTCATTGACGCTTTGGTTTTGGCTTCAATTTCTGCTTTAATTTCTGGACTTGGGGCGGCGGCGAGTGCGGCTTTCAGGTCGGCTTTTGCTTTTTCAGCTTCTGCCTGAAGTTTTGCTTGAGTGCTCTCCAATTTTTTTGCCTGTTCACTGGTCAGAACAAGCCATGAATCTTGCGGTAGTTCTGCTGTTTTATTTGTTTTAACAACAGCATTGTCTTCATCGCCAAAACTAAATAGAATTTTGCTGAAAGTATTCGAGAACTGGCGTGTTGTTGTTCGCGTTACGAGTTTTGCCTCACCATCTTTAATCATTTTATAAGAGGCGCGGCTGTTTTTCTGAGCGGCATTATCTTTTAAAAAGCTTGTGCTTGTAGGGTCGGTGTTCAATTCAGCGGAGACAATCGGGCGCTTAGCTTTTTCTGAAGTTCTATAAATCAGAACTGTCTGATCACCAATTCTCTGCGTCATCATGAGGTTGAATGATAAAGCTGAGGGGCCTGCACTATAGATACTTTGCGTCTTTGTTGTGGTCACTTCTTTCATCCCCCAATGATTGACAAAGTGCAGCATCAGGCTCATTACGATGAGACAGAGACAGACAAAGCTGATAATACCGGCAGTCAATCGCGGCAGCTGTTTTTTAATGTAGATGAAGCTAAAAAATGTCAAGAGTGTAAAGATGGCTATTAAGATGATGATCATTATAATTCCTCCATTTGTTGCAGATCAATTTCTGCTCTCCAGACTTTTCCTCCTTTGAGGAAAAGGCTGATGATGAGACCGACGATGACAAAAGCAAGACCGATGGCAAATGAAGCATGATAGCCGTTCAACATAGCTTTAATCATTTTATCAGAAAAACTAATGATATCTGTTTTTGCTAAGGCCTTTGTTGGTGAATTTGTTGTAATGATATTTTGTGCAACAGACGATAACAAAGCCACGACAACGGCTGAGGCAATAGAACGCGCGGTGGCATTTGACGCAGTACCATCGGCTATTTCTTCGACAGGTAAAACGTTCATGGCTGAGGCGGTTAATGGCATCATAACCATGGCGACACCAAACATACGCAGCGCATAGAGGGTGGTGATGAAATGATCTGATGTTGACGCATTGAAAGCAAGAAAAGGAAGTGTCCCCAGCGCCAGAATTCCAAAACCGAGCAGGGCTAAACGTTTGGCACCGACTTTATCGTACGCTGCACCTGCCAATGGTGAAATAAGACCCATTAACAGTGCACCTGGAAGCAGAACAAGGCCGGAATTGAAAGCTGTCAATCCTTTTACCCCTTGTAAATAAAGAGGAAGCATCATTTCTACGCCCATCATTGCCATTGTGGACAGTGCCATAACAACTGTCATTAGAGAAAACTGCTTGTTCATAAATACACGAATGTTAAGGAAAGGTTCTTTCAGATGCAATTTCCTGACAATGAAGGCCAAAATCAAACTTAGTCCAGCCAGTTCAGGCACAACAGTCATGTAAAAATCAGAGAAGCCAGCTTTTGTAATGTTGACAACGCTAATAACTAACGAGACAAGGCCCAAAATCAGAAAGAGCAGCGATAAATAACGATTTTCTTTATCAAGCTGACGGTTGATAAATGCGATGATAATAATGACGCCAGCAACTATTGGAAAAACAACAGTATCAAAGTCTGTCCAGCCACTGCCTGCCACATTGGTAAAGCCCAACAAAAAAAGACCAAAGCCGATACATGAGAACCAGAGTGACAGGAGGTCAAGCTTTACAGGGCGATTCGGGATGACGTCGTGCATGAGGAAGATGGCCAAAACTGTGACGACGGCAACAATGACCATAGGAATCATGAACATGGTTCGCCAAGAGCCAGGCAGCACAACGCCCAAGAAGACATGACGTTTCGACATCAGCCAGCCTGCAAAAGTCGGACCGATCGCTGGGGCAAGACCGACAACGATACCACCGAGTCCCATGACTGCGCCCATTTGTTTGGGCGAAAACATGTTGACCAAACAAACTTGCATGAGGGGCATGGTAATGCCGGCAGCAATGGCTTGGAACATGCGGCCGACGAGGAAGACCCACCACTGAGAGGTTGGTGCTGTATAGGTCAGAAACATTCCAAGTAGAAGGATCACGTAGGCAGCAATGTACAACCAGCGCGTGGGGAATTTATTGGCCATATAAGCAGAGATAGGAACCATGATGCCGTTGGCCAGCAGAAACCATGTGGTGGCTTGTTGAGCTGTGGACATGGAGATACTGAAGTCTTTCATCAGGGTTGGAATTGCGGTTCCAAGCGATGTTTGCATAAGGGTGGAGCCGAAGGTTCCAATAAGTATTAGGATAAGCATGAGCATGCGGCTGAAGTGCCGACCATGTATATCTATGTTGTAATTTTTTTCTAGTGTTTCAGGCATTTACCTCTCTCTTTCTATTTCTTGCGATTGATCCTCTTGCTGTGAGTTGATGATTTTTCCTGCTTCTACGAAATCCTTTAGTCTTTCAATAAAGGCCTGGCTTTCAGCTTGACCCATATGTTCAAAAACACTCGCCAGTCTGTTCAGCATGGCATTATGGTAGGCGCAAGCGACAGATCTTCCTTGTTCAGTCAATGAAACTAGAATTTTGCGGCGATCTCGGCGGTCAATTTCGCGCGTGATGTAGCCTTGCGCATCAAGTGAACCCAAAATTGCAGCAATGCGCGCTGAACTGGTTTTTGTATAATTACGAAGATCACTTGGTACTGTTGATTCCTCCTGATGTTTAAAGAGGTAATTGAGTACCAGCATTTCACCTTTTGAATAACGGTTGAGATCCATCATAAAGCTCGATTTGTTCATACTTTTGACGGTAAGTACGAATTCTTCCGCTAATTGTTGATAATTCACTGTTTATTCCTTTCTAATCTGTTTATCATTATCTAACACTGTTGATATTATACTGCTGTTAATATTTTTTGTCAATTATTTGAATTCTTTTCATGAAAGTTTCTGCAAGAATGAAAGTGATTGCGAGCTTTTCCAAACGAACGACACAAAAAATCCGAAAGCACAAAATTTGCTTCTCGGATTTTCATTATTTGTTTCATGACATACTCAACTAATCAAGACCGACGAATAGAACAATCACTGTATAAATGAAAGTCAACAGTACCTGTACTCTTTGGTAGCGAAGTGTCACTTTCAGCATGCCATAATAAATGATCACAGCAATGATGAGTGAAAGCAAGTATTGCACTGCATAAGCTGGTGTCAATGTATTCAGAAGTGACTCAAATTTTCCCGCCAATCCCATTGAGATGAAGAACACGGCTGTCGTGAGGAGAAAAAAGACGGGTAAACGATAAAAGTAAGTTTGAATTACCCCACGCGCGGACTCTACTAGCTTGTCCAGCTGCAGTTTTCTGATTTCTTCCTCAAGCTCCTCATTTCCCAGAAGAATCGTCGCAGAGAAGACGTAAATCGGCAAAAACTTTGTGAAATCAATTTCCTTCGAGATTGATGCCACACCAACCAAAAATATTAAGTCGTAGATTTTGCTTGAGAGGAAATCAAGCCAGTAGTTTTTGCTCTTGAAGAAACATCTGCTGAATTCGTTTCTAAACATCAAATAAATTCCCCCTTTTCAGTGCTTTTTTCTGCATAAAATTGAAAAGGACATAGGCAACTAGCCAATAAATCAGAAATTGTACAGAAAGTAGCGCAAAACTCTTGACAGTGAATGCTGACAAAAGATTTCTCAGATTGTCAAAAGGCAACAGAATGTTCAAAAACCAAAGATTTTTATTTTCAACGATAAGCACGGAGTAAAACAAGCTGAAATAAGCCAGTAAACTTGCGAAGTGAGAAATTTTATTGCTGATGAAAATAAACGATGACAAGGCCATTCCAAGGCCGTACAAGCCTGACACGACAAGCAGAGAGAGAATCAGACCACTTGCCAGAAAAGCCGGAGAGAGTGTGAGCTGCTCTCTGAAAAGCGCAAAAAGAATAATAAACAAGGGGATAGATTTTACTAGGTCTATAAGGATTTGAATCACAATTTTTATCAAGAGACAAGAAAACAAACCAATATCGCTTTGGAGCAGGCTCACAACGGTGCGGTCATAGATTTCATCCTCAATAAAGAACGAGGGATGCGTGATGGCATGCGTCGCAAAATACCAGCAAAAGAGCATAAAAAAGGTCAAGCTCTTATTTTCAAAACCGCTCATTTGTGTGAGAAGCCAATAGAACAAGGTAATCAGTGATAGATTTGCGAAAATCAAATTGAAGGCAAATTTTCGCATCTCCGCAAGCTGCCTGAGAAATTCTGAAGTGATTAATCTCATCATGTCACATCTGCTCCGGAAATCTTTTCTAGGTTCACTTCTCGCGCATTCAGACCTTGGATGAATTCTGTATCATGACTGGTAAATATTACGGTAACCTTCCTTTGCTGGTTTTCTTCCTTCAAAACGTCAATTAGTATCTGCTTGGATTCAGCGTCTAAGCCGTTCGTCGGCTCGTCTAAACAGATAATTTCCGGTTGAGAAACCAAAGCAATGATGAGTGACAATTTCTGCCTGTTTCCCTGTGATAACTCTGAAACTGGAAGCTCTAAATATTCATTAAAATGCATTTTGTCCGAATATTTTGCCGTCAGCCTTTCTATATCTGAGCGTTTCATCCGATTCAGCGCTGAAAAATAAGATATGTTCTGTGACGCGCTTAAATACTCATACATTCCTCTGCCGCTTTCCTGAACATATCTTATTTTTCTGCGTAACTGCTTTTTCGAGCGCATACCGAAAATATCAACCTCTCCCGAATCCGCCAACAAAAGACCCGCTATGATTTTCAGTAACGTTGTCTTTCCTGTTCCATTTTTCCCTACAAAAGCCACAAGCTCAGCTTCAGAGATACTCAGCAGTCTGAAGCACAGCACTTGTATTTTGCGGAAACTTTTTCTGATATTTGTCAGTGTGATTTTTCGATTCATGAATCAAGATTCCTATTTTTATCAGGTTTTGCTCTTTTTTCTCAATCGCTTTTTTCAAGTCTTTAAAACATTATAGCAGACGTTATCTGTTACGGAAAGAACAAAATAGTAAATATGTGCAAACTTTTAATATTGACCCTGAAAAATCCTATTATTCATATTTTTTTCCGGGATTCAACTCGCTATCCTTATCCTTGTGACCTATCTGGGCTTAAGACTTTCAGGATTTGATCTTCTTCTGGTAAAACAAAAACCGTCCAGGCTTACACAGCTAAAGTGGCGGTTTTTGCATTTTCAGTTAATTATTTGGCTGTCTCGTAAAAGCAGTTCTTCGGGGAAACCAGACTGCCTTCTGTTTTCAGAGCTTTGATGATTTTTGAAACCTCAGCTTTATCAATTCCTGTGGCTTCTGCTACTTCTCCTGCTTTTAACGGCTTTCCAGCCTTGTTGAATGTGTCTAGTACAGTGTCTTTATTTGACATTTAACGCATACTCCTTATATTATTGTTTTATTCCAATTAGGCATCAATCGTCGAATACTTTGCGTTTTCCTCAATAAACTCTCGGCGCGGCTCAACCCGGTCGCCCATCAGCATATCAAAGACTTTGTCGGCTTCAGCTGCGTCTTCCACAGAAACACGCGCCATCAGGCGTTTATCTGGATCCATGGTAGTTTCCCAGAGCTGATGGTCGTCCATTTCTCCTAAACCTTTGTATCTCTGAATGCTCGGCTTGGTACGTCCCTCTGACCAGCGTGCCAACTCTTCCTGCAGATCCTGCTCTTGACGTGGTCCAGGCTGAATGTAAGCTTTGGTCTCTGAGCCGACCTTGATGCCATAGATCGGTGGCTGAGCAATATAAACATAACCCGCCTCCACAACCGGCTTCATGTAGCGATAAAAGAGCGTCAGAAGCAGCGTACGAATATGTGCGCCGTCCACATCAGCATCGGTCATGATTACCAGCTTGTGGTAACGTGCTTTTGAAAGGTCATAATCGGCACCAAAGCCAGTTCCCATGGCGGTGAAAAGTGAACGAATTTCTTCATTGGCCAGTATTTTGTCCATTGTGGCTTTTTCGACATTCAGAATTTTACCGCGGATAGGAAGGATGGCCTGAAATTCACGATTACGGCCGGACTTAGCTGATCCGCCAGCTGAATCGCCTTCGACAATAAAGAGCTCAGTCTGTTTCGGGTCATTAGAAGAACAATCTGCCAGCTTTCCAGGTAAATTAGAGATTTCCAAGCCTGACTTTTTGCGCGTTACTTCACGCGCACGTTTCGCAGCAAGACGCGCTTTGCTGGCCAGCATGCCCTTGTCAACGATTTTCCTTGCAACTTGAGGATTCTCAATCATGAAAGTCTGCAGCTCATCTGCGAAAAGCCGATTGACAATGCCTGCAACTTCTGAATTTCCCAGCTTCGTTTTGGTTTGGCCTTCAAATTGCGGATTCGGATGCTTGATGGAGATGACAGCTGTCAGTCCTTCACGCACATCCTCGCCCGACAGGTTGTCCTCATTTTCCTTGAGAATTTTTTGTGATTTGGCATAATTATTAATCACGCGAGTCAACGCCGTACGGAAACCTTGTTCGTGCGTGCCGCCTTCGTGAGTGTTGATGTTGTTCGCAAAGCTGAGAATGGTCTCGTGATAGGTATCTGTGTACTGTATAGCGACTTCGACTGTGATATCGTCCATTTCGCCTTCGGTGTAAATCGGCTCATCAAATAGAACCGTCTTGTTCTCGTCCAGATAACGGACATAGGACTTAATCCCGCCCTCGTAATGAAAACTGTCGTGATTTTTTTCAAGGCCTGCACGTTTGTCGGTAATCGAGATACGCAGTCCACGGTTGAGGAAAGCCAGCTCGCGCACACGGGTCGCCAATTTGTCGTAGTCGAATTCGACAGTCTCAGTGAATATCTCAGGGTCTGGGACAAAGTGGACGGTTGTTCCGCGCAGGTTAGTTTCACCAATGATCTTTAGATCTTCTCCGACGAGGCCGCGATGATACTGCTGGTAATAATCTTTACCGTCTTTATGTACCGTCACGTCAAGCGTCGTAGAGAGCGCATTGACCACCGAAGATCCAACCCCATGCAGACCGCCTGACACTTTGTAACCGCCACCGCCGAACTTCCCTCCGGCATGAAGCACTGTAAAAACCGTCTCTACAGCGGGACGACCTGTTTTTTCCTGAATATCTACTGGAATGCCGCGTCCGTCATCGGCGACTGTGATAGAATTATCCGCTTCAATGAAAACTTCGATGTGAGTTGCAAAGCCAGCCAAGGCTTCATCAATTGAGTTGTCAACGATTTCCCAGACAAGGTGGTGCAGGCCTTCTTTGCTGGTTGAGCCGATGTACATGCCTGGACGCAGGCGCACTGCTTCTAGTCCTTCTAAAACTTGAATCTGTGACGCATCATATTCGTCGGCCTTTTTGTTTAATTCTTCAAGAGTTTTTCTTGCTAACTCTTCGTTTTCAAAGTTTTCAGTCATGTTTAAATTATACCAAAATATGCGGTTTTTTGCAGGGTATTGAGCTGATTTAAGGCGGGAATTTGTGCTATAATTTGTGCTATAATCCCGACTTTATCAGTTTAAAGGACGAAAAAAAATGAAAGTCAAGAAAACACGCAGGATTTGCGTGTTTTTCGATGCTTTTCACTTGTTGATAACGGTTGGTTGTGGTATAATA
>JAITVN010000068.1 GCA_031285775.1 Streptococcaceae bacterium | reverse complement strand
TAAGTATTTGCTTACACTGGATGTTATCAATAAAAATGCTAATTATGGCGGGATAGTTAAGATGAATGTGCTTGATTGGCTGATGGAGGGAAAATGACAATTAATTGGAATTTAGAAACTGCTGTTAATTACTGGACAGTAGAAAATCTGACGAGTTTAGGTGTATAGATAAAGGATTGGGTAAAAGTTTTGGATTCTTTTCAAAAAAGATTATGGAGGGAGTATGGTTAGAGCTGAAGAACTATCAAATGTTTTACCTGTAGAATTTCATCAGAGACATCAATATTTGCTATATTGCAATGACATTATAGTAAATATTTTGCATATGGCGGATGATTTTGAGTTAAGTAAAGTTACATTACATTTTGAAAATGATGAAATGATTCCAGATGATGTAGAAGATGTGATTCGATGGATGTTTGACAATGGATTTCAAATTGAAGCTAGAAATTTATTAAACGCTCACTTGCTTTTTAGCCTGGGCGGGGATATGATGATGTATTTACATGAGTCTTTTTCTTGCTCAGAACGAGGTAAAGTTACAGTTGCATTTGCAGATAGTAGAAAACCAATTCAAGATACTTTTGCTTATTTGTGTTGGTTATTGGTTGATTCGGTGGGAATCTCTGATAGTCTGTTGAATAAGACCTCAAGGGATTACGATTTAAGCTCGAAAGTTGATTTAAAAAAAGATTTGCTTGAAAAAGCGGCATAAATTGTAAAGTTGATGATTCCAGGAGAGATTATTGGTGAGGTTGTTTATGATAAAGGCGCACCGAATGGTTTAAGTTCAGTATGGAACAGTTCTTTACATTTAGTAACAAACGATAAACACTATCCCACTGAAGATGGAAACTTAAATTTTGTTTTTGCAGATAATGAAATCTGGACAGACTATTGGAAGCTTTATTATGATAAAATGCCAAGCATTATGAACTTTATCGTAGAAGTTTTTGTAAAATGCTTTGAAAGAATTGTTAAGCCTTCTGAAAGAGTTGTTTGGTTTAATCGATTTTTGAGAGATATGAAAATGGCAAATGCTGTTTGCAAACCTTTTGATATAAAAATATTGAATAATGTTTTAGAGCATGTTACAACGACTTGTGAAAGTTGTGGAGAGAAAATTGAATTTGATGATGATACAATAGCAGAATTCTACAATGACTTTATTTTTACTTGCCCTAATTGTGGAAATAAAGCGTTGGTTGGTGACTACTTGTATGATAAGTCAGGAATTGATTCTGAGAAAATTAATCATTAATTCTGTAACAAATTCAAATAGATTACGCATTATTAAGTAGGAGGAACTTCATGACATATTTAATCAGAAATCAGTATTTACAAGTTGCAGGACGGTTCAACAAACGTAGATGTTAGTTTTATCGGGAAAACAGCGTGGCTGACACTTGATCGGTATTCAGTTGTTGCAGAATTAGGAACAACTGCGAATGTCGAAAAACTTATCAGGTAGATTATTATAATCTTGACGTTATTCTTTCCATCGGTTATCGCGTAAAGTCGAAAACTGTCGCTCAGTTTCGTATTTGGGCATCATCTATCTTAAAAGAGTACCTGAAAAAAGGTTTTGTGATGAACGACGAACGTTTGAAAGATCTTGGCTGGAGGAGATTATTTTACCATAATCCACACTCTCTTGTGAAGTCCCCCAAAAATGCTATAATATAATCAATGAAAACGTGTGGAGGCTCCCAATGACACTTGATGTAGATAAAAGAAACATGACAATCATGAATGTCAAATTCGACAACTTCGAAGACTTTGACGCGGTTTTGTATGCGGTCAGTTCAAACATGATCGAAGGCTGGGAACCGAAAGAAGCGTTTATAGAAAAGATGAAAGTACATTTAGCAGAACTGAGAAAAGGAGCTGCTGCGCTTGTCTAAAAAAGAATATCAAAGTTATGAGTACATTGACCCAGATGCGATTTATACCTATCCCAATTCGGATGTGCTTATCAATAAATTCGGCTTAACTGATGCTGCGCGGGCGTACGAAATGGAGTATGAATCAGTACTCATGCGCCTTTTGGAGTTGGAAGTTAGGCCGATTTTTGTACATTCCATGAAAGACATTCTGAGAGTTCATGCATACATTTTTCAAGATATATACGAATGGGCGGGTCAATATCGAAAAGTTAATATTTCTAAACAAGGAAATGCTTTTATGGCGATGCAAGCATTTGGTTCTGCTGAAACTTATATGAATTTATTGATATCAGATTTTCAGAAAAATGCGAACAATCGTGAAGACATAATTATTCATCTTGCAAGGATTTTGGACAATGAGAACTACTTCCATCCTTTTCGAGAAGGAAACGGCCGTACACAGCGTGAGGTCATCAGAGTTTTAGGGTTGGAAAAAGACCATAGAGCAAGAATAAACCTTGACAAAAACGATGAAATCTATAATCTGTACATGGATGGCACGGTTCATGGAGATGTCAGAAAACTAGAACTTTTATTTAGCAAAGTTTTATGCAGAGCGAAAGACTTCGTATGATAATAATCAAAACCAAACGCCTCTACCTCCGAGAACTAGTCCCCACAGACAAAACTGAACTCGCAAAAGTCTTGTCAGATCCAGAATCCATGCAGTATTACCCAGCGCCATTCACAGACACAAAAGTAGATAACTGGATAAATTGGAACATCGAAAACTACTGCAAGTATCAACACGGCCTCTGGGCAGTCATCAAAAAAGACGGAGACGAATTCATCGGCGACTGCGGCATTACGATGCAGGACATAAATGGTGAAATTGTCCCAGAAATCGGCTTTCACATCATTAAGGAATTCTGCAACCAAGGCTATGCCACCGAAGCAGCCCAAGCCTGCAAAGAATACGCTTTTGAAGTGTTGAAATATCCAAAAGTATATTCATACACAATTGAGCAAAATATTCCGTCACAAGGTGTGGCGAAGAAAATTGGTCTAAAGTTTGAGAAAAGTTACAGTGAATCTGGTGAGACACACATTGTTCACGCCGCCATCAAAAATGATTAAACCTTTAATATAAACCCGAACAATAAGCGCAAAAAGTTCCAGAATGTTCTGCTGGAGCTTTTTAAAATCTAAAGAATCTTATATGATTGAGTTAAAGATCAAAATAAGAGTTCGCCAAAAGACAAGATGTGAAGTAGGCCCGCTTTGAAGCGTAGAAATTTACCCCTAATGGGGAAAGCGACCTCTAAGCACTAAAGCGCTAAGAGTCTGCTTAGGGAATCTAGGCTCTGCCATAGGCAGGTTCTAGATTCATCAAATTTCCCAGCTTCAGGCCTACAGAACTCAATTAACTCAATTAAAGGAGAAAAAAGTGTCAGAAAACGCATATGCAAAGTCAGGAGTCGACGTAGAAGCAGGCTACGAAGTCGTCCAGCGCATCAAAAAACATGTGGAACGCACCAAACGTCAAGGCGTCTTAGGTGCACTGGGCGGTTTCGGCGGGAGTTTCGATCTGTCCGCCCTGAATGTCAAAGAACCCGTGCTCATCTCAGGCACAGACGGCGTGGGCACGAAGCTCTTACTGGCGATACAATCGGATACACATAATACGATTGGCATTGACTGTGTCGCCATGTGTGTCAACGACATTATCGCGGCAGGCGCGGAGCCGCTCTACTTCCTCGACTACATCGCCACTGGCAAAAATATTCCTGCGAAGCTTGAGCAGGTCGTAGCAGGCGTGGCTGAGGGTTGTGTACAAGCAGGTGCCGCCCTGATCGGAGGAGAAACAGCCGAGATGCCTGGTATGTATGGAGAAGACGACTATGACCTAGCTGGCTTTGCTGTCGGTGTGGCAGAAAAATCCAATCTGATTGACGGCGAAAAGAATGTTCAAGCAGGGGACATCTTGCTCGGGCTGGCATCATCTGGTATTCACTCAAACGGCTACTCTCTGGTACGCAAAATTTTTGAAGACACAGATATGAGTCAAACCCTGCCGGAGCTGGACAAGCCTTTGATTGACGAACTTCTCACACCGACGAAAATCTACGTGCAAGAATTGCTCCCTTGGATAAAAGCCAACAAAATCAAGGGCATTTCGCATATCACAGGTGGAGGTTTTCATGAGAACCTGCCGCGTATGTATTCTGACAGGTTGGCAGCCGAAGTCCATGAAGGAAGCTGGCCAATCTTGCCGATATTCAAGGCCTTAGAAAAACACGGCCAGCTGCAGCACGCCGAGATGTACGAAATCTTCAACATGGGTCTAGGCATGGTTCTCGCCGTTTCTCCAGAAAACGCCGCCGAAATCAAAGACGCACTGGGAGCCTACGAAATCGGCCGAATCATCGAGCGCATGGAAGCAGCGGTAATCATCACATGAAAATAGCCGTTTTTGCTTCGGGAAATGGTTCCAACTTTCAAGTGCTGGCAGAGCAATTTCCGAACAATGTAAAATTTGTCTTTTCAGACAAGCCCAACGCCTTCGTGCTGAAACGAGCGGAAGCACTTCACATACCGAGAATAAGTTTCGGACTGAAAGAATTTCCAAACAAAGCCGCCTACGAAGAAGAAATCGCTCAGAATTTAGAGACACAGCAAATCGACCTCATCGTTTTGGCCGGCTACATGAAAATCATCGGCCCGACCATACTCAATAAATACTGCGGAAAGATCATCAACATCCACCCCTCGCTGCTGCCAGAATTTGCCGGTTCCCCGCACGCCATTGAAGATTCCTGGCAGGAGCGTACTGGACTCGGTGTTACCGTTCATTACGTAGATACAGGCGTAGACACAGGCGAAATCATCGCCCAGCGTCCAGTTCCCTATCATGACAATTTAGAAAAATACGAAGAAAAACTCCACCAGATAGAACACGAACTTTATCCAGAAGTTGTCCAAAAACTCATCGCAGAATTTGAAGAAAGCGGAAAACAAAGTGCAAATTGACAAAATGAGCCAGAAAGAAGCGCTGGAAATCGCGCAAGTATGGAAATATCCCCCGCCTTTTGACTTTTATGACATGACTGCTGATATAGAGGATTACGAAGAAATAATCTCCCCAGCTAAAAGAGGCGAGCATTATTTTTCTATCAAACAAGAGGGGGAGTTAGTCGCTTTCTTTTGCATTTTTATATTTGAGAACAAGTCGGATGAATTTGAGTTCGGCATCGGATTGCGTCCGGACTTGACAGGACAAGGCTTGGGCTTGACTTATAATCAGTTGGTCATAAACTATATTCGAGAAAACTATTTGGTGAAAAAAATCTGGCTTTCAGTCGCAGACTTTAATTTGAGAGCAACAAAAGTCTATGAACGTGCAGGATTTAAATATCAATACAAGAAAATTCAAAAAACGAATGGTTCAGAATACAGTTTCACTGTCATGAACTTAGATATTAGCTTGGAGGAAGAAAAATGACAAAACGCGCACTCATCAGTGTTTCAGATAAAAACGGCATCATCGAACTCGCTCAGGCGCTCACGCATCTGGGCTGGGAAATCATCTCCACCGGCGGAACAAAAACAGCGCTTGAAGCGGCAGACATTCCAACCATCGGAATAGAAGAAGTTACAGGCTTTCCAGAAATGATGGACTGCCGCGTCAAGACGCTGCACCCGCTGATTCACGGTGCTCTGCTCGGCCGCAGAGACTCTGCCAGTCACAAGGAAGCCATGCAGGCGCACAATATCCAGCCCATCGACCTTGTAATTGTCAACCTGTATCCATTCAAAGAGACCTTGCTCGCAGGCGGTTCGCAGGACGAAATGATTGAGAAAATCGACATTGGCGGGCCTTCGATGCTTCGTTCAGCGGCTAAAAATCATGCGTCAGTCGCTGTTGTCACAGACCCAGCAGACTATGCGCTGGTGATTTCTGAAATCAGGGAAACTGGCGACACAACTTTAAGGACGCGTCAGCAGCTCGCAGCCAAGGTCTTCCGCCACACAGCAGCTTATGACGCGCTGATTGCACAATACCTGACCGCCCAGTTCACAGAGGACATTCCCGAGAAACTGACATTGACCTACGACCTCAAACAGAGCATGCGCTACGGCGAGAATCCGCAGCAGAAGGCCGACTTCTACGCTTCCGCCCTGCCGACAATATACTCGATTGCACAGAGTGTCCAACTTCACGGCAAAGAGCTGTCCTACAACAACGTACGCGACGCTGATGCCGCGATTACCATCGCGCGTGACTTTGACGCCCCGACAGTGGTTGCACTCAAGCACATGAATCCCTGCGGTATCGGCACGGCTGATACAATTGAGCAAGCTTGGGACTACGCTTACGAGGCCGACCCCGTATCCATCTTCGGCGGCATCATCGTGCTGAACCGTGAAGTAGACGCAGCCACCGCCAGCAAAATGAGCAGCATTTTCCTTGAAATCATCATCGCGCCTAGCTATTCAGACGCTGCACTGGACATCCTGACCAAAAAGAAAAACCTCAGACTTTTGGTTCTAGATTTTTCGGCAAAACAAGCTTCAGAAAATGAGCCCTTGTACACCGGTGTTCTCGGGGGACTCCTGCAGCAAAATCAAGACACACTCAAAGAGACCAAGGCCGAATGGCAAGTTGTCACAGGCAGCCAGCCCAGCGCCGGAGAATGGGCAGCCCTTGAGTTCGCTTGGAAGACAGTGAAGTTCGTCAAATCAAACGGCATCGCAGTTACCAACAGCCGCCAGACGCTAGGCATCGGCCCTGGCCAGACCAACCGCGTCGGCTCTGTCAAAATCGCCCTCGAGCAAGCAAAAGGCCGCCTAGAAGGTGCAGCGCTGGCCTCTGACGCTTTCTTCCCATTTGCCGACAATATCGAGGAAATTGCAGCTGCTGGCGTGAAACTGATCATCCAGCCCGGCGGCTCCGTCCGTGACGGCGAAGTTATCGAAGCCTGCAAAGAAAAAGGAATTACCATGGTATTTACTGGCGTTCGGCATTTTAGGCACTGATAGTAATAATTTGAACAGTTGAAAAGCCTGCTTTTTGAGCGGGCATTTTCTTTTAAGCGCGCTAATATTCAGAAAATTGCGGTTTATTCTTGACATTCAGTTAATATTATTGTAAAATAAACGAATTATTTAAGAAAGGGGTCAACATGAATAAACTATACCAAAGACCCGCCCGAATTTGGGGTCAAAAAAGCAGGATTTCTGCTTTCTTCGCCTACTATTGGCCTTTGGCCGATATTAAAAATTATGAAGTATAAAAATAACTGTTCAAATCCAAAGCAATGCAAAATGAAATGATGTTAATTAATTTGCATTTCTCACCAGAAAATTAGGAAATTTTTATGGAAAATGAAAACGTAATTAAAGATACAAATAATAATACAGAATTAAAAGCTTCGATGAAGCCGCGTCATCTCGTCATGCTGTCACTCGGTGGTTCTGTAGGGGCAGGACTTTTCGCCGGTGCGGGCTCAGCCATCAATATGGCAGGACCTGCCGTACTCCTGACTTATATCCTTTCAGGCCTTCTGCTCTTTGTCGTCATGTATGGCGTTGGCCAAATCGTTATCCTGCAGAAAGTCAAATCTACAGGAATGTCTGGCCTCGTGGGACCCATTCTTGGCGGACGAATGGGTAATTTCATAGATTGGGTTTACTGGCTGCTGTCGCTCTCGGTACTGATCGCAGTAGCAGCCCCGATCGCTCAGTTTCTTCAAGTCTGGTGGCCGAATCTGCCGACTTGGCTGGTTTACATTTTGATAGCAGGTGCAGCTTTCACGATTAACCTTTTCTCGGTCAAGTTCTTTGCGGAAACAGGCTTCTGGATGTCCGCGATAAAAGTTGGTGTTTTGGTTATTTTGATGGTGTTGGGACTTGTATTGATTGCTGGAAAACCGACTTATCTTGCAAATTTGACCTCTCAGGGAGGTTTTGCCCCCAACGGTTTCAAAGGCATCTTCAATGCGATGCTGATCGTGGTCTTCTCGTTCGGCGGCATGGAGCTGATGGCTTTATCCGCAGCGGAAACAGACAATCCATCAGAGACGATTCCTAAAGCTGTCCGCAGTATGATTATTCAGCTGTCACTGGTTTACATTATTCCAGTCTTTATCTTTGTGACCGTTTATCCATGGAATAAAGTGGGAAGTTTGCCTGGCGGTCCAGTAGCTGCAATTTTTGAAAAATTTCACCTGCCTTTTGTCTCAAATATTATCTTGGCGGTTATGATACTCGCACTGTTTTCCGTGCTGAATTCTATGTATTTCGGAGCCATCCGCTCACTTTACGCGCGCTCCAAAGAAGCGAAAAATCCGATCGGTAAGTTCTTTGCAAAACTTTCGAAAAATCAAGTACCGATGCGTGCAAACGCCTTCAATGCGGGGGTCCTGATTCTAGGCGCAATCCTCTCAAAAGTCATCAAAGGCGGTCTCTTTGAATACATGTCTTCCGCCATCTCTTATCTGCTGATTATTGTCTGGATTGTCTTTCTCATCTCTGCAATCCTTCTCTATCATAAACATCCAGAGGCTGTTAAGTCCTGGGTGAAAATTGTCTCTTACGCAACGCTGGTCCTTCTAATCGGCATTTTAATCGGTGTTGTTGCTACCAACAAAATCGAAATTACCATTTATGCTGCAATTGTCTGTCTTATCAGTTTCTTGACCTATGTGAAGCCCAAGTTGAAGTAAAATAAGAAAATCGCATGAAATCTTTTCTGAAATTGATTTCACGCGATTTTTATATTCTCTGACCTGTGATTACGATTGTCAGAATGTGTGCGCTCAAAGGAATTAGTCAGCCTCCGAAGCACTTTTATCGTCTGCTTTTGCATATTTCTCAGTAATCTTATTGATCACTGCCAGATTTCCCTCAGCACTGAACTGGAATTCCTCGACCTTGCGCTGAATCTGCTGCCCTACCTTCTGAGCCTTTTCCGCTTCATCCTGGACAATTGCCAGCTTATCCTGAACCTCTGCCACATTATCTTTCAGCTCAACGAAGCTGTCTTTTATTTCACCAAAAAATCCCATTAGCCAATAATCTCCTTTGCGACTTCGTCCAAATCAAAATCATGTGTTGGCGTATGGATGAAATCAGGCCCGCCATCATTCGGTGTACGCGGCAGCAGATGAATATGCGTATGCATGACAGACTGTCCAGCGATCGGGCCGCAATTCGCGATCACATTCATCCCTTCAGCACCAAGATTATTGACAATACGATTTGCAATGTCCGGAATCTTACTAAAAAGCAGCGCAGCCTCATCGCCGGACATTGCCAGCAGATTCTCAAAATGCTTTTTAGGCATCACCAAAGTATGCCCCTTTGTTGCCTGAGAAATATCTAGGATTGCCAACACATCCTCATCCTCATAAATCTTAGTCGAAGGGATTTCCCCCGCAATAATCTTACAAAAAATACAATCTGCCATAGAACTCTACACAACCTGCTTTTACAGCTTTTTTCAAAAGCAGCAAGTCCCTTTCAATATGTTATAATCATTATAACAAATTTTAGAGACAAGCACACTGGAGACTCTCAATCAGATTAAGTAGCCTGCCAGCAACTCGCTCTGTCCGACTGCCGCCTTTTACTAGTAGCGGAACAATGTGCGCTTTAGCGCCCATTGTTCGCGGTGCAGAGACGACTTGTAGCTAATTCTTAGCTCAAACGCAGGCTCCGTTAGGAGACAAGTTTGAGCTTAGAAAGAGCACAACCAAGGCTCTGTGAGCACCCGCTACTAGTAAAAGGCGGCTATCGAGCAGAGCGGACCTTAATAACAGAAAAGAACAAGGAGTTCTTCGCAAATATGACATTACAAGTAAAAAACCTCACTGGCGGCTATTTCGGCAACCCTGTCCTGAAAAACGTCAATTTTAACATCAACGACGGACAAATTGTCGGCTTAATCGGACTTAACGGTGCCGGTAAATCCACCACGATAAAAGAAATTATTGGGCTATTGTCGCCTTTCAGCGGAGAAATTGTTATCGATGACATCACCATCAAGTCAGACAAAACCGCCTTTCGCAAGAAAATCGGCTTTATCCCGGAAACACCAAGTCTCTACGAAGAGCTGACCCTCCAGGAACACATCGAGCTGACAGCTCTGGCCTATGACATTGATAAAGACCTCGCGCTCGAGCGCGCCAAACCGCTGCTTGCGACCTTCCGACTTTCAGACAAGCTCGACTGGTTCCCGATAAACTTCTCCAAGGGCATGAAGCAGAAAGTCATGATCATTTGCGCTTTTCTGACTGAGCCGAGCCTTTATATCATCGACGAGCCTTTTATGGGCCTTGACCCGCTTGCCGTGGTCGACCTGACCGACCTCATGGTGCACATGAAGGAGCAGGGAGCCTCAATTTTGATGTCGACCCACATCCTCTCGACCGCCGAGAAATTCTGCGACAAGTTCGTCGTGATGAATGCTGGCGAGGTAGTGGCTGAGGGGAATGTTCCCGCGCTGCGCGACCAGTTTGGACTGACCGAAGCCACGCTGGACGATATCTACCTGCACTTGACCAAAACAGGAGCGGCGGCACAATGAAAGAAATTTTTGCCAAACGCCGTCGAAAATATTACGAGCAGTGCCTGAAATACCTGCGCTATGTCTTCAACGATCATTTTATGCTTTTTCTCTTGATCATGATTGCTGCGCTGTCTGTCCAATATGCCCAGTTTCTGCAGCACAACACACTGAATTGGCTCATTCGTGCGCTGATTGTCCTCATTGTCAGCGTTGTTGCACTCGTACCTGGAAAAGTTGCGACTTTCATGGAAGCTGCCGACAGCACATTCTTACTGGCCAAGGAAGAAGTGCTGAAAAAAGAACTTTCTACAGCGCTTGCACGCTCAATGATTTTTCCGACGGTGATTATCCTTGTACTGGCTGTGATTACAAGTCCAGCGGTCAAGTTTCAAGTCTGGATGCTGATTATCTGGATTATTATACTTCTGATTTTAAAATTCATCCTTTACGTGGCCAAACTGAGCAGTTTCCAGCTTGATGGAAATCTGAACTGGGAAGGGCTGATTCACTACGAAGAAATCCGCCAAACTGGGATTCTCAAGATATTTGCACTCTTTACCAATGTCAAAGGCATCGAATCCCGCGCCAAACGACGCAAATATCTGGACTTTCTGCTCCCCAAGAGCGGCGAATCGACTTTCAGTTTTCTCTATCTGCGCACCTTTCTGCGCTCAGGCGAATATTTTACCTTGAGCCTCAGATTGCTGGTCTTATCAGTCATCGTCATCTTTTTTGTCCATAACATATGGGCAGTTCTGCTGGTTTTGGCCATCATTGATTATCTGCTCATTTTCCAGCTGCTTTCGCTGAAGAAAAGTTACGAATATCAGACCATGGTAAGGATTTACCCTGTGACGGAAGCGCAGAAACTGCAGGCCTTGAAGCAACTTTTGCAGAAAATCGTTGTGTTTTTCACGCTGATTCAGCTGATTTTCATGGTTCCAATTTTCTGGTTGTCATGGCAAATCCTGATTTTACTTCCGATTGCCTGCTTGCTGGGCTGGTTCTATCCGAACTATCGTCTGAAGAGGAGTCGTTAAGAAATTTGTCTCGAGCTACGGCAAGCAGTTTCATCAATTCATTTTCTGCTCCGCTTCGGCGACCCCCGCGTACAACTTCATCATCAGTTGATAAAATAAATGAATTTCTTCGGCGGAATAGTCTTGGAACAGCTCTCCAAGATTTTCCTCGTGCAGCGCGGCGATGTCTCTTGTGTATATTGCTGCTTTTTCTGTTAAAACAAGAGAAGTATTGCGCTTGTTCTCGGCTTCCAGCTCAATCGTCAAAAAGCCTTTCTCCTCAAGCGAAGTCGCCAATTTCTTGACATTTTGTCGAGAAGAGCCCAATAATTTTCCCAAATGCGTGAAGGTCGTTTTTTCTCCTGCCTGCTTAATCATCGCTATCAGCATAAATTGCTTCAGCGTTAATTCTGGATTGACATTGTCAAATAGCGTTTGCAGCCGATTCTGCAAAATGAAAATGCTGGCGAAAATCCCGCGAACTTCCTTGCTTCGCTCTCCAGCGTAGCGTTCAATCAATTCATTGATTTCCATCATATTCTCCTTTTTTCAAGGATACCCAATAGATCAGCTCATCGGACTCAAAAGATGGGCTTTTTTGTTCGAATTCCATTATCTCCTATGATAGTAACAAGTTGCTAAAAAGTCAAGCAACATATTTGACTAAATAGTAACAAGTTGCTATAATAAATTCGTTCATCATAGTAACTAGTTACTAATGAGGAAGTAAAAAACCATGGAAAACTTAGAAAGACAAAAGGAAGACTTAAAATTGAAAGTATTTAATCACAAATTGAACTACCTCATCATTGTAATCGGAATTGTTTCAGCTGTTATCGCAGCAATCAGTCTATTTGACAGTCAGACAGTGAATGTTGGACAGCATATGAAAAGCATCAGCGGAAGCAGCTTTGAACTCTATGGACGCGGCGTTTACCACAATGACTCCATTTCGATGGCGGCTCAAGCCAGAGGACAAGATTTCGTCACCTTATTTTTAGGCGTTCCATTTCTCTTTTTTGCCATGATACTGAACCAGAGAAAAAGTAGACGCGGCAGATTCTTTTTAGCGGGTACATTGGCTTACTTCTTGTATACCTACACGATGTATTGCTTTTCGGGGACTTATAATCGCTTCTTCATCTTCTATGTGCTGCTGACGAGTCTGTCATTTTTTATGTTTGTAGCTTGCGTGACATCTTTTGATCTAGATAAAATGAAGCAAGGCTTCACCTCAAAACTACCAATAAAATATTTAGCGATCTCCAATATCGTTTTTGCAGCTTTGATTGGGGTCAATTGGCTTGGCTACTTGAAAGAGCCGACAACATCATTGAAGTTAGAACATTACACGACTTTTCCTATCCAAGCAATGGATTTAGGACTCGTACTGCCAGTGATTGTTTTCAGCAGTGTGATGCTGCTGCGAAAGCAGAACTGGGGCTACTTACTGCTGCCGATAATGACCATGAAAGGTTTAACCCTGCTTCTCGCATTGGACGCGATGATCTTGTTCATGTCTATAAATGGTGTTGAAGTATCATTGGCAGAAATATTGATATTTTCAGGCTACACACTTGTGGTTGCATTAAATTTTTACTTGATCCAGAAAAATATCAAAAGTGATTCGCTTGTTGATTTGGAAACTGGAAGACAAGAGAGCCATCAGTCTTTCAAACATGAAGACGAATTGACGCGTCGGGCATAGCCAGATCAATCTCGACCTGAGTCGAAACAGCATCAAGTAATTCGGGAATCAGAAAACAGAGTCGCCTGATTGAGTGGTTCTGTTTTATTTTTTCATATATTAATTTAATCCTAGGTAAAATACTCTGGATTTTTCCTTTTCATAGCTGGAAGTGTCGTTTCAACCGCATCTAGATGTTTTTCGATAAATGCGTCAATTTCCTCTATTTTATTTTCTACAAGGATTTCAAGCAGTTCAATGTGTTCATAGTAGCGCCGATTTGAATAGTCTTCATCAAGGAAATCAAGTATACGCAGTCTATTGAATGCTCCTCCTATGCGCTGCAGCGATTTCCAAGCTTCGTACTGACCGGCGGCCTCATAAATAATACGGTGGAATGCATTGTCAAGCAGGTAAATCGCTGTCCTTCCATCTTTGATGTTCAGAAACACCTTCTGAGCCAGCAATTGCTCTTTAAGCGCTTCTGCAACTTCAGGCGTCATTTTTTTGCAGGCAAGCTTCATTACTTCCCGCTCAATAGACTTGCGCATAAAAATAAAATTCGAAATTTCAAGCGAGTCAATTTTGGAAACATAAGTTCCTTGTTTGGAATGAATAACCACGAGATTTTCATTTTCCAGCAGGATTAGCGCTTCTCTTACCGGTGTCCGACTCACATTGAGTTCTGCAGCAATAGAAGGCTCGCTGAGCTTGTCATCTGGGACGAAATAGCCCTCAATGATGCTTTGTTTGAGCGTTCTATAGATATACTCTCGGTTGCTTTCAGCAGTCTTTTTTGGGATATGTTTCAACATTTTTCTGCTCCCTTTTTATTTTGTTCAGGGGTCTCTTTTACAGCGCTTCTTCAAAATGGAAAGACGACCAGGGTTCAAGACTATCTAACAGAAGAAAATCGTCTGGATGAATTTTTCCGACAACGTTTACCTTTTCATTTTGAGCACGCCCTTTTTTGGCGATTTGCAGTTCACCTTTATATTGTAAGTATAAATCATTATCCACTAAAATGTCGCCTTTTTTAATTTCGATGTTATTTTTTGGCGGAATTGAAAGGCTGCTGTATTTTTTTCTGCTGTCTGATTTTGTACGATAGACGTAAGAGGAGACCTCTCCGCGATAGATGTGGGGACTTCCTAATACAATCTCTTTTTCTAAATCAGAAATAGAAGAAGAAAGCTCGACACGGATAGGCACTGTGCGCATTTTTGCCAAACGAGCGACAGTTGCTAACTCTTCATCAGAAGCATAGGCATTTCCAATGATAACACAATCTATCAAATTTGAAAACATCAAATGTGCTGCTTGTGTTTGAATTATCGTTCGAATGTGATAATGTCTTAGGTAGGTCGAAAGACAAAATGTCCCAATCTGTTGTTCCAATAGGTTATTCTAATAAAATGAAAAGGATAGATTTGAACGTGACTGAGACAAA
>JAITVN010000057.1 GCA_031285775.1 Streptococcaceae bacterium | reverse complement strand
GTGCTTAATTGCCTGATAAGATGAATAGCCCGAAGCCAGCTCAAATTCACGTTCTAGCTGCTTTTCCTGACTTTTAGAGGGGACTATTTTTTTGAAATCACGATAAGAAGTCAGAAACTTTTCCGAATCTACTTTGCTTTCATAAAAAGCTTCTACCTGATTAAAAAAAGCGATAACAGTCGCTATTTCTTCCTTGCTCCACGATAAATCTAATGGATAGTGATAATTATTAGTCATTGACAGCATCCTTTGAGGTTTTCATTTCCACACGGCGGTAATCACGCGGCAGGAAAACACGAATATCATCTTCATTGAAGCCGATTTGTAAACGCTTGTCATCCAAAATAATAGGACGGCGCAGCAAAGAAGGATTCTTCTCAATCAAATCAATCAACTCGTCAACAGACAGTGAATCTACATCAACCTCCAATTTCTGGAAAATTTTCGAGCGCATGGAAATGATGTCATCCGTGCCGTTTTCAGTCTTCGACAAAATGTTTCGTAATGCCTCGGGCGATAACGACTGGGTAAAGATATTGTGCTCATTAAATTCAATCTTGTGATCATTTAGCCAAGTACGCGCCTTTCGGCAACTGGTACAGCTTGGAGAAAGATATAGTTCTACCATTTGAAGTATTCACTCCCTTTCGAAAATGTAAAGCCTTTTTATGCATAAACGCGTTTTCCAGAAATAACATTTTCACTGTTTTTCAGCTTCGCCCATACAATTTCTTAAATACATTATAACAAATTTAATTTAGTTTTCAAGAGGAAATTGTAAGTTTTATTAATAAACAGATCTTATCAAAGTGTTCATTTTTAAATTTTCAAAAGCATCGTTTTCTTTTACAGAAAAATTATAATTATTCAGTAAGCAACTGTCTACTAGCTATCTGACCTTAAAAGGATACATTTCATCTTTCTTATGATTCGTATTTTTAATTCTAAAATTGAGCGACTATTTTTTCTTAATAATACACATGCTGTCTATTAATAGTATAATTAATTTTCAGAGTGTTCCCTCCCAAACGCGATAAAATGAAAACTTTCTTATTTTATTTTTCAAATCCTATCGGTCTCTTTCAAAATTTTCCAAAATTTTCCAATGTGATAAGTTTTCAAACAAAACAACTTGAACCAAAAAAATCGCTCAAAAATGACAAATTTCTACAATTAAAAAAACCGCCAGAATTGACGGCTTTAATTATTAACGGCGAAGGCCTAATTTTGCAATAAGCTCACGGTAACGGTTAATGTCTTTATCTCGCAAATAAGCTAAAAGGTTACGGCGATGACCAATTTTCTTCATCAGGCCACGATAGGTTGCATGATCTTTTTTGTGTGACTTGATATGATCGTTGAGGTGATTGATCTCCCATGTGAGGACTGCAACTTGAACTTCAGGTGAACCTGTATCCCCTTCTTTACGTGCGTATTCAGTGATGATTTCGTTTTTCTTCTCTTTTGAGATAGCCATTTTAGTTTCTCCTTTATATATTTTGCCTGTGCCGAGTAGAGCGTTGGCAGCGCTGAACCAAGGTCAGGTTGTAGAAAACTACTTTATTATTCTAGCATAGTTTGTCAGCTTTGACAAGGAATTAAATTAAGCGGTCTTTTCAGAGTTCTTACTGTCAAACGATAAGCTGTCAGTTGATGTGCAATGTTCTCCTCAAGCGCAGTTCTTCCAGTGCTTTACTGATTATTTGTATTTGCTTCTGTTGTCGTAGACGTGCTTGATTCCCCAGTCCCGCTGGAAGAATCCGTAGTCGCTTCTGAGCTGCTCTGTGCCGTAGAACTTGACGAAGCCTTACTTGAGCTTGAACTTGTACTTGATGAAGAGCTTGTGCTTTCTGCACTGCTGTCTTTTGTCACATAGAGTGTCACGATTTGAGTTGCAGGATCAAACGGCACGCCTAATTCCGGGTCGAATTTTACAACAATCGGATCAGAGCTTGCATATGGCGTTTCTGTTTCCACAATCTCAATCTGAGAGTCTTTGACGCCCATGTCGTGAAGATCCTTTTTAACTTTGGATAATGGCGCAACATACCTATCTCCTTCAAGATAAGCTGTTGACAAAACGGCGGTTTTGTCAGTGCCTTTTGAAACATAAAGATCAACCTTACTATTTTTCTTTTCCGATGTATTAGCCGCTGGGCTGGTCTTTATGACTCTCCCTTTTTCGACGCTGCTGTCATTTTCACTGATGATACTTCCCACTCTAAATCCCGCATTTTTTATGTCAGATTCTGCAGCCGATTGGGTCTTACCAGCAACAGCAGGAACTGAGGCCGTCCCAACACTGCCGGAATTTAGTAATGCCCAAGTCAATGCGCCGCCGCCAATCAAGGCCAACAGCACAACAAAAATCATGATGATGCGGCCGACGTGACGTGGTTTCTGCGGTATTTGGGCTGCTGGACTGCCGACAGTTTGTTTCTTCTGCTTTTGAATTGTGGATGAAGCCTTGTTGGTTGACTTCGCAGGCTGGCTGGTCACTTGCCGAATCAATTCCTGCGTGTCACTGATCATGACAGGAGCTTTTGCCACGGAGCCAATGTCATCTTTAGGCAAGACCAGTTTGCGCTCGCCTCGACGATCTAAGGACAGTGACGTTTCCAGATCCGACATCATTTCCATTGAAGAAACATAGCGGTACTTGATATTTTTCGCTGTGGCTCGAATGACGACATTCTCCAATGCCTGCGGGACTTGAGGATTCTGATTGATAATGGATGGCAAGGCTTCCTGGAAGTGCTTCAAGGCGATTGAAACTGCTGAATCCCCGTCATAAGGGACACGTCCAACCAGCATCTCATACAAAATAATTCCGATGGCATAAATGTCTGATTGTACCGTAGCGTTTGCGCCTCGAGCTTGTTCTGGCGACAGATAGTGCACGGAGCCGAACATGGAATTGGTCTGGGTGAGTGAAGTCTCTCCAAGCGCCTTAGCAATGCCGAAGTCAGTTACTTTGATACTTCCGTCCATCGCAACCAAGACATTTTGCGGCTTGATATCCCGATGAATGATGCCGCGATTGTGGGCAACGGCCATGGCTGAGAGAATTCCAGAGGTTTTTGCCACAGCATCGGTATTGCTTAGTGGGGCATTCTGTTTGATATACTGCTTAAGCGTAATGCCTTCAACATATTCCATCACGATATATTGCTGATTCTCATAGTCACCAACGTCCATGATCCCTACAATATTGGGATGAGCCAGCTCCGACATGGCATAGGCTTCACGCTGAAAACGCGCAATAGCCAGCTGATCGTTTTCAAAGTTAGGACGCAGCACTTTTACGGCAACTTGTCGGTTATCTAAAAAATTATCGGTCGCTAAATAGACATTCGCCATCCCCCCACGGCCAATTTCTCGAATGATCTGATAACGGTCAGCAAAAAGTCGGCCAATCTGTATCATCGCAGATCACCTCCGTCAAATTTGACCAGTATAACCGTGATATTGTCAAGTCCGCCATTGGCATTGGCCTGTGTAATCAGAGCATCCGCTTTTTCCTGCAGGGTCAGGCCAGAGTTCAAATAACTCAAGATTTCATCTGTTGAAACCATATTTGTCAGGCCGTCCGAATTAACCAAAATAATGTCGCCTGTGGCATAGGTAAAGCTTTCTGTATCAGGAACTGCTTCTTTGTTCTGACCGAGACTGCGGGTAATGATGTTTTTCTGCGGGTGTGTCAAAGCTTCTTCTGGGGTAATTTGCCCAGCTTCAACCAGCTCCTGAACCAGGGAATGATCACGTGTCAGCGGCACAAGCTGTCGGTTACGAATTAAGAAACTTTTAGAATCCCCAATGTGTCCGAGGACGACATGCCCTTTACCTACAAAAAGCATTTCCAGAGTCGTTCCCATCCCTTTGTAATCGTCCAATTTTCCCAAATTAGCAATATTTTCATTTTCAACCAGAACTTGTCTGCGCATCCAGGCTTCGATGGTTTCAATATCGGCCTCACCGTCAAAAGCCGTCTGCTCCCAGAGTGAGCCGATGTCTTCAACGGCTAGCTTTGAGGCCACATCTCCTGAGCGATGTCCGCCCATTCCGTCAGCCAGCAAGAAAAGTTGAGCCTCTTTCTGGTTGACGAAAGTGCCTGCATAGTCTTGATTTGACTTGCGTTTTGCGCCAATATCTGAAAGGATTTGATATTCCATGATTAAAACCTCGAATTAGGAAATTTTTTTGAATTTTGCAATGAAAAACCCGTCAGTGTGAAACTGCTCTGGCGTGATGAAAATACAGCCATCTCGTAGTATTTCTGATTTTTCATGTTCTAGATTGACCTGCTCAAAATCTGAGTGACTTTCGAGAAACAATTTGACGATGTCAAAATTCTCTTCATCAGCCAGCGTACAGGTGCTGTAGATTATTATACCATTTTTCTTTAGCGTTAATGCACAGGACTGCAGGATTCTTAGCTGGATAGCTTGTAAATCGGTAAAATCGGTCGCTTTTCTTCGGTATTTGATATCGGGCTTACGCCGCATCAAGCCAAGCCCAGAACAGGGCGCATCAACCAGTATCTTATCAAAAGTTCCTGCTGGGAATTGCCTGTCAATTTTTGTTGCATCTGCTTTAATTGTCTGAATTTTATCCGACACATGCAGGCGTTTGGCATTCTCCTCGATCAGGCGGAGTTTATGATCGTATAAGTCACCTGCTATCAGTCGGCCCTTACCCGTCAGATAACTTGCAATCTGACAGGATTTTCCGCCAGGCGCAGCACAAGCATCAAGAACTAAATCATCTGGTTGTGCATCAAGTTCAATGGCTACAAGCTGGCTGCTGTCGTCCTGAATGGTTATTTTCCCTTCATTAAATTCTTGCGTTGCAGCAAAGTTTCTGTGCTCAGCGTATCGGCCGACAGGTGAGATCTCCGAGGGAAGTGTATCACGCAGTGAGACAGAGTGGAGGACTTCTGGGTCAACTATCCTGATGCTGGCATGACTAGGTTCATTCAGCGATTCAAAAATTGCCACCGCCCTTTCTTTGCCGAATTGTCCAATGAATTTCTGAACTAAAAAATCTGGAATCGAATACTTGATACTGAAATTCGGTGTTTTCTCAGGTAAGTCTGCCCGCGAGAAATTTCGCAGCACCGCATTGACAAAGTTGCCGGTCTGCTGTCCGCCCATTACCTTTGCCAGCTTGACTGCTTCGTCCACAGCAGCTGAAGTCGGCACTTTGTCCATAAATAGAATTTGATAGGCGGTTAGGATTAACAAACTGTGCAGCCAGGTCTTGGTTTTCTTTTTCAAAAATGGCTGTAAGTACCAATCTAACAACATTTTGTTGGAGATTGTGCCGTAAACCAGAGCTGTCACAAAGTTACGATCGACTTCTGAGAGATTGGAGTTTGTGAGCGCTGTGTCCAATGCTATATTTGCATAGGCTTCCTGACCAAGAACTTCATCCAGAACTTCAAGCGCCACGCGACGCGGATTGAAAAGCAAATGCGGATTTTCATTATTAATTTCCAAATTGATCACCTGTCTTAAGTTCGCGGCCGATACCGTTCAGGAAGTCAGCAGCAGACATTTTTCCTTTTCCGAAAGGCTGAACTTCTTTAAGTCCAAGCAAGCCTTTCCCTGTACCGATTTGTAAGTGTTTTTTATCTCGGAAAGCGACAACACCTGAGCCAGTTTTACCCTCAATGATTTCTGCCTGATAAATCTTGAAGCGTGAACCATTCAGAAATGTATAGGCTCCCGGTTGAGGAGAAAGTCCTCTGATTTGGTTAACAATATCTGCAGCTGATCTTGTCCAGTCTATGACTTCTTCTTCGGGTGCGATATTTGGCGTAATGACAACTTTTGCTTCATCCTGCGCAATCGGCACCAGTTTTCCTGACAGATAGTCCGGTAAGCAGTCAAGAAGCAGGTCGCGGCCAACAATTGCAAGTTTGTCAAACATGCTTCCAGCATTGTCTTCGGGCAGACAAGGAATTTTACGCTGGGCCAGCATTTTCCCTGCGTCCATTTCTTTGACCATTTCAATAATCGTCACACCGATTTCTTGATGGCCTGCCATGATTGCACGTTGAATCGGCGCACCGCCGCGCCCCCAGGGAAGCAATGAGCCGTGCACATTAACTGCAAATTTCACGGAATTAATCAGTTTCGTTGATAAAAATTGACCAAATGCCGCGGTCACAATGCCATCAGCTCCAAGTGACATCAACTTTGTCATCTCATCGGAGCCGCTAAGTTTTTCCGGCTGATAGACTGGAATTCCGTGCTGTAACGCTAATTCCTTAACAGGTGTCGGCGTCAGAAGCTGCTTCCGTCCGACTTTACGGTCAGGCTGTGTGGTGACTGCGATGACTTCATAGCGTTCATCTTTTAAAAGACCCATTAGAACAGTAGCCGAGAAGTCAATCGTTCCCATAAATATTATTTTTGTTTTATTCATTAATTTCCTTTTAAACTGAACGCAAGTGGCCAGGAGTGACGAGACAGAAGCCTAGCGAGCAGTATTCACAGTTTGATTTATACAAATGACATCGGGTCAGAATCAATGATCACTCGAAGTTCATGATTTTCAGGTAATTGCGTCATGTCCAGCACAGCATTTAAAGTAGCTTCAAGTCTGTCTTCAAAACGGTATTTGATTAAGATTTGATAATGATAGAGCTGATGTGTCCTTGCAACAGGTCTTGGAATTGGGCCAAGTATGCGTGACTTTTCAGTCAGATTTTCTCGCAGCAAGGTCATAATTTCATAAGCCTTTTTGATCACAGTGTCTTCGTTCCTGTGTGAAATGACAAGCTGTACGGTATAATAGTACGGCGGATAGGCGAGTTTTCGGCGAAAACCCATCTCCGTCATATAGAAAGCCTCGTAGTCCATTTTAGCCGCGAGTTGAATGGCATAATGATCAGGATTGAAAGTTTGAATCAGTACATCGCCATGCTTTTCTGCGCGTCCAGAACGCCCCGCGACTTGTGTCAGCAGCTGAAAAGTTCGCTCGCTGGCTCGAAAATCCGGAAGATTCAATCCCGTGTCTCCATTAATCACACCAACCAGCGTAACATCTGGAAAATCCAGTCCCTTGGCGATCATTTGTGTGCCAAGCAGAATATCCGCTTCGCCGCGCCCAAAACTGTTCAGCAGCTTGTCATGTGCACCTTTACGCGAGGTGGTGTCAACATCCATTCGAATAACTGAGACTTCTGGAAAAAGCTGCAGAAGCTCTTCTTCAACCTTCTGCGTCCCTGATCCGAAATAGCGGATATTTCGAGAATGACAATTCGGGCAAACCTGCGGAATCGCCTCGCGGTGTCCACAATAGTGGCAATTCAAGGTTCTAGTATCCATATGCAAGGTCAAGCCGACATCACAGTTAGGACATTTTACCACAAAACCGCAGTCTCGGCACATGACAAACGAGCTGTAACCGCGTCGGTTAAGTAACAGTACAATTTGTTCCCTTTTTTTCAACTTTTCAGAAATTTTGACCAGCAGATTCTCTGAAAAATTGGCCGATTTATCACTCAGATGATGACGCATGTCCACGATTTCTACTGTTGGAAGCTGAGCGTCCGGATTTGCCCGATGTTCAAGCCTAAGAAGCTGATAGAGACCTTTCTGGGCACGGGCACGTGTTTCTAACGCGGGCGTTGCAGAGCCGAAAATCAAACGCGCCTGATGGTATTTTGCTCGCCAGAGAGCGACATCACGCGCATGATAGCGCGGACTCGACTCCTGTTTATAAGAAGAATCGTGTGCTTCATCAATGATAATCACGCCGATATTATCCAGTGGGGCAAAAACTGCTGAGCGGGTGCCCACCACAATCTTAGCACCACCAGCTTTGATGCGCCGCCATTCATCATAACGCTCACCGTCAGACAAGCCTGAATGCATCAAAGCCACCTCGTTTCCGAAGCGTGCAATGAATCGTCTGGCAATCTGTGAAGTCAGTGAAATCTCAGGAACCAGCATGATAGCAGTCTTTCCTAGCGCTAAAGTTTCTGCAATTACTTGCAGGTAAATTTCTGTCTTTCCAGAACCCGTCACACCTTCAAGAAGGAAAGGCTTTTCTTCACTGTTGGTCATAATCTGGTCAAAAGCAAGCTGCTGTTCACTATTTAAAGGCTTTGCCGCATCAGCTTCTACATCTGCAAAAGCTTTGGCCATACGTGAAACTTCCACTTCTTCGATTTTAAGAAGTCCTTTTTCTGCGAAATAATTGACAATCGGTCGGGATGCAATTTTTACGGCATCTGCCATGGCAAGTTTTCTGTCGGTTTCCAGCAAAATCTCTTTAAATTCGATGCGTTTCTTGGCAGTTTTGTTTGGCTCATAAGCTTCGAGAGCTGTCCAATCAGGGATAATATACTTTTCAGTTTTTTTATTTTCCTTAGATTCAGCCACATAGCGGATTTCAAGCTTGCCTGCCCGAAAGTCTTTCATGGCAGCTAATTTCTGCTCATCCGACAAACTTGTCCAGCGCTCCGTCGTCCCATCTTGTTGAGTCAGAATCTTATCGTATTTAGAATTCAGCAAATTTGGCAGCATGGCTTTGAGTATGGAAATTTTATAACTGAAAACTTTGTGCCGCATGTCATCCGCCAGCGCCAACAACTCTTCAGACAGAACCGGCTCAACATCAATAAGTTCTGCGATTTCTTTAAAATCGTTAACATCCTCGGGAATTTTATTTGTCAATCCCACAACGATTCCCTGAACCAGTCGTCCGCCTTTGCCAAAGGGAACATGCACCCGCTCCCCAGCCGAAATAAGCTCCGACAGCTCTGTCGGAACGAAATAAGAATATGGTTTATCCGTCTGTAAGAGGGGCACATCCACAATGACTTGAGCTATTTTCTGCATCAATTTTCTCTGTTTCTATTTTACCAAAAAAGCGGCAAGGCCGCTTAAATGATCTGAAACACCTGATTAAATTATGTTTAAAGGAGTGACGAAAACTACTTGCCTTCAGCCGCAGCTTTACTTGACTTTGATTTTGACTCTTCCTCGCGCTCTTCCTGAGCAATAAGTTCTTTGATCCGGTGTTCTTCTTCAAGCTTGTAGAGGTGAAGCACTTCATCTCTTTGAATTAGGGTATTTCGCTTTGCTTCAGGATCTGGGTGAATGGTCACACTTCCTGCAGCAATTTCTTCCAGAGCCTGCAGGGTTGGTTTTACAGATTTAAATTCCATAGTTGGTGCATCTCCAGCACGCAATTCATGTGCACGTTTGGCTTCCAAAACGACTAATGAATACTTTGAATCGACTTTTTCCAAAAGACTGTCGATGGATGGTCTTAACATCATAATTTGTTACCTCTTTTTCTTTTAAATTGAGCTCAGCTTATCAGTAGATAATCAGCAATAAAGCGAATTTTCCGCACGAGTAGAAGGGTTGACTTTTTATAAATGATCTCTCATGCTTTGTCCAAATCATCAAGCATGGCTTCGTATTTGCCAATGACACGCTCTACACGATAATGTTCAGTTTCAATAATTTTCTTTACACGTTCTGCAGCTAAATCCACAACATCATTCACGACGACATAATCATAAGCCGACATCATGTGAATTTCTTCTCTTGCCTTAACCATTCGGCCTTCTATTGCTTTTCTGTCGTCCGTACCTCTTTCCTGCAAACGCTGACGCAATTCATGCAAATCAGGAGGCGTCAGGAAGATGAACACTCCGTCAGGCACTTTCTCCTTGACCTGCAATGCACCTTGTACTTCAATTTCTAGCATGACATCGAAACCTTCGTCAAGGAGCTGATTAACGGAAGCCAGTGGCGTGCCGTAGTAATTTCCGACATACTCTGCATATTCCAGCATTTGGCCGTTTCGAACGGTATCTTCAAAGAATTCTCGGCTGCGGAAAAAATAATCTTTTCCATCTACTTCACCTGGTCGCTGCGGACGAGTGGTCATAGAGACAGAATATCTGATCTTACAGTCTGCGTGGTCAAAGACAGCTTTTCTAACTGTTCCTTTTCCCACACCAGACGGTCCTGAGAACACTATTAATAACCCACGTTCTACCATTTTTCCTCCATAAAATAGATTAACCGTTTGCCAGTTTTCCTTAGCGGTTAGACCCTGAACCTCTGTCAGTTATACTTTTAAAGTATAGCAAAGCTTTTTCTGTTAATCAAGTCTTTGTCATGAAAGTGTTAATTTTCTGTATTGTCTAATATATTTATTTTGCAACAAAAGTACTTGATTTTCGTTCATCTTAAAAAAGCTGTCAATGAGACAACTTTTATTTCGCAGTATCAGACGCACGCATTTCGCGAATGACAGTTACCTTAATGTTTCCAGGATAATCCATCTCATTTTCAATACGTGTTTTGATATCATGCGCGAGGACAACAATTTTATCATCGCTGATTTTATCCGGCTGCACCATGACGCGAACTTCACGTCCAGCCTGTAATGCATAGGCTGTCTTAACGCCATTGAAACTGTTTGAGATTTCCTCAAGATTCTGCAGTCGCTTAATGTAGTTCTCTACAGATTCACGACGCGCACCCGGGCGTGCGGCAGAGAGCGCATCAGCTGCGGCAACCAAAACTGCAATCACCGAATTGGGCTCAGTATCATTGTGATGACTGGCAATTGCATTGATGACAATCGGATTTTCTTTGTACTTGCGTGCAAGTTCGGTTCCTATCTCAACGTGGGAACCTTCGACTTCATGGTCAAGCGCTTTACCAATGTCATGCAGAAAACCAGCCCGCTTTGCTAACGTAACATTTTCACCGATTTCGCCAGCTAGAAGTCCTGCCAAGTTTGCCACTTCGATTGAGTGATCCAGCACATTTTGTCCGTAAGAAGTTCGGAAATGCAGACGCCCCATGATTTTCATCAAATCTGGATGAAGCGTGTGAGCACCAACCTCAAAGGCAGCAGCTTCACCATATTCTCGAATTTTGCGGTCAATTTCTTTACGGTTCTTAGCCACCAACTCTTCTATACGAGCTGGATGAATACGACCATCTTTAACCAGCTGTTCCAAAGTCATCCGCGCAATTTCACGGCGTATAGGATCAAATCCTGATAATACAACAGCTTCTGGTGTGTCATCAATGATGACATCTACACCTGTCAGTCCCTCGAAGGTACGGATATTACGACCTTCTCGTCCGATAATGCGTCCCTTCATCCCTTCGTCAGGCAAGGCAACGACAGTTACGGTTTGTTCCGCAATTGAGTCGCTGGATAAGCGCTGAACGGCCAAGGAGATGATATTTTTTGCCTTGGTATCCGCTTCTCGGTTAGCTTTTTCTTCGGCAGTCCGAATCATGCCTGCCATCTCATGGGTTAAGCCATCCCGTGTTTCAGTCAAAATGATGTTTTTCGCATCATCTTTTGACAATTGTGCCACACGCTCAAGTTCAGCGTGCTTTTTCTCTTCAATCTTACTCAGTTCTGCTTCACGGTGATTCATCGTATCAGTTTTCTTCTGCAGATTTGTTTCTTTAGAATCAAGGCTTTGCTCTTTGCGTGTGAGCAAATCATCTTTGCGATCCAGCTGCTCTTCGCGCTGTGCAAGACGCTTTTCAGTATCTTTAAGCTCTTTACGTTCTTCCTTAAATTCTGCTTCAATCTCATCTCTCTGCTGGCGCTTTGATTCTTTGATCGACAGATCAGCCTCTTTTTTGATGCTATCTGTTTCACGTTTGGCGCTCGCTACGAGTTCATTTGCTTTATTTTCTGCGTCTTCCACAGCTTGCTGATTTTTCAGTAAGGTGCTGTGACTACGGAGTAATAATGCTACAAAAGCTACTGCTAATACGATTACAAGGACAAGCAGAACAATGCTCAATGCATCACTCATTTCAATTATTTATCCTTCTAAACATAAGTTAATATTCTGTACATTATGTCAATTTTGCATAAACTTAGCAACATAACATATAAAGTATATTTTAACATAATTTGAGAGAAATTACCTCTTTAAAATTACCATATAGACAGTTGGTCCGAAAAAAAGAAGCAGATTTTTTTAATTGTTCAAAAAGATGACAAATGCGTTCGGCGACTAATCTTCCTGAGGCAAAATAAGATTCAGAATAATTCCAAAGAGTGTGGCAATGGCAACAGATGAGACTTGCAGATTATGCGTGCCATAAGTGATATTGAGCACCATGCCGCCGATTCCGATGACCAGAACGACTGAGCTGATGAGCAAGTTACGCTTGATGTCAAAATTGATTTTATTCTCAACGATAATTTTTAAACCGCTGGCCGCAATCACACCAAAGAGAGCAATTGATGCACCGCCGATCACTGGTGCTGGTATTGACTGCAGGAGAGAGGAAACTTTCCCGATAAAGCTGACAATGACTGCGAGAACGGCTGCACCCGCAATAACATAAATTGAGTGAATCTTTGTGATGGCCATGACGCCAATATTCTCGCCGTAAGAAGTCACAGGCGGCGCACCGAGTACACCTGCCACGATTTGAGCCACTCCATCGCCTGCCAAGGTTCTGTCAAGGCCTGGGTCTTTGAAATAGTCACGATTGGTCAGTGAATTCAGCACCATCACATGTCCGAAGTGCTCAGTCATGGTAACAAATGCAATTGGCGCCATAGTCAGAATGGCAGAGGGATAAAATGCCCACTTGTAACTGACAAAGACAATTTCTGCCGGTGGTAAATCAAGCCACTGGGCTTTAGCTAGTCCAGAAAAATCGACGATTGTCATGCCTGTGAGTTTTCCAATAATTATCGCAGCTACATAACCAGTAACTATTCCCAGAAGTATCGGCACAACGCTCAGGAAGCCTTTGCCGTAGATGCTGTAAATAATGATGGCGATGACTGTGATTAGTGACACGGCCAGCAGTTCGAGGCTGTACTTGCCGGCTGGAGTTGAACCGACGAACATGGAGTCGTTGATGGCAGTTGGGGCAAGGGAAAGGCCAATGACCATGACAATCGGGCCAACCACGATCGGCGGCAGGATTTTGTCAATCCAGTCGCGTCCTGCGAAGTGGACAATTACCGCCACGGCTAAGTAAACGAGTCCGCCAGTCATGGCGCCTTGGGCAATAGCAGGCATGCCGCCTTGTTTCATGAGCAGCTGCATGGCCGCGATGTAGGCAAAAGAAGAGCCCATATATGCTGGAACCTTAAAACGGGTCACTGACATATGAGCTAGGGTTCCGAGTCCTGAAGATAAAAGTGCGATGGCGGGATTGATGCCCACTAGAATAGGTACAAGTACCGTGGATCCAAACATTGCGAATAAGTGCTGGAATGAGAGACCGAACCAGAGCTTCGCGCTCGGACGGTCGTAGACATCTAGAATTACATCGTTTTTCATACTTGAATACTCCTTAATTTTTATAAAAATGCGGCCTGTTCTTACACATTTTTTCCATTCTACCAAAAAAGCCTGAGCAAAGCGCAGGCTGACTAATTATTTGACGAAAACAATTATAAATGTTCGTATTTTCGGCTTAAAACTTCCTGAAGCGCTGATAACGCTGCGCTTGAAGCTCTGTTTTCGACATTTTATTCAGTTCAGCGAGTTCCTGACGAATGGCCGTCTTCATATTCTCTTGTAACATGTCTTCTTTGATGATGCCGTCCACAACCTGCGTTTCCAGCAGCTTATCTGAAGTCATCTTCATCAGCTCTGCCGCCGCGTCGCGGCGAGAACCATCTTTCCAGAGAATCGTCGCAAAACCTTCAGGCGAGAGGACAGAGTAAACCGCATTTTCAAGAATAAGAACTTTATTGGCCACAGCCAGCGCCAATGCGCCGCCAGAGCCTCCTTCACCTGTGATGATCGTGAGCACTGGAACGGTCAGATCTGACATTTCCAGCAGATTTCGGGCAATCGCTTCGCCTTGACCGCGCTCCTCCGCTTCAATTCCCGGATAAGCACCCGCTGTGTTGACAAAAGTGATAATCGGCCGATTGAATTTTTCGGCCTGCTTCATTAAGCGAAGCGCCTTGCGGTAACCGTTCGGTGTGGGCTGACCAAAATTCGTGGCCAGATTTTCTTCCAGATTATGACCTTTTTGAATGCCGATAATCGTGACTGGCTGGCCTTCAAAACTGGCAATTCCTCCGACTACAGATTCATCATCCGTGAACTGACGGTCGCCGTGCAGCTCGATAAAATTGTCAAAGAGCTCAGCTGCAATTTCCCGCATTGAAATCCGGTCTGTGGCACGTGCTTTATTGATAATTTCTGCAATTTCAGACATTTTCACCTCCTCTATTATGATGTGAGGCGCGCCCGTTTAGAAGTGTAGAAGTTTTATCTAATTTCCACACAGTGAAAGCGATCTCTAAGCGCTAAAGCGTTAAGAGTCTGCTTACTAGCTTCTGGCGCACCGAACTCAGTTAGTGCAATTTCAATATCAGACTAATTTTATCACGTAATTCTTCGCGTTTCACGATGGCATCCACAAAGCCGTGCGCTAGCAGAAACTCAGCTTTTTGGAAGTCATCAGGCAATGTTTGGCGGACGGTTTCTTCAATGACACGACGACCGGCAAAGCCAATCAGCGCCTGAGGTTCTGCCAGGATAATGTCGCCTTCCATGGCAAAGGAGGCGGTCACGCCGCCTGTGGTCGGGTCGGTCAGGACTGGCAGATAAAGCAAGCCAGCATTAGAATGACGCTTGACTGCCGCAGAGACTTTCGCCATCTGCATGAGGGACATTATGCCTTCTTGCATTCGGGCACCACCAGAAGCTGTAAACAAAACGACTGGGAGTTTTTCTTTCGTCGCAAGCTCAAAAAGTCGGGTGATTTTTTCTCCTACGACGGTACCCATCGATGCCATGATGAAGTTTGAGTCCATGATGCCGAGTGCTATTTTCTGGCCTGAAATCTTTGCTGTGCCAGTTATGACTGCTTCGTCAAGTCCAGTTTTTTCCTGAGTTTTGGCAATTTTTTCGCGATAGCCTGGGAATTTCAGTGGATCCGATGTTTGAAGGCCAGTAAACAATTCCTCAAAAGAGCCTTCATCTGCAATCAAGGCAAGTCGCTCATGGGCAGAAATTCTAAAATTGTAGCCGCATTTGGGGCAGACTTTCATCTCACCCAAATCTTTGCTGTAAATTGTATTCTTACAAGAAGGACAACGCGCAAAAAGCTCATCTGGTACCTCTGGTTTTTTGCCAGTTGGCCGGGTTGACCTGTTTGGATTGATTCTAATGTATTTTGATTTTCGTTCAAATAAAGCCATATTTTGTTCTCAAGCCTTCATTTTAATAATATCTATGCCACCGATTTTTAAGACATTTCAATGGACAGCGGCTGCTCCTCAAGCTAAAATTTCCCATCGTGAAATGAGGGAGTTTTTCAAGCGCTTAAGTCCAGATTAGAGTATCCGTGCTTCCCTTCCATAACGCTGGAAAAGATCAGCTGTGCTGAACTGCAAAATCAAAGACAAGATTTTTTCTTTCTGAACCTCTCTCAAAAGCCGAATTAGCTTATAAACTATGCTCTGCGAGATTTACAGAAATAAAATGGTCGTCTTTACGGCGCTTTTCTTTTCTCTTGCTGAAAAAGTTTAGGGCTTAGTCTTCTTTCAAGTATTCGGGCAAGAAAGTAGCACTCAAAAAACTGGTATCATAATCCCCTGCCACAACATAAGGATTTGAAATCAAATCCAATTGAAAATCAATGTTCGTTGTGACACCTTCAACCTCAAATTCCATTAAGGCACGCTGCATTTTCATCAGCGCCTCGAATCGTGTTGGCGCATGCACAATTACTTTGGCAATCATGCTGTCGTAGTAAGGCGGAATGGTGTAACCTGTATACATGGCTGAATCCACTCGAAGCCCAACCCCGCCGCCAGGCAGGAACAGACTGTTAATCGTTCCAGGCTGCGGTGCAAAATTGAACTTAGGATTCTCAGCATTTATGCGGCACTCAATGGCATGGCCTTGAAAACGTACCTCTTCCTGTGTCACAGATAGTGAATCACCTGCTGCAATGTGTATTTGTTCTTTCACAATATCAACACCACTGACAAACTCTGTTACTGGATGCTCAACCTGTACACGGGTATTCATTTCCATGAAATAGAAAGACCCGCTTTTTTCATCAAGTAAAAACTCTATGGTTCCTGCATTTTCATAGCCGACATGTTTGGCAGCACGAACTGCTGCGCGAGTGATCTTTTCACGTAATGTATGACCAACTGCGACAGAGGGAGATTCTTCTAGAACTTTCTGATTATTACGCTGGAGCGAGCAATCACGTTCCCCGAGATGAATCACGTGCCCCATAGAATCGCCCAAAATCTGCACTTCTATGTGACGCGCCGGAAAAATCATTTTTTCAATGTACATGGCTCCATTACCGAAAGCTGCTTGAGCTTCTGCAGTGGCAGCATTGAAGGCGCCTTCTAAATCCTCAGCTTTATCAACTTTCCGAATGCCTTTACCACCGCCGCCGGCAGAGGCTTTGAGCATTACAGGATAACCAATACGGTCAGCAATTTCTTGAGCTTCAGAGGCTGTAAATACTTCTCCATCTGAGCCTGGGGTAATTGGAACGCCAGCCGCTTTCATCTGTGCACGAGCGTTGATTTTGTCCCCCATCATGTCCATCACCTTGGCAGAAGGCCCAATAAACTTGATACCAGTTTCTGAGCAGAGTCTGGCAAATTTCGAGTTTTCAGATAAAAAGCCGAAGCCGGGGTGAATCGCCTGAGCTCCAGTGGCAACAGCCGCTTCAAGGATATTATTCATGTTTAAATATGACTCATTGCTGCGGGCAGGGCCGATGCAAACTGCTTGATCTGCTAATAAGACGTGAAGTGCGTCACGATCAGCTTCCGAATAAACTGCAACAGACTGAATACCCAGTTCTCGGGCTGCGCGTATGATACGCACTGCGATTTCGCCGCGATTTGCGATTAGAATTTTATTGAACATGAAGATTGAATTCCTTTACTTTTGAAGATCTCACCACGGATTTATTCGCCAATTGCGAAGGTTAACGTGCCCTTGGCAGCCATTTCGCCGTCTACTGAAGCTTCAGCGTCTACGACTGCAACATTGCCGCGGCGCTTGACAAATGTGGCATGGAGCATTAGTTGGTCACCTGGATTCACCTGTCTTCGATATTTAACCTTATCCATACCGCCGTAAAACACCAACTTTCCTTTATTCTCAGGTTTTGATAGCTCAAGAACGCCTGCTGCCTGAGCAAGAGCTTCCATAATCAAAACGCCAGGAAATACAGGTTTCTGTGGGAAATGTCCCTGAAAGATTTCTTCGTTAATGGTCACGTTTTTGTAGGCTGTGATGGAGTTTCCGTCCTCGGAGATATCAACCACACGGTCTACCAAAAGCATAGGGTAACGATGAGGCAGCGCCTCCATAATTTTTGTAATGTCTATATTTACTGATGTCATTTTGTTTCCTACTTTTTGAGCTCGGTGCGCCAGAAATTGATAAATAAGCTAATACTTCGGTTAAGCAAGCCTTCCCTGTCAGTTTTCCCCAATATATCAATTTCTACACGGGCGCACCTCACATCTTAATTCTTACGAGTTCCTGACCGAATTCTACGACTTCTTCAGACTTGACTAAGATTTCCGTAATGCGGCCGCTTTTTGGCGCTGGGATCTCGTTCATGACTTTCATTGCTTCAATAATCAGCAAAGTCTGCCCTTCTTTTACTGTATCGCCAACTTGTATAAAATCCGCCTTATCTGGGGCAGGTTTGGTGTATACGACGCCGACCAGTGGACTTTTCACACACTCGCCTTCTGCCTCTGTCTTTTCAGGCTGGCTTTCAGCTTTCGCAGCGCTAGACTCTGTTTCAATCACAGCCTCAATCTCAGCTGGTTGGACAAGGGAAAGCGTCGGGCTTGAAGCATTATGATGTGTCTGATTTTTAGAAAAAGAAAGCTTGTCCGTTGCATTGCTCCAACTGAATTCACGAAGGCTGGAGTCGTCAAATTCGTGCATTAAATCTTTAACTTCGCTGATTTTCATTTTTTATTCACCTGACCATTTCTTGAAGATAAGTACAGCATTGTGTCCGCCGAAACCAAAGTCCTGACTGACTGCGTATTCAACTGGCGCTTCATAACCATGGTTCAATACCACGTTTATCGTCATATCATCATCAAGTTCAGTTGTCCCGGCATTTACAGGAACATATTGTTTGAGGATGGCCTGAAGTGTCGCAACAGCTTCAATACCGCCTGCGGCGCCTAGTGCGTGTCCGTGCAGAGCTTTCGTAGAGGATACAGGAACCTTATCACCAAAGACGGCATGAATAGCAGCCGCTTCAGATTCTTCATTGGCATGCGTAGAAGTTCCGTGCGCATTGATATAGCCGACTTGCTCCGCTGCAATACCAGCTTCATCAAGCGCGAGATGCATTGCTTTCTGAGCACCCATTCCGCCAGCAGAGGGCGTCGTCATATGGAAAGCATCATTGTTGCAGCCGTAGCCGACCAGCTCAGCGAGAATATTAGCCCCGCGCGCCTGAGCATGCTCCAAGCTCTCAAGCACCAGGATACCTGCGCCTGCGCCCATCACAAATCCAGAACGTTTTTTGTCAAATGGGATACAAGCTTTGGTTGGATCTGTCTCCTTAGTAAGTGCCGTCAAATTGGCGAAACCTGCAATACCAAGCTCACAAATTGCATCCTCTGCACCACCAGCGATTACCGCATCCGCATAGCCGTATTTAATCTCGCGAAAAGCGGAACCAATTGCATTGGCGCCGGCTGCACATGCAGTTACTTCTGCACGAGAGACACCTCTTGCACCAACTCTCAGCGCAATGTTTCCTGCAGCCATATTGGCAATCGCCAGCGGCACATACATTGGAGAGACTTTACGTGGTCCTTGCAGAAGCTTTTGTGAATTAACCTGTGACTGCTCAAGGCCGCCGATGCCAGAACCCATGATACAGCCCAAGCGATCAAAATCTGTATTTTCCTCGGTAATTCCAGACATAGCCATCCCATCAAGCGCTGCATATACTGCATATTGACTGAAGAGGGCCATTCGACGTGCTTCTTTTTTCTCAAAATATTTATCAAATGGGAAATTCTTGACTTCTGCAGCAACAGAGATTCCAGTTGCTGCAGCATCAAAGCGTGTAATTGGTCCAATGCCGGTTTGACCTGTTTTCAGGCTTTCCCAAAATTCTTCTGGACTGTTTCCAATCGCCGAAACGACGCCGTAACCTGTGATTACAACTCTATTTGTCATGTGTGATCCTTTCTCGGGTTCAATATGCCGGAAATTAAGAAATTTGATAAGTAAGGCGCTTCGCAAGACCATCCGCCCTAATGCTGTATGATGGATCGCCATCGCTTAGGGCACACAGTTTTTGTGAGTGAACAATGAACGCTGTCATTGGCAGAATTACAATTACCTACAGGCACGATGCATTTCAAGACTTAGGGGGCGCCTTCTCCCATTGGGATTAAATCTCTTTTTCTTCTAAAGGCACATTCAAACCTTCACTTCTTCAAAAGTATTTTCAATAGATTTCAATCAGAAGTTAAAATTGAAATCATAAACATTGTCTAATTAATGACGTTTCCGCCAAACTTTTATCAAATGATTTTAATACATCACCATGCCACCGTCAATGGTAAGGACTTGACCCGTCATGTATTCTTGCTGGGCGAGGAAAGCCGCTACATCTGCGACTTCTTCTACCTTGCCAAATCGTTTCATAGGAATTTGGCCGAGCATGGCATCTTTAATCTTTTCTGACAATTCAGCCGTCATATCTGAATCAATAAATCCTGGAGCGATCGCGTTGACACGAACATTACGCCCAGCCACTTCACGGGCAATTGACTTGGTCAATCCGATCAGTCCAGCCTTTGAAGCTGCATAGTTGGCTTGTCCGGCATTTCCGATAAGGCCCACGACACTAGAAATATTGATGATAGCACCTGCACGTGCACGCGTCATCGACTTCATCACTGCCTGCGTCATGTTGAAGGCACCAGTCAAATTGGTGTGCAGCACCGCCTCAAAATCTGCTTCGGACATCTTAAGTGCCATTCCGTCACGCGTAATTCCTGCATTGTTAACCAAGACATCAACAGAACCGAGCTGCTCCACTGCTTCTGCGATCATGCGCTTTGCATCATCAGAGCTGCCGATATCGCCAGAGATGGCAATTGCCTTAACACCGAACTTTTCTAGAGTTGACAAAATCTCTTCGGAAACTTGCCCACGGCCATTGATGACCACATTGGCACCGAGTTGAGCGAATTTAGTTGCAATGGCCAAGCCTATACCTCGCGTAGAGCCAGTGATGAAGACATTTTTATTTATTATTTCCATAATTTTTCCTTAAATTGCGTTGACACTGCTAAGTGTTAATTTTGAAGATGCACTTATTGTAAGCTCAGTAAGCTTTCAAAGCTCTCTACGTCTTCAACATTTGCTAATTCGGCCTCTGGCGCGATTTTCTTGACAAATCCTGAGAGTACTTTACCTGGGCCTACTTCAATGAAACGCGTCACACCCAGTTGCTGCATGGTTGAAACAGATTCGTAAAATCTGACAGGCTCCATCACTTGCCTCGTCAACAAGGACTTGATATCAGATTTTTTCATGACCTGCGCTGTCGTATTTGAAATCAGCGGCAAATCAAAATCACTAAAGTCTACTTTTTCAAGTTCCACCGCAAGCTTTTCACTCGCAGGTTTCAGGAGGGCAGTGTGGAAGGGACCCGACACCTTGAGCTCAATCAGCCTTTTACTGCCTGCAGCTTTCAGTGCTTCGCAAACCATATTCACAGCGGTGACTTCACCACCGATGACAATTTGGTCGGGAGTGTTATAATTTGCCGGGCTGACAATCTGTCCTGTCTCATTGGAGACTGCCTTACAAATTTCTTCAATCAGTGATACATCTGTTTTCATAACAGCCACCATTTTGCCGACGCCGGCTGGTGCTGCTTCTGCCATAAATTTACCACGTTTAGCAACTAAAGTCACCGCATCCTCAAATTTCAAAGCGCCGCTCGCAACCATCGCAGAGTATTCACCTAAAGAAAGCCCTGCTACAACATCAGGCTGAATCCTATTTTCTGACAGCAAGCGCCAAATTGCCACAGATGTTGTCAAAATGGCAGGCTGTGTATATTCTGTTTGGTTTAGTTTTGCTTCGTCAGAATCGATTAAAGCACGCAAATCATATCCCAAAAGCTCAGAGGCTTGATCATATGTTGCTCTGACACTGTCAAACTTCTCATACAAGTCAGCAGCCATCGCCTTTTTTTGTGCGCCTTGACCAGAAAATAAAAATGCAGTCTTTGTCATAACCCTCCGATACTCACTTATGTATCATTATTTATAAAATAGTTAGTCAATTTTACTTTGATATTCAAACTATCTATTGCTTGAAAAAAGGGGGCAGATTCGCCCCGAATTCTTATGCCTGATGCGCTTCTACATAGTTGACTAAATCGCCAACCGTCTTCAAATCCTCATCAGTATCGACTTCAACATCGAATTCATCCTCGATATCATTGATGATCTGGAAAACGTCCAGAGAATCTGCGTCAAGCGCTTCAAATGAAGTCTCAAGTGTAATATCGTCTTTACTCTTGTCAAGCTCGTCAGCGATAATATCTTGAACCTTTTCAAATACAGCCATTGTTTTTTCTCCTTTTGTGCCTTTTTGGCAGCAAATAATATTATATAATAAAAGTGAAATATTTTCACGTTTATACTTGTTAACTATGTTTTAAGCATCTAAAGCGCCAAGTGTCTGCTTACCTGCTTTAAAAATAAATCACTGCATTTCAAGTGATTGCTGATTCATGTCTTATGTCTGAATCAGCAAAGATCCCCAGGTTAATCCGCCGCCAAAACCTGACAGCAGCAAGGTTTGCCCTTCTTTCACGACCCCATTTTCTGCCATCTCTGACAAAAGCAACGGCACGCTGGCCGCACTCGTATTGCCATAGTGCTGTAAATTCTGCAGGAACTTTTCGCGCGGCTGACCTAATTTTTTGGCCATTTTATCTAAAATCCTGGCATTGGCCTGATGCAACAGAAAATAATCGACTTCTGCGTCAGCTGTGACTTCCATGATATTTTTCGGAACATCACGCAAGGCAAAATCAAATATTGCACGACCATCCATTTTTAAAAATTCATTTTTGAAACAGGTCAGTTTATCAGCACGCGTGCCGTCTGTTTGCAGCTTTTCTGCCAGAATCAATGGTGCCGTCCCTGAATCATCAAGCATCAGACCAGCCGCTCCATCACCAAACAGTACAGCGGTTGAGCGATCCGACCAATCCACCACGCTTGACATGGTCTCAGCCCCAATCACCAATCCGCAACGAGAGGCACCACTGCTAATGAGTTTATCAGCTTGCGCCAGCGCGAAGACAAAGCCTGAGCAGGCTGCCGTTAAGTCATAAGCAAATGCATTGACTGCTCCAATATGGGCTTGAACCTTAGCAGCGGTTGATGGCATTACAGAGTCGGCCGTCATGGTTGCGACAATGATGAAGTCCAACTGCTCTGCAGATATTTTAGACTGTGTGAGCAATTTTTCGGCTACAGCAGCTGCAAAATCAGTTGTTGTCTCGTTATCAGCTGCCAGATGGCGCTGTGCGATCCCAGTTCGTGAACGTATCCATTCATCAGATGTGTCCATGATTTGCGCCAAATCATCATTCGTGACAATCTTTTCCGGAACTGCATGCGCCATGGCAAGAATCTTAGTGTAACCTGTCATTGTCGCTGCTCCTCCAGAAAATCAAATAAGTTTTTTAAGCCCGCGGATAAAATCTTTGTATCTTCTTTAGAAATGCCTCGGACAAAACGCTTTACCATTGCCCTGTGGAACTTCCTATGGATACGATAGACCAGGTCTCCCTGCTTCGTTAGGCTGATATGAACGACCCGGCGGTCTTCTGCCGAGCGCTCGCGGACGACATAACCTTTGCGTTCAAGATTGTTAATGGCTGTGGTAACCGTTGAAATGGTTACCATCAGTTTCTCAGCAATCTCACTGGCAATGGCCATTTTTTTTGAGCCAATGACATCAATCGTGTTCATTTCTTTGACAGTCAGATCAGAAAACCTTGAATTTTTCAGTGCGTCTTCTTCGATAATCAGAACACAGTTGAAAATATCCGTCAAATATTCATTGATTTTGTCATATTCGATAAGATTTTCTGTCGAATTGTTTGTCATTCCTGCACTGCCGCCTCATCCACGATGAAGGTGAACTCGCACTCCGCCACTTTCTTATCATCAACATAAGCCGCGGCATCGGCAATGCCGACCTTTCCGCGGAATTTGACGATTTTAAAGTGAAGCTTCATCACGTCACCAGGGACTACTTTCTGGCGGAATTTTGCTTTATTGATGCCGCCGATATAAGCCATCTTACCTTCAAATTCTGGCTTTTTCAGAATCAGGATAGAGCCTGCCTGAGCGAGTGATTCAAGAATCAGCACGCCTGGGAAAGTCGGATTTCCTGGAAAATGGCCGTTGAAAACCTGCTCATTTATTGTAACATTTTTTGTGGCAACGATTTTATTTTCTTCGAGACTATCCACGTAATCGATGAATAGAATCGGGTAACGATTGGGAATTATTTCCGCAACTTCTTGCGCATTTAATACTGGCAATTTTTTCTCCTTTGGAATACTTACCTTGTTGGATTTCGCATTGAATTAAGTCAGGTGAACACCTTTATCAACGTAAATGACATCACCGACCACACCAGCTGACAATGGACTTACAAGAAATGCCGCGACTTCACCAATCTCATCAATCGTCACGCCTTCTCCATCTACAGTGCGGCTGTCTGACTCTTTGATCAAACCTTTGTAGCCGTCAACACCAGATACAGCAAGTGTCTTGATGGCACCGGCCGAAATTGCGTTGACATGGACACCGACCTTGCCGAACTCAACCGCCAAGTAGCGAACTGAAGCTTCCAGCGCCGCTTTAGCAATCCCCATCACATTGTAGTTAGGAATGGCGCGCTCTGAGCCCATGTAAGTCAAAGTGACAACACCGGAACCTGCTTTCAGGAGCGGCTTCGCAGCTTTGGCCACGGCGAGGAGTGAATAAGATGAAATATCCTGCGCCAATGCATAACCGTCGCGTGAAACGTCAGAAATGTTTCCGCCCAGCTCTTCTTTTTTAGAGTAAGCAATGGCGTGAACCAAGCCGTCGATTTGGCCGAAACGTGCTTCGATCGTCGCAAACGCACGGCGGATAGACTCGTCGGAAGCCACATCACACTCAAGCAAGAGATCTTCCGGACTGGCCAGCTTGGCCAACTGCTTCTCCATACGCTCGTTCTGGTAAGTATAAATCAGGGTTGCGCCCTGAGCCTTGAGGGCCTTCGCACAGCCCCAAGCAATGGACTTGCTGTTGGCAACGCCCATGACCACAATTTTTTTATTTTCTAAAAACATAAGTTCTCCAGTATTTTTTTAGGACTTGAGCATTATATAATAAATTACTTTGATTGTCAAACTTTTATGTTCAAAGTATTTTTTCTCTATCGTTCGAATGTGATAATGTCTTAGGTAGGTCGAAAGACAAAATGTCCCAATCTTTTGTTCCAATAGGTTATTCTAATAAAATGAAAAGGATAGATTTGAACGTGACTGAGACAAAA
>JAITVN010000046.1 GCA_031285775.1 Streptococcaceae bacterium | reverse complement strand
CTCTATTATACCACAACCAACCGTTATCAACAAGCGAAAAGCATCGAAAAACACGCAAATCCTGCGTGTTTTCTTGACTTTCATTTTTTTTCGTCCTTTAAACTGATAAAGTCAGGAGTCTCAATGATTGGAGTTTTTTGGCTCATGAATACGCTAATTTTCAGGCTTTGAATTTTTTTCCTCAATTCAAAGACTTTTAGGACGATTATGCTATAATTAATCTGATATATTTAAAAACAGCAGCCTGATATTAGAGGGGGGAAATGGAAACAATATTGTTTTTGCTGAACTTTTCGCTTTTATTACTTCATGAAATGGACGCAATACGGGCAAAAGAGTGGAGAATGTTTATTGTTTTAAAGGAGATGGCAGAAGATAGAGCTTACCGAATATTTACGCTTGCTCATCTGCCGCTGTATTTCATTGCTCTTTATATTTTTACAGGCGACAACGAAACAGTAATTTTTGGTTTGAAAGTGGCAATTGATCCTTTTATGATAACACATGCGCTTGTTCATTACAGTTTTAGAAATCATAGCAACAACGGATTTAAGTCGCGCTTTTCCAAAGCCATTATATTTTCCATGCCTGTATTGGCTATAGCGGATTTGTGTTTGCTGTTTTTTGCTCCGATTCTACTACCGAGTTAGTAAATTGATGAGCAATTCCGCAAAAAGAAAGAGAGAAAAATGGCTGACAGATCAGATCGTATTTACAAAATGACCTACGAGTCAATTTACCCGATGCTTCTGGCAAAAGTCGAACGCAAAGGGCGTACACAGGCCGAGCTGGATGAAATCATCCGCTGGATGACTGGCGTTGCTGAACCGTCTGAGTTGACAGGTACCTATGAAGAACTCGCCTCAACGCTGCAGATCAATCCCAAAGCTTCCGAAATCAAAGGAGTTATTTGTGGTGTGCGCGTGGAAGAGCTGACGGATCCGACCATCAAATTCGCTCGTCAGCTGGACAAAATTGTGGATGAGCTTGCCAAAGGCCGTGCCATTGAGAAGATTGAGAGGAGTTGAATGTCAGTTTTACTTGCTTTAATCGCTGGAATCGGCTCACTTGCCAACATTTACTTTTTAGGTGAGATTATTTGGCTGCAGTGGATTCTGACACTGCTGGCCTGGTTTGCCCTGCTAACCTATCGCGGACGTAAATCAGTAAAAAGTTACACAGGTGATGGAACAAGGCTCATGACAATTCGTTTTGCCATCTGTTTCCTTGCTGTGCTGGGTTCTACACTCATTCTTTTCGCAAAGTTGATTGGCTGGAACTAATGTGTTATAATCATTCTCACGAGCCGACATAAATTTCTAGTCTTGCCAATTATCAAGATGTAAGGTGCGCCCAGTCAGAAGTCCTGAAATTTAGGAAAACTGGAAGGAGAGGCTTGCCTCTCCGGAAGTTTTATCTAATTTCAAAACTTCTGGCGCACCGAACTCAATTAAATGATAAACGACTAGAATCGGTGGGAATTCTGGGCTGTTCAGTCAGCCGCGAAGGAATCGTGAGAATTTGCCTGCTTGTGTGAACCTTGCAGACACAACCAGATGTGAAATAGGCCCTGTTTGAAGCGTAGAAATTTAGCCCCCGAGGGGAAAAGCGACATCTATGTGCTGAAGCACTTAGAGCCTGCTTAGGAATTTGAGGTCCTGCCGAAAGGCAGGTTCTCGATTATCTAATTTTCGAGCTTCAGACCTATTGAACTCAATGAGGCACATAAGGTCGCCCAATCTTAAAGAGGTCGAATCAGATACCTGATTTGGCCTCTTTTTGCGTTAGAATTTTGGCATAAGATATATTGAAGATTTTGTGAAAATGTGATTTTTCTAATCCTTCTCATCATTTAGTTCTCATGCAATATTTACTTTAGCTGAGATTATGAACAAAAAAGATAGTTGTTTATAATTTTGAACTTTTCTCAGTTCATTATTTTTGATATAAAAAAATAATTTGATAAAATCTAACTTAAAATAATTTTAATTAAACAAGAAAACTTATTTTATTTCTAATTATATGATTGGAAAAAAATAATACTTTTGTTGGAAAGGATAAATTTACCTGAAAAAACTTGACGACTGCATAGGAGCAGATGCCCACCCGCCCTCACGCTTTTAAAGAGGAGACAACGAGGAGATAACATTGAAGAAAAAGTATAAGAAGTTTAAGAAAGTTACCACAGTAGTTGCCACTTCATCACTTCTGCTGAATCCAGCACTTTCCGGATTTATAGCAGTGGGCTGATGTGCTTGATGCTAAAGAGGCAGCCCCAATTTCACAGACCATTCCAGAGGCCGAAAAGAATAAGGCTGAGGAGAAGTCCATATCTGAAACACCTGGCGCAATCGCCGCCACTGTGAGCAATCCGGAAGAGCAGCCCTCTTCTGTGCTAACAGCGGCTACTGAGGAGAAAACAGAAGAGAATAAAAAAGGGACCTCCAATGACGCAAAGTCTGAGGAAGAAAAATCCGAAACAAGCCCTATTTTTCAGACTTCGCCCGTACAGATACCAGATATTTCAACACTGGATCCATCTTCTGCGAATAAGACCACTCCGGCACCATTCCCAGGAAAGGCGCCTTCACCCCTTCCAGCGCCGCCATTGACGCGTGCGGCGGATTCGAGAATCACTCTGACGACGACATCAAATCCGGACACCCAAATCAGCGACTCATCTGAGCGTATCATCTACGCTACAACGCTGTCTCATACTGATGCCACCAAGCCGATTGACGGCGGGAAGCTGGTCATCACGGTTGAAAACGGGAAGTTCAATACGATCCCCGCAGTCATGGATCACCAGGACATATTGAAAACCGCAACACTCAGCAGCGATGGTAAAACGATTACTTTAGAGTTCAAAGACGGAATGGTTTCCGGAAACTACAATTCTTTCACCTATAGTGCTTATGCAGCTGTGGGCATTCCAGCTGGTGCAAATGTCACTGTGAAGTCCGTCTTTACAGGAAATTTTAAAGGCGAAACGGCAGCGTTTGAAAATGAGTCTGAAAAGAGTGTCACGGCTGATTTTGTCGGAATCAAGCCGGTTGTTCCAGGTTCTACCAGCTGGAAACCATATGCCCTTGCAAGTAAGGTGCTGCACCCTGGTGTACGAGTTGAAATGAGTCAAGGAATTCAAAATCCAAACAATGTGCCGGAAGGTTTCAGCAATCTTCAGTTTAAGATTGAGTTTTCTGACAGTACCAAAGTGGACTGGTTTAAGAACAACTATTTGGGTAAGTATTTCTTGCAGCTTAGAGGCGGCGGGCAAAAGAGCGTTGCTTTATCGGCTGATCAGATAAAAAAGATTGATGACAAAACCTACATTCTTACCATTGGTGAAATCAATCCTTCAGAAGTCTCACATGTCTACCTGTATCCTCATATCACTCCGCCGGCTGATGCAGCGGCTGGAGATGCCTTTGATGTCAAGCAGACAATCCTAGAAAATGATACCGAGATTAACTCGCACTCAACTCACTTCACTGTTGAAGGAAAACAGACGGAACTCAGCTTTGATGCGATTAGAGGGGGAAATGCCCAGCTGAAACCAGGTCAGGACTTTTCAACAGCTTATAAAGTGGAAGGCGTCACAACTGATCCAGTCAATGACCACGTCACAGAAATCACTGTGCCAAGTGAAGTGGTGACGAAAAAAGTTCTGAATGGCATCCTCTCCGGCACGACGAAAAATGTTAAAAGTGTAGAATACCTTTCCGCTTCGTCTTGGAAAGAAGTCGCAAAGAATGCGGACGGTGATTTTGATTTACCGGATGTTCCCATTGAAAAACTTAGAATAAATTATGTAAGTGTCAATGGACAAGTAAGAAATTATCAAGCTTTCCGTGTCTTCTGGAAGCTGAAAGATGATGCAGCAGACGGTACTGCCATTAAACTCAAGCATCAAGTCTCCTATACGGATGCGAATGGTGTCAAGCAGATGCCGGATGTCTCTGCACAAGATTTAAGCTATACAGTAAAAGCAGATGCAGTGAGTGCCGCTACAAAAGCAGGTGTTTATCAGTATAATCGCTCAAGTCGAGAATTTGATCAGGGCACAGTATTGTCTGGTGACAGCTTTACCATGAACTACCGCCTTGCCGCAATGGCAGGTGAGCTGGAACAGCCTTACGTCTTTGTAAAAGTGCCGAAAGGGATTGAAGTTCAGAATTTATATAATACGATTCAGTACCCTTATGGCAACAGAATCAGTTATGTTTATGCACCCTCAAATGGGCGGACAGTCACACCGATTTCACAAGCCAACAATGTCGGTTCTTTTGAAGCCGCAGACGGCAGCACGGTTTATTACTTTAAAGCAAATGATACCAAGCTGGTAAAAGAAGATTATATCCAGCAGCTCTTCATCGAGAACAAGTACATTGCCAAAAACATCGAATCAGGCATCTATGAAGTCGAAGTCGGCATGGGGTCACTGAAGGAAAACTATGAGGATGTGAGCTTAGCCAGCGGCTATTCGAAATCCTCCCTCTCAGCTGAGCTCCAATTCAAGCTGGGCTCAGCCGCAACCACCTACTACTCAAAGAAGACTAAGATGACGGTAGGAAAGGTCGACAAGGTCACAACAGGCGTTTCTGTTAAGGGAAGCGAAGACAGTGCCTGGCTGGATGCTTCAAAAACTGGCAAGGTCGTTCCGGGCAAGAAAGTTTCTTACCGTGTGAGCATTAAAAATGAAGGCACAGAAAACTATTCGGATGTTCAGCTGGTTAACCTTCTGCCATATGTTGGCGATACACTGGTCAGCAGCTCAGCACCTCGAAACTCACAATTCCAGATCAACCCGGATTCAAGCGGTGTCTCAGTCAAGTTAAACGGCAAAGCGACAAGCGATGTTGTTCTAGAGTATTCTCTCTCCAACAACCCAGTTCGCTTCAGCTCTCCGAATGGCGACCCAATCGGCGCAGATGCCTGGGTAGGCGCTGTGAGCGATTACTCGAAAGTCAGAGCTATCCGAGTAGCGGCACCAAGCATGACCTTGAAACCAGGCGATGAAATCACTCTGGAATACAGCGGCGTAGTCGTCCTTGATGCTCAGCGTCCGCAGAACGACACTGATTCATATAAGGCCAATAACAGCGTGGCCTACCGTTTTGTGACCGCAGACGGCGAAGTACGTGCCGGTGAACCCTCCGTTTCAACTGTGGCTACTACGAAAGCTGTCAATGACGGACTCATTTCAGGCAGCAGCTACATTGACCTGAACAAAAACGGCAGCAAGGATGTCGGCGAGCCTGGCTTGAACCAGCTTTCTCTTGAACTTTTCAAGAAAAACAGCAGCGGTCAGTTCGTCTCAACTGGCGTGACAAGTGAGTCTTCCTCGAATTCAGCTGGCGACAACGGAATCTTCGGCTTTACAGACCTGGATTACGGCACTTACAAAGTCAAAGTAAAGCTTCCGAACACCAAGGGCGCAGCCTTCATCACGACAGGCGCTGATAAATTAGAGAAGATCGATGACACGACGGCTTGGCTGGTGCTGAATGGCAGTTCTGAGTTTATCCTGAATGACTCGACCTCCACTTCGCATCAGATGAAAGACCTGCGCGTTCCGATTTTCGTCAACACGCCTCTGACAGGCAGCATCAACTTCAAGAACAAAGCGGGCGCAGTTGTCGGCAGTGATTACGGCAAAGGCTTTACCGTTGACCTTTACAAAGGCACAACGAAAGTAGCCACGACCACTTCAGGGGCGGCTGGTGTCTATACATTTGAGGGATTGACAATTGACAGCAAAGAGACATATACCCTCAAATTTACCTTCCCAAGCGGCAAGCAGTATGATTATACCGCAGATAACAGTAATGGCGAGCTGACCATAGAGCTGGAGCCGGGCATTGGCACAGCAGACCGGACAGACTTGTACATCACAGATACTAA
>JAITVN010000052.1 GCA_031285775.1 Streptococcaceae bacterium | reverse complement strand
AGTTGATGTTGTGCAGGAACATGTTCATGCGCGCCAGATTATAGGTGGTCATGTTAATTTCCTGACCGAAAAAGCCTTCCTCGATGATGTGCTCGGAAAATTGTTTTCGGGCTTGGAGTAGAAGTGAGCCGGAACCGCAAGCCGGGTCGTAGATTTTATTGACTTTGTTCTGCTCATTCTTCCCGAGCATGACAATCTTGGCCAGTAGTTTCGATACACTCTGCGGCGTGAAGAATTCACCGCCGCTTTTTCCCGCATTAGAGGCATAATTCGAAATTAAAAATTCGTAGGCGTCGCCGAAGAGGTCGATCTGGTTGTCCTCGAAACGGCCGAAATTGAGCTGGTTGATGCCCTCAAGGACGTCCGCCAGTCGCTTGTTCTTCTCCGCTACCGTGTTGCCGAGGCGGTTGCTGGTTGTGTCCAGGTCGTCAAAGAGGCCTTTGATGTCTTTTTCTGAGGGGTAGCCTGTAGCGCTGGCTTCGATGGCCGTGAAGATTGCTTTCAGCTCGGTGTTCAGGTTTTCATTGCTGCGAGCAGTTTTGACCACATTCGTGAAAAGCTGGCTGGGCGCGATGTAGTAGCCTTTTGTTTTGACGGAGTCATCTATGATTTCGGGACTGATGGCTGCGTCTGCGATTTCAGGGTAATGGACCTCTGGGTCGCCGCCCTCTATGTAGTTCTGGAAGTTTTCGCTGATAAAACGGTAAAACAAAATGCCCAGGATATACTGCTTGAAGTCCCAGCCGTCAACGGCGCCTCGCACTTGGTCTGCTATTGCCCATATGTTGCGTTGTAGTTCTTGTCTCTGATTCTGCCCTGTCATTTCGCTTTCTCCAACTCTTTGTATTGTCTTTAATTCTACCATTTTTTGATTCTTTAATCAGTTGATAAGGAGCTGTAAAAATAGGACTAAAGTCGTATTTTTCACTGCTTTTATATCTTTCCGTTCAAAATATTATAAATTATATAGCTTTATACTTGACAATATATTATATTTAATATAATATAGTATTATCGAAAGGGGAAAATCATGATTAAAGAATTTTCCAAAGTTATCTTAGCAGCCTTCGTCATCATCGTTTCAATATTCATTGACCTTACTCTCCTTCTCGCAGGCAGTCTCGTGGACCTCTTCGCTGGGCGGAGTGCTCTGCCTTCAAAAAATGAATTGAGTCCAGTGCGGCAAAAGGTAAGAAATTAAATAGGTAGGACGTCGCGGCTTTAGTCGCTTATGCGTCGCTTTCCCCCTCGGAGGTAAATTTTACCCCATCCAATAAGCGGGCGCACCTCACATCTTATTTAACTGAGTTCGGAGCGCCTGAAGCTAGGAAATTAGATAAATTGTGAACCTGCCTAAAGGCAGAACCTCAAATCCCTAAGCAGACTCTTAGTGCTTTAGCACTTAGAGGTCGCTTTCCCCTTTAGGGGGAAATTTCTACACAGAGCTAAAGCTCTAGCAATTTCTAGAAGCTAGAGCTTCTGAAATTGTCTGCGTCCTTCGGACGCTGCTGTCCATTCTCGCTACGGTGCTGAAGCACCTAGTCGAATGGCTCACTTCAAAGCGGGCGCACCTCACATCTTATTTAACTGAGTTCGGAGCGCCTGAACCTAGGAGATTAGATGATTTTAGAACCTGCCTTTCGGCAGAACCTCAAATCCCTAAATCTCTACGATTCAAAACGGGCGCACCTCACATCTTAACCGAAAGGAATAATAAAAATGTCAGAAGCAAGTGCAAAATATGTAAAAACAAGTTTCAAATTTTTCTCCATTCTAGGAATTCTCGCAATGATCGCGGCGGTCATCTGGCTTTTCGAAATTGGAGCTTTTCAAAATCAGGCGGTGCTCAAAGGCTTGATTTACCGTGCAGGAATCTTCGCACCCATTGTCTTTATCCTCATCCAAATTATCCAGGTCGTGATCCCGATCATTCCCGGCGGTATTGCTGTTGTGGTCGGCGTGGCAGTCTTTGGTCCAATCGAAGGCTTCATATACAACTATGTAGGCATTGTGCTCGGCTCCATTATCCTCTACACTCTGGGTCAGCGTTACGGTCAGTCACTGGTCAAGGCCATTGTCAAAGAGACAACCTACGACAAGTACATGGCCAAGCTTGACAGAGGGCAAAAAGCCTTCAACTGGATCTTTGCTTTCCTGATTGCAGCGCCGATGGCTCCTGATGATGCGCTGGTTCTGATTGCCAGTCAGACAAAGATGTCCTGGCGCTTCTTCCTCACTTCGATTATTCTTGGAAAAGCACCTGCAATCATGGCTTACTCAGCCATCGTCATGTTTGGTACTAAAACCATTTTCAGATTCTTTGGTTTATAAATACAAGGTGAGACACACCGAACCCACTATAATTTTACAGAAGGAACCATTATTTAATGTTTAACTGGATTTTCAGAGTCGTGAAAGGCGTCATCATTGCCCTCGGCTTCATACTACCCGGCGTCTCAGGCGGTGTTCTCGCGGCAATTCTAGGGATCTACGAGCGGATGTTGAGCTTTCTCGCACACATCCGACGCGACTTCAAGGCTAACTTCCTCTACTTTCTGCCGGTAGGCATCGGAGGAATCCTAGGCCTGGTCATTCTCTCAAAGCCTCTAGATTACTTGTTGGCTCACTATCAGGTCATTGTCCTCTGGGGCTTTGCTGGAGCGATTCTTGGTTCTCTGCCTGCGCTGTTTCGGGAGTCAACTGAGAAGTCACAGCGCGACAAAACGGATATCATTTGGCTGCTGGGAACTTTCCTAGTTTCTCTGATCATTCTTTACATGCTGCCCGCGATTGGCCTGTCAATTCCTGCTAACTTCGCTGGTTTTATCCTCGCAGGTGTTCTGATTGCGCTGGGCGTCCTTGTGCCTGGGCTGTCTCCTTCTAATCTGCTGATAATCCTCGGGCTGTTTTCTCCTATGCTCAGCGGTTTCAAAAACAGAGACTTGCTCGGTGTTTTCTTACCCATTGCGATTGGCGGCGTGATTGCTCTCTTGCTATTTTCAAAGCTGATGGAGCGACTTTTGAAAACTTACCATTCTCGAGTTTATCATTTCATTATCGGTCTCGTTCTCTCAAGTACGGTTCTCATCCTGGTTCCGAGTAAATCCGCCGAGTCTATTTCCTACGCGGGACTTAATTTCACAACAATTCTTTTCTCATTCATCTTCTTCATTATCGGACTTGCTCTGGGCTTGTGGATGGCGAAGCTTGAGAATAAGTATAAATAGAAAGGATACACCATGGAGATTCAAATTCCTACAGCTTTGTTAGACGGGGTGGTGCTCATGCTGGTCAGTCAAGAAGATATGTACGGCTACGCACTGACACAAACTGTCCAAAAAAGCTTTCCAATCAGCGAGTCGACTCTTTATCCTGTCCTTCGACGTCTCAAGAAAGATGGTGAGCTAACAACACACGATGAGCCCTTTGAGGGAAGAATGCGCCGTTATTATCGCATCACTGCTTTCGGAAAGCAGCGGCTGGAAAAAATTTCGGCAGACTGGGAAATTTTCAAAAGTGTCATTGATGAATGTTTAGGAGGACAGAATATTTATGAACAACTATCTTAACGATGTCAGAAAACATCTCTTAGGAATCCCTGAAGAGGATGTCAGTGACTTAATGGAATACTACGAGGAATACTTCTACGATGCGGGCGTCACAGATGCTCAGGCATATTCCAGATACGGCAAGCCGAAGAATTTTGCCAAATATCTGAAAGTGACTTATTTCATGAATCAGGACGATGAGGCCCTACTCAAGGCAAAGCCGAAAAGTCGGCTTCGGCTGGTCTGGATGATTGTTCTGGGGCTGTTTGCCTCACCGATTCTGGTACCTCTCGCATTTGCTGCGGCTGTAACCATCTTTGCATTGCTGTTTGCCTTCGCAGTCATTGTTCTCAGCGCTTATGTCGTTGTCATTTCATTGATTGCAGCTGGGATTGTCGGAATTTTCTTTGGTGTTGCGGCTCTCTTCCAAAGCCCTGCCACGGCTTTCATTGCACTGGGATCCGCCTTGCTCGCGTTGGGGATCGGCTTGATTCTGGCGCCGTTCTTGATCAAATTTACCCGCTTACTTTTCAATCTTTTCATGAAATTTGTCAAGTGGGTGGGGCGTAAATTTACAGGACGCAGCAAATATGCCGTGAAAGGAGGCATGTCATGAGATTATTCAGAACAAAGCAGGTTGTCGTCATCGGTGCAATTACTGCAGCCATTGGCGGGATTCTTCTCTTCAGCGGCTTCGCAATGGGCGGCGCAAAAAATTATATTACACTTGACAATGGGCAAGTCAAAACGATGAGCTATGAAGCAAGCTCTGAGACCAAGCAATTGAACAAGAATGTAAAAAATCTTGTGATTCGCTCAAACGCAGCCTATGTCACTGTCGAAGTCGGAAAGGAATTTTCCGTTAAAAGCCAGCTGACCAATCGCACCCTTCAAGTTCATACTGACGGTGATACTGCCAGCATCTTTCCTTCTTCAGTCAAAGGAAAGGTCGGGATGTTCTTCTCTTTCGGTTCATTTAAAGAAGATCGTCTGACTGTCACTGTGCCGAGCCCCCAGCAGCTGAAAAGTCTCGAATTGGAGCTGAATGCCAGCGATGCGAGCGTAAAGGGACTGGATTTATCTGATCTATCTGGCGAAGTCAACGCAACAAATCTCGCACTTGACACGGTCACAGCCCAATCAATAAACTTCGAGAAAGCAAATGGCGTAGATTTTCTCTTTTCAAATCTGACACTCAAAGATAGCGGTCGGATAAAAATGAATGCCGGTCACCTTGAAATTGAGAACAGTCAACTGCCGCCTTTATCCGTGAGCGGCAATGCATCAGAATTGACAATTAGGGACAATGATGAGATAAAGCTTCCCTACAAAGAGAGTACTGGTAATTCGGTTTTTACTATTGACATGAATGCGGCAGAAACTGTTATCAATAATTAACGGTGAATAGGAGCAGTTGTCAAGTTTATGGATACATTGTCCGAATACTACATCATAACCCGCCCATAATAAAATAATTCCAACGACATTTATTAGACATTATGTTTATTCTGAGCAAAAACAATCAGAACTCTATCAAAAATAAGTTATAATAGATTATGCGACAAATTGAGAAAATTTTACAAGAAATCTCAGAAGAAGAACATCTGACCTACCAGTCGTTTGCGGACGGCTGGATTTTGCGTGTCGGTGATAAATTCATCTCCGGCTACCATTTCGCAGTCAATGACGCTGCGGCCAGTCAGCTCTGCGATGATAAATCTGCCTCTTACGAATGCCTGAAAGCAGCTGGTATTCCCGCCATTGCGCACTATTTCTTTCTGGAAATGGACAAAGCCCGACTGGCTCAAATTCGTTCTGCTCACGGCGAGCTCGTCCTCAAGCCGAACAATTCCAGCGGCGGCGAAAACGTGGTCCGAGCTTCCAGCATTACGGATATTTTTGATAAGGCGGAAGAAATCCTCTCCAAATCAACGCCATTGGCTGTTTCTCCGTTTACTCCTTTTAGTAACGAATACCGCGTCATTATGCTTGACGGTAAAGTCCAGCTTATGTACAAGAAGCACATCCAAAGCGGCTGGAAACACAATCTTGGGCTAGGCGCACTGCCTGAGCGGATGGAGCAAAATCAGCAGCTCGCCTTTTTGGCAATGCAAGCCGCCTCTGCACTGGACATTCATTTTGCCTCTGTTGATATTGCTGAAACAGAAAATGGCTTGGAAATCTTGGAAGTCAATTCTGGCGTGATGATGGAGTACTTTTCAGCTCAATCAGACGAAAACTACCAGATTGCCAAGGAAATATACCGAAAAGCGATTTTGCAGCAAATTTAATTAGAACACAGTAATTTTTAAACACTTGGCCCTGTTTTGTTATGAAACAAGTTCAAGTTTTTTTCGTATAATAAAGTATGGCGAAAATCACTGAAATAAAAAAATTGAAGCGACTTTATTCGGTCAAGTTTGATGAACAAATCGAAGACGCTGACGGCGAGCTGCTTGATAAGATTTATGTGACTGAGGACACGATTGTCAAGTTTATGTTGTCTAAAGGTTTGGATATTGATGCTGCAAAGGCTCAGAAGATTATCAAGTTTTCGGATTATTCGCGCGGAAAAAATCTGGCGATTTACTACATTTCTTTTAAGATGCGCAGTCGCGGTGAGGTTGCGAAATATTTGACTGAGCATGAGATTCCAGAGACAAATATTCCTCAAATTTTGACTGAGCTTGAGCAAATCGGACTTATCAACGACGAAAAACTTGTCGAAAATTTTCTGGAAGTAAGAATTTCCGGCGGACAAAACGGTCCTTATAATCTGAGGCAGAAACTTCAGAAAAAGGAGATTGACCCAGACTTAGTTTCAGAAAAACTGCAGCAGTTCTATGATAGTGATAAACAGCTGGAAGCTGCCATTAAACTTGCTGAGAAACAAGTCCGTGCTAAAAGTGCGCGTTTGCCTTTGAAGCAGCTCAAGATAAAAATCGCCCAATCTCTTGTAGGAAAAGGCTTTTCATACGAGACAGCTTCTAATGCGGTGGAAAGTTTGGAGTTGGAGCCGGATGAAGAGAACGAGCAGGAATTGCTCGAAACTGAGGCAGAAAAAGCTTACACACGGCTTTCAAAACGATATGAAGGCTATGATTTGAAAAATCGAGTTTCTCAAACGCTGGGACGCAAAGGCTTTGACTGGTCTGCCATCTCAGACGTTCTCAGAGATTATGATTTCTAACCTATCGGCAGCTGGATGAAACAAGATTTGTCCACTTCAAAAAAAGAAAAGAGGAGAAAGATTTGGACTTTGAGTTAGGAAAATTTTCACCTGCTTTTGACGAGATGATCGAGCAGCAGGCAGTGAATGAAATCATGGAATTGAATGATGACAGCAGTCTATTCGGCTTGTCTTTAACTGCCCCTGAGGCACGCAGTCTTGTCAGGCAACGCGCCCTTTCTTTAAAGAACAATGGGCGGATCGAATTCGGCAGCGGGCTCATCGAAAAAATCATCCTAGCATTTTATGACTCGCCTTACCTGTCTAGAGATGACTATGCCGAGACACTCCATGGGCTGATAGAGATCTTCTATTATTATAAAAATGAAACACTTGACCAAATCAACGATGACGAATTGATCAGCTTCATGAAAGATGCCTTCGACGGCATTTGCCAGGGTTCCCTCCAGCTCTTGGCCAGTCGGGAAATGGAGCGATTTGCGGAAAATATAAGATTCGGACGAGAAAGGGATTTTCAAGGATGAATGAAGTAAGTAAAAAGTCACAAATTGATAAAAATTCCTTGAGCCAGGAATTTTATTTTCAAACATTAATCTCTGAAGCGAGAGCAAAAAATCTGGTCAGCGACAGCGACATTCAGCGTTTGCAGTATGAGAGCCTTCTCCTCCTCAAGTCAAAAACGCGCAGCTACAACGGCGGCGAGGACAGCTCTATTCCCAAAGAGGTCGCTGAAAGTATCATGACGTCAAATTTCTTCACCATTTCCATGGCCTTAAAAGCTTATGAAAGTCCTGATGCGGCGCTGGCTGCGCTGAAAAATCTATCTCTCGCCAGTCTCTATCAAAAAGGCCACAAGAGAATTCAAAGCAAGCTCATTACCTCAAAAGTTCTACACCAGAAATTGCTGAAGCAGATCATTGATACTGACAATGTTTTTTATCAAGGAACACTGGTTGATGCTTTCAAAGGCTTCTTCAAGCTCTATAATCCTGATTTCTCGGCGCAGGAGATTCATATTACTGCAGATTATGTGCCCTACAATCCTGTGCCGAAGCTTGCTGGGATTGAGTTTATCAGTTCTTATCTGAAAGCGTTATACTTGGAAAATCTATTGTTAACTTACTTTTCGAGTGAAAAAATTCATCAGCTGCTGTTGTCCTACCAGAAAAATTACCAGGAAATGTTGATTAATATTTATGAACGGGTATTGATTCAGGCTGTTGGCTGTGTTGTTTTAGGCAAGGATTTCAAAAACTTGGAACTCGCTGCAGCGGATTTGCTTCAGCTTCAAGATCTATTTTCGGGAATGTCAAAGGCTGACATTTTAGATGTAATCATGAAAGCCCTTCAATCGATAATTATTGAGCTAAAATGTCCACAGGAACTTTCTGATTACTTGCTTGAAAGTGCGCCTGCTGTCGCTAGTACGATTGAGGTTGAAAGCATCGGTCAGGCGCTTGAAAATACCTTCCTCGTCATCAAGCCAGAGCAGAGAAATTCTGGAATAACTGTCTCCATGGAGGCAAAGATGGAGGACGGGCACTACCGCCATGTGCTGCAGGAGATTAATGAGGCTGAGGACAAGGTCGCCGCGATCAAGGAGAAGATCAGGACATTTAGCGATTTGGAAGATGTTTTGGTGGACGCTGATTTGACGGCCAGCGAGATTAAGGACATCCTGTCTTCTTTGAGTAGCCCTGAGTTGGCCTTTTTGTCTAAAAACTATCTGCCAGCACTTGACTCTGATATATTTGAACTTACAGAAAGAGAAGAACGCCTCGCTTCAGGTCTACAGCAGCTTATTTCCAGCCTTTCTGAAAGCGAACAAAAAATGCTCCAGGAGATGACTGAAGCAATGACGCGATTATGATTTCTTGAAATTCTCAAAGAGCGTGGCGTTCCAACCATTGGTGTTACCAGTTTTGCCGGCTCCCCATTTGCGGATCTGGTTGATGTCCCCCTCATCTCCGTGGCCGAAGAAACCTCCTATCGGCCAGAAGCCCTTTCCAGCACAGTTTCACAAATCAGCCTGCTTGACAGCCTCTTCATGATCTACGCTGTCAAAACGAAAAACCGCACCAACGAGGCATTATCAAGCATTCGTCAAGTCATTAAGAAAACGAGACTTTCTTGAATTTCCTTTAAATAACATTCTTCCCTTGAACTTTTTCGACTTTTGTTTTATCATTGTTATTAATAGAGTGAATTGCGCCCAAGATTTCGGATCCTGCAAATATTTTTTCGGCTTCGGACGATGAGGCAGGAACTTTTCACTTATTGTAGAAAGGACAAAAAATATGGCATTTTCAAACACAAGACGACGCTATGCCAGCTTTGACACAGTGCAGAGCATTCCCGGCCCTGTCATTGATGTTTTCTGGTATTTGATTGATAATTATCTAAAGGGTACTTTTGTTCTGTCCAATGTTCTCAACTTTGAACTTCTCAATCATAAGGGAGAGCTCTCTGTCCGTTTTACACAGGACGATATGCCCGATTTCTCTGCAATTTTTGACACCACTTATGAGTTTGATTCAAAATGGCCGCGTTTTTTCCATGCAGTTGACAATGTCGGCCGTGAAACGATCATGACTGGCAATGAAATCATGTAAGAACTCCTGAAAGTTCATCAGAAGTTCCTTGAAACTGTACGAAAAAAGCAACTCCGAGGAAGTCGCTTTTTTACATTATCAGTTAGTTTGCTTAATTATCCTGGTCAGCTACAAACGGCAGCAAAGCCATGATACGCGCACGTTTGATGGCAGTAACTACTTTACGCTGGTTCTTTGCAGAAGTTCCAGTCACACGACGCGGCAAGATCTTGCCGCGCTCTGAGATGAAACGTGAAAGCAGCTCTGTATCTTTGTAATCGACAAATTCGATTTTATTGGCTGCAATATAGTCAACTTTTTTGCGACGCTTAAAACCGCCGCGGCGTTTGTTATCAAAAGCCATTTTATTTACCTGGCTTTCATTTTCAAAGATGGATGATGCTTTCAGTCTTTTAAATCCTGAGTAAATCAAATCCAACTCTCAAAAATGAGCACCCATTGATACTGAAATCAGCATCAATGTTTCCTTTCTTTATATTCTTCTTCCTTGAAATAAGGCTCGCACAAGTGCTCGCTTTTTCATAATTCTAAAACTAGAACGGAAGATCGTCATCGCTGATGTCAATCGGATTCCCACCGCTGAATGGGTCAGTATCTCGTCCGAAATCAGGCACAGTATTCGACTTCGTCTGCATCTGCGGCGTGCTGCTTGCGTGGTTGTTGTATGATCCAGTAGCAGGCGCAGAATAATTTCCGCCGCCAGTTCCCATACTTTCACGTGTCGCACGGCTTTCCAGCATCTGGAAATTGTCAACCACCACTTCAGTCACATACACACGCTGACCTTGCTGGTTTTCATAGCTCCGCGTCTGGATTGAACCAACCACCCCAATCAAGGCACCTTTTTTCGCCCAATTGGCCAGATTTTCCGCTGGCTGACGCCAGATCACACAGTTGATAAAGTCCGCCTCGCGTTCTCCTGCCGCATTTTTAAAACGACGGTTGACAGCGACAGTGAAAGTTGCAACAGCCGTGTTTTGACCAGTATAGCGAAGTTCTGGGTCTTTTGTCAGACGACCGACCAATGTCACATTATTGATCATGTTAAGTGTCCTTATTCTGCTTCAACAGTTGATGCTTCTGCTGCAGCGGAAGCAGGTGCTTCTTTGACAGCTTCAGTGTCAGCATCAGCCGATTTGGTGTTGCGGGCTGATTTTGCAGCTTTTGGTGCAGCAAACGCTTCGACGATCACAAACATGTGACGCAAAATGTCTGGGCTGATTTTTGCCAAACGATCAAATTCGCCAAGTGCAGCAGAATCAGATTCAGCTTCAAGATTTACGATTTGGTAGATACCCTCTTTGTAATCCTGAATCTCGTAGGCAAGGCGACGTTTTTCCCAAGTTTTTGACTCGACGATCGTTGCACCGTTTTCAGTCAAAACTCCATCAAAACGCTCAACCAGAGCAGCTTTTGCGGCATCATCAATGTTTGGACGAATAATATAAAGCAATTCGTATTTTGTCATTGTTGATTTCCTCCTTTTGGTCTAATGCCTGACGGCCTTCGCCGCCAGGAAGTGAGGTATTTTTTCTCACGAATTTACAGTATAGCAGAAATTCCCATTTTTTGCAAGATAACTGATTTTAGAGCTTTAGAACTTATCGTTCGAATGTGATAATGTCTTAGGTAGGTCGAAAGACAAAATGTCCCAATCTGTTGTTCCAATAGGTTATTCTAATAAAATGAAAAGGATAGATTTGAACGTGACTGAGACA
>JAITVN010000041.1 GCA_031285775.1 Streptococcaceae bacterium | reverse complement strand
GCGACAATAAATCAAAAAAACGAACTCAAAGATGAGTTGTTTTTTTTCTATGATTCTGAAAATTTTCAAAAATTTTCTCGAACCGATTAATTTGACATAAGCTTAAAAAATAGTATAATTAGACGTTGTCATTTTGACAGCTATTTCACATATTGGACGGACCGAGTCGTAGTGCTTATAAAGTAGCGGTAAGGTGTGATGTCTGGTAGAGGGAAAAACTATATAAAAAGAAGGAGAAATAACATGCCAGTTATTTCAATGAAACAGCTGCTTGAAGCTGGTGTCCACTTTGGTCATCAAACTCGCCGCTGGAACCCAAAAATGAAGCCATACATCTTTACAGAGCGTAATGGTATCCATGTTATCGATTTGCAGAAGACTGTAAAACTTGCTGATGACGCATACAACTATGTCAAAAATGCAGCCAGCCAAGGTGCAGTTGTCCTCTTCGTAGGTACAAAGAAACAGGCCGCAGAAGCGATTGCAGAAGAAGCAACACGCGCAGGCATGTTCTATGTAAACAGCCGCTGGCTCGGCGGAACACTGACAAACTGGAACACCATCCAGAAGCGTATTGCAGAGCTTAAGCACATCAACAAGATGGAAGAAGACGGCACCTTTGACGTTCTGCCTAAAAAAGAAGTTGTGCTTTTGAACAAAGAGCGCGAAAAACTTCAGCGTTTCCTTGGTGGTATTGCAGATATGCCTCGTATTCCGGATTTGATGTACATCGTTGACCCTCATAAAGAGCAAATTGCTGTGAAAGAAGCGAAGACCTTAGGTATTCCGGTCGTTGCAATGACAGATACAAATGCGGATCCAGATCCGATTGATGTGATCATTCCTGCAAATGACGACGCGATCCGTGCGGTTAAGCTTATCACAGGTATGATTGCTGATGCGATCATTGAAGGCCGTCAGGGTGAAGATGCTGTTGCCAAGACAGATGATAAGGCTGACGAAGCTGAAGAAAACACAGAGGCTTCAGAAGAGTCACTGGAAGCACTTCAGAACCTGGTTGAAGGTAAAGATGATAACAAATTATAAGCTGACAAGGCTTGAATAATAAATGATTAGGCGAGGCGCCCGCCTCGCTTATTTTTTCTACTAACTGAGTTCAGCTCGTCAGAAGCTAGTAAGCAGACTTTTAGCGCTTCAGCGCTTAGAGTTCGCTTTCCCCCTCGGGGGTAAATTTCTGTGCTTCAATGCGGGCGGACTTCACATCATAAAGGAGATGAAACAAAATGGATATTACCGCTAAAATGGTAAAAGAACTGCGCGAGAAGTCAGGTGCTGGCGTCATGGACGCAAAAAAGGCATTGGTCGAAGTTGACGGCGACATGGACAAGGCAATGGAGCTGCTCCACGAACGCGGCATGGCAAAAGCGGCCAAGAAAGCTGATCGTGTGGCTGCAGAAGGCCTGACAGGTGTTTATGTTGACGGCAATGTGGCTTCTTTGGTCGAAGTCAACTCAGAAACTGACTTTGTTGCAAAGAACCAGCAGTTTGTTGATTTGGTCAATGAGACGGCTGAGGTCATTGCTAAGGGCAAACCTGCCGATATAGAGGCTGCACTTGCGCTTAAAACTTCAAGCGGCGCGACGCTGGAAGATGCTTTCAAGGCTGCAACTGCCACAATCGGCGAGAAGATTTCATTCCGTCGCTTTGCCTTGCTTGGTAAAACAGATGCTCAGAAATTCGGCGCTTATCAGCATAATGGCGGACGTATCGGTGTGCTTGTTGTCGTTGAAGGCGGCGATGATCAGCTTCCAAAAGCGATCGCAATGCATGTGGCAGCTATGAACCCGACTGTTCTTTCAAATGAAGAGCTTGACCTTGACTTCGTTCACGAAGAGCTGGCGCATCTCAATCATGAGATTGATGAAGACAATGAGAGCCGTAAACTTGTGGACAAACCAGCTTTGCCGCACATCTTGTACGGTTCAGCTCAAGAGCTGACAGATGAAATTCTTGCCAAGGCAGAAGAAGATTTCAAGAAAGAACTCACTGCTGAAGGCAAACCTGAAAAGATCTGGGGCAATATCCTTCCAGGTAAAATGGCGAAGTTCATCACTGAAAATACTAAGATTGATCAGCAGTACGCTTTGCTTTCACAACTTTACGTAATGGATGACGGCAAAACAGTTGAGAAGTTCCTTGAGTCGAAAGATGCTAAAGTTATTGAGTTTGTACGTTTTGAAGTTGGCGAAGGGATTGAAAAGGCTGTGAATGACTTCGCGGCTGAAGTAGCGGCTCAAGCTGGAATGTAAGTAAAATGTGGAATGATTGTTCGTTTTCCCTTTGTATCAGAGCAATCAGCTCTGATACCGACACTTGCCCTCTATTTTTTTCCAGATGCAGAAAGTAAGCAGCTGGGAACCTAACATCACATGGCAAGCTTTGGACGAACAACAAAAATGCATCAAATTTCTTGGTGCATTTTTTGTTTATTTTTAAAGAACAGTCAAGCAATTGACTCTGAGAAGTGTTTACTTCGTGAGGGATTCTTGGGAGCTTATTAGCTCAATTAAGGTGACGTGTTAAAGAAAATCTGTCCTATAGGAGTTAGCTCACGACCTCAAAACCAACCAACGAAACAAAGAGATCAGCCATCACAGACGGTCTTTCTCTACGTCTGCGACGAATCCAAGTCTGTGTCATACCGAATACTGCATTGGCATAATAAACTTTTCCATAGGTTTCTTCTAAACGACTCAGCTGGTTATTTGGGCTGACAGAAGTGAATACAGTTTCCTCAATTAGTTTAATCAGCTTCTGCAAGATGAACTCATGAATTTCCTTGCTGCCGTTTTCTGAAAGCAGGGCGGCATAAATTTCATTGTTGTCAAGAAAATCATAAGTTTCATACAAAGTGTCACGCAGATTTCCTTTGTTTTTCTCAAAGACATATTGGATCGTATTAAAGAGAATCTGCTGATAGTACTCAATCATGTCATATTTGTCTTGATAATGTGTGTAAAAACTGCTTCGGCTGATTCCTGCTTCTTTGACTAGCTCAGTTGTGGTAATCTGCTCAAAGGCTTTCTTTTGAAGAAGACTTGCCATTGCATTTTTCAATTTTTCTTTTGATCGCTGGCGTCTTGTATCTGTTGACATTTTCCCATCCCTCTAGCATATGACTTTTATATGCTCTGTAATTGTTTGAAAATTCAAATGATTTTTAATACATTTTTGTAAATTTTATTTTTATAATTATGATTTTACTAAAATAATAGCTTTTTGTCCATAAATGACTTACAAAAGTCTCATCTTTTGGACAAAAACAAAAAAATGTACTAAAAATAAAGTGCATTTTCTTTCGCCTAGTACATACAGTAAGAGGGGGTAATCTATAAAATTAGACACAATGTATAAGAAATAAATAGATGAATAAGGTTTTCTTCGCAGGACGTCAATGTCTATTATCAGAAAAAGAACTAGGAATAAAGCAAGCAGGAAAGAGTGAAGTGAAAAGTAAAGAGTTTCACACTCAATAAAAGAGATGCGCTTGAGTGTATATTTTGCACTCGGCGTCTACTTTCTTGTTTTGAATTTCCTTGTCGCAAACTTTAATATTTCAAGCTTTTGAAAAAAGAAAAACTCACAAGCGAGTTGCATTTTTGCATAATGTCCGGAAAAATGTGCATGGCGACTAAGAAATAATTCCCTAATCCTAAACCTCTTCTAAAGATGATACATGGAATTTTCAGGGATTCAGGTTTTTCGTCTGGCAAATAATCATAGAAAGTGAGACGCGATGTCTTAGTTCGTTTCGAGTGACGTGAGGATTTTATCCAGCCTACAAGAATAATTCCTGCAGTTTTCGAGCGACACCATCTTCATTATTCGTCCAGGGCAAGATCTCATCAGCGTGACCAACGAGACGTTCTGAGGCATTTTTCAGTGCATAACCAGTCTGTGCAAATTGGAACATTTCAACATCGTTAAACTCATCGCCGAAAGCAATGAGCTGATCTCGAGTGTATCCCAATGCTTTGATAACTTTTTCCAAACCATAGGCTTTGTTCACGCCATGTGGAACGACTTCAAGAATATTATTCGGTCCGCCCCAGGCAGACACAGAGATTTCGTTGTGGTAGTGCATCTGCAAAATCTTCGCTTGACCGATTCGATCCTCAGCACGGCTGGAAAGGAGGACGCAATAGGGATTTGAGGTCAGGCGATCAGATCGGAGCCGATTGTATACCTCAAAGCGCTCAACGCCGAATACAGCGGGATCTGCATTTTGGAAATTGTTCAAAAAGAACTTACGTCGGTACTCAGCAGCGACAAAATTTAGATCAAATGTTTGCTGATGCCTCAATAAGTCAAAAACAAAATTTTTAGGAATGTAGCGCTTGTGCGTGTATTTCCAATTTTTGTCATGTGGTACACTGACAAGGGCGCCATTGAAATTTACCATTGGCGACTGCATCCCCAGCTGATTGTAAAAATCAATGGCCAATCGATAGGGACGCCCCGTCGTAATTACGACAGTATGCCCTAAAGCCTCCACCTTTTTAATCGTTTCAATGGTAAAATCGCTGATTGTCTTACCGTCATCCTGAAGCGTTGTTCCATCCAAATCGAGCGCGATAATTTTAGAATTTGGGTACATAGTTTGAATATTATAACACAAAGTAGGAATAAAAAACCTGTTCTAAGACAGGTAGATGATAAATGTGTAAAAGTAAATCAGGCAGCATGAACTTCCTTAAGGAGCTCCAAGCTTTGTCAGCGGCCAAAAGCGAAAGAGCACTTTACCTTGAATTTGGCTTTTACTGAAAGAACCGACAGTACGGCTATCAGCGGATACCACTCGGTTGTCTCCCATGAGGAAATATTGTCCATCAGGCACTGTCACAGTGAAAGAAGGGCTGTAATTTTTATCAAAGGTAAAGGCAGCTGAGGTGTCAGCAATATTGGCAAAAGCAATGCGCTGGCTCTGAAGCTCTGTGCCCTTAATACCTGATAAAACAAGGCTCTTCTTGTACAGGGCACCCAATTTTTTTGAATCAAACAAATCCTTATATTTTTTAAGCCAAGGCTGCGAGTAAGCTTTTCCATTAATCGTTAGCGTGTCATGATCAAAGACAAGAACATCTCCAGGAAGTCCGATCACTCGCTTAACAATCGTTTTTGCTTCAGTAGAGTTATTTTTTTTCGCCTGCTCAAGACTTTCCTTTGCCACTACGATATCGCCTCGTGAAAATCCGCCGACCTTAGCAATGATCAATCTCTGATTGTTTGCAAGGCTTGGATCCATTGAAGGCCCGTCGACAGCCACAGTTCCCCAGAGAAAAATACGACTCAGAAAGACCACGACGATAAAAAGAATAAGCGGTCCCCACTCACGTATGAAACTCTTCTTTTGATTACTTTGATGCGACTTGGCGCGTTTGTATGCTGCAGAAGAAGCAGTCATGAGATCTCCTTTAATTACAATAGACCGACGGCAAGTTTTGCCAGCCGATCAACCTTTTCGTTTTCAGCAACACCGCTGTGAGCGGGCACTTTTTTAAATTCTAAAATCAAACCTTTGTCGCGATAAAGCTGAATCGCAGCAACATATTTGACAGCGATCATTTTTTTTGCCTTCCAGCGTCCTTCAGCCCAATCAGCCAGACCAGTGTAATCATGATAAATGACAATCTTGTCGGATTTGTTTAGTTTCTCCTGATCAATGAGGGCTTTAATTCCTAGGACAACTGCCTGACACTCACCGGCCACATTTCGAGCACTGACAAATTCTGGGTCAGAACCAGAAACCTTGCCTTCAAGAATGCTACCAACCGAGTAGGCGCCGCCATAAACACCAGTCCTGCTGTTGAAAGAGCCGTCAGTGTACATTTCAAAAGTTCGAGATGTCATATTTGTTATTTTATCACAAATCAACATTTTTTTCATAAAATTTTTCTGAAAAATTTTGAATTGTGATGATGAATGCCATCATATAATTGTGATGATGAATGCCATCATATAATGGAACATCAATGGGTACTAGGACAAGATAATACCTTGTTCACGCCTGAAGAGCAAAAAAATAGAAAACAAAGCAGATCTAACCCTTGACACAAGCCCAACAGATATGCTAAGATAGATAGCGGTATTTGTTTACCCCATTTTTGTGGCCCCGGAAACCCAAAAATATCTTGCAGATGCGAACCGCCAGGCCGGAACTCCTGACAGCATACGTAGACTGCTTGTAAACAAACAAAAACTAAGGAAAATCAAAATGATCAACAAAACGACATTTATGGGCAATGCCCAAAATGCGGATCGTAAATGGTATGTGGTCGACGCTACTGACATCCCTCTTGGACGTCTGAGCGCGGTTGTAGCCAGCATGCTCCGCGGTAAAAACAAACCAACTTTTACGCCTCACGCTGACATGGGCGACTTCGTCATCGTCATCAACGCTGAGAAGGTAAAGTTGACAGGTAAAAAACTGACAGACAAGAAATATTATCGTCACAGTCTATACCCAGGCGGACTCAAGACTGAAACTGTTCAAGACGTACTGAACAAGTACCCAGAGCGTCTCGTTGAGCGTGCAGTCAAAGGCATGCTGCCAAAGAACACACTCGGCCGCAGCCAATACATGAAACTTCATGTATATGTTGGCGCTGAGCACAACCACGCTGCACAGAAACCTGAGCTGATTGACATCTCAGGCATCATCTAAGAAAGGACGTACAAATAAATGGCACAAGTACAATATGCCGGCACTGGCCGTCGTAAAAATGCAGTCGCTCGCGTACGTCTCGTACCCGGCACTGGTAAGATCACGGTTAATGGCCGTGATGTTGAAGAATACATCCCAGCAGCAGAAATGCGTCTGGTTATCAACCAGCCGTTTGCTGCAACTCAGACCGAAGGCTCTTATGACACACTCGTAAACGTTAACGGCGGCGGCAAATCAGGTCAAGCTGGCGCAATTCGTCACGGTATCTCACGTGCGCTGCTCGAAGTTGACCCTGACTTCCGTCAATCTTTGAAGCGCGCCGGTCTCTTGACGCGTGATGCGCGTATGGTTGAGCGTAAGAAAGCTGGACTTAAGAAAGCACGTAAGGCCTCACAGTTCTCAAAACGTTAAGACTAGCCGTTGCAGCTTTAGCTGCTTGCGGATATCTTTCTCTAAAACTAATAACGAAAGTCCGCGTGAGTGGACTTTCTTTCATCACTCGTTTGCTTTAAAGAAAGAATTCAATAATCGTTTATTATGGAGATTTCCTTTTTTGGAAATCTCTTTCTTATTGAGCGTTATTACTTTAAAAAGAGGAAAATTTTCTCTATAATTACAAATATGGAACAAATGAAAACACTTACACGCTCATTGCTGCACCTCATTTTGGGAGTAACTTCGGGAAGCATCCTATACTTAGCTGCTACGAACACAGTGAATTTCTTCCTGGCCCAGGGGAACTTCACTGAGCACTCATTCATCATCAAGTATTTCTCTATTTCGGATTATTTTTTTAAAGATTTTTTGCGGAATTTAGTGATGAGTTACCTCGTCTGTCTGATTTATTATGCAGCATACTGGATTTTTAAATACTTGGATTTTCGTCTGTCAAAAAAACCAATGTTCAAAGATTTCAGCTGGGATACAAAAAAATTCTTCGTTGATTTAATTCTTCCTTCTTTATTGCTGGGAATAATGCTCAGCTTGCAAGAAGAAGACCTGATGAAATTTTTATTTCCAGTGACATTGTTCCTTGCCGCCAATAACACCCGCATGCTCTTTCTGACCAAGTCTGCAGCTAAAAAGCAGCAGCCAGTGGAGGAATCGGTCACACGGAAGCACCCGCCGCGCAAAAAGAGACGAGTGACCACGGCCATAAGGCGGTCATCTCTGCAAAACAAACGATGACTCCCCCCTGTCTCAAGAATAGTGTCCTAAAGATGATAACGTTTTCTAAAATTCAGCAGTTTGGCTGAGAAAATGCTATAATTTTCCCATGGAGAACCTCAAAAAACTGGCTGGCATTGAAGCGGCCAAATTTATAAGAGCTGATATGATTGTGGGGCTTGGTACAGGCTCAACCGCAGCTTTTTTTGTCGAAGAGGCTGCAAGACGTGTGCGTGAAGAAGACTTAAAAATCACATCAGTCACGACTTCTTATGCGACAAAGCTCCTTGCGGAGTCTCTAGGAATGAAAGTTTCGTCTTTTGAAAGCGTGCCTTACGTGGATTTGACGGTTGATGGTGTTGACGAGTTCGACCCTGCACTAAATGGCATCAAGGGCGGCGGTGCTGCGCTTCTCATGGAAAAAATTGTTGCAGTTAATTCTCGTGACATTATTTGGATTGCAGACGAACACAAGCAAGTTCAGCAATTGGGCGGCTTCCCTCTTCCAGTGGAAGTGGTTCAATTTGGCGCAGAGAAGCTTTTTAGCAAGTTCGACGAAGTTGGATATCATCCCGCCTGGCGTGTTAAATCTGATGGCGGCCGATTAATTACCGATCAGGGGAATTTTATTATTGACCTGCACTTAGGAAAAATAAGTGATGCTGGGGCTCTCGCTTCGGAATTGAAGCTTCAGGTTGGTGTCGTAGAGCATGGTCTCTTTTTGAATCTTGCTCAAAAAATTATCTTAGCCCGACAAGAAGGAATTGAAATTTTCAGCCGTCAGGATTAAGCCCTGCCGGGCTGACAACATAGACATTCCAGTATAAATGTCGCTTTTCTGAGAGGAAAGCAGCATTTTTTGACAATTTCCTAGCTTTCTGATATACTATATCACGGTACTTTTTACATTTGGATAAACAAGAAGAACGTTTAAAGTTGCCAAACTTCTAGTCAGAACTTGTCGTAAGCGAGCATATACTGACACACCAAATTTAAAGAAAAAGAAAGGATTGCTTTCCAATATTGTTTTCGCTTAGCGGCTTGCCGTAAATGATAAAGTAAAGCAGACAGAGTTAATGCCTACAATTAACCAACTTGTGCACAGCCCTCGTAAATCGAAGGTTGTCAAATCAAAGTCTCCTGCCATGGGTGTTGGATACAACAGCCGTAAAAAGGTCCAAACGAAACTTGCCAGCCCGCAGAAACGCGGCGTTGCAACCCGTGTCGGCACCATGACACCTAAGAAGCCTAACTCAGCGCTTCGTAAATTCGCCCGTGTGCGTCTTTCCAACTTGATGGAAGTGACAGCTTACATCCCAGGCATCGGCCATAACTTGCAGGAACACAGTGTTGTGCTTCTTCGCGGCGGCCGTGTGAAAGACCTTCCAGGTGTACGTTACCATATCATCCGCGGTGCGCTTGATACTGCTGGTGTGACAGATCGTCGCCAGAGCCGTTCAAAATATGGTGCAAAACGCCCTAAAGCTTAAGAAAGGAGATAAGATAAATGCGTAAAAATCGTGCCCCAAAACGTGAAGTTTTGGCAGATCCAGTTTATAATTCAGTTGTCGTATCACGTCTTATC
>JAITVN010000018.1 GCA_031285775.1 Streptococcaceae bacterium | reverse complement strand
AAACTTGCAGTGAGAATATTTTTCTTTTCACTCACCTACTAACCTCCAAAAATCCCAATTACTAAAACTTCTTGCTTGACTTTTATTATAGAATGTCTCCTAATCAACAACTGTTACATTTTCAGGCTGCCCGACAATCTGATTGACCTGTTCAAGGAAGAATTGCCGAGACATGTCAACACCTGTCGCTGTGAGGGCATGGCCGGCACTGTCCTGATCCGTGTAATCTTTTAAGAATTTGACATCAAAGTCTGCATTGTAGGAATTGTATTGTCCCGTAATCATCGTCACTGTCGGCATTGCTGAGACATCTTGTACAGAAACTGTTCCTTTATCAAATTTGATGTTCCATTTGACTGTCAAGCCGAGCATTCCCATGTTGGTGTCCTGTGCAGAGAGCAGATTTCCCATGGAATAAACGACGAGAACTTTTTGTCCTGAACTTGAGGTGATCCATTCTATCGGCTCAATGACGTGCGGGTGTTCAGCAATGATGACATCGACGCCCAGATCAGCCAGATACTGCGCCAGCTCTTGCTGCTCAGCATCAACACTTGTGGAGTATTCGACGCCCCAGTGCATGTTCACAACCTGAACATCTGACACCTTCTGCATGGCCTCAACTTGAGATTTTATCAGCTCTTTACTGGTCACATTGACCAGATAATCTTTTCCTTCAGGTAATGTATAGCCGTTCAAGCCATAGGTGAAGCTGTCAAAGGCAATCGTGATGCCGTTTTTCGTCAGAGTTTTAATTTTAGCCTGTTCCTCAGACGAAGCATTGGCACCTGTCTCTAGTATTCCCAGCTGATTGACATGCTGAATTTCTGCCAAGATTCCCGCTTCTCCTCGGTCAAAAGAGTGATTTGATGCCAGATTAATCCAGTCAAACCCTGTCGTTTGAAGCCCCTCAAGGATTTGTGTCGGTCCATTAAACGTCGGATAAGACGACAGGCCGCCGATTTCTTCTCCGGCAAATGGGGTCTCCTGATTAATGAAAGCAATATCTGCACTTTCTACCTCTGCTTTTATGCCAGTGTAAAAAGGGCTGAAATCATAACTTCCGTCTGTCGAATTGGCTTTGGCAACACCATATACCATGCCGTGAATCAGATTATCACCTGCAGCAAAAAATGACACCTGACCAGATTTTCCGATGCTTTCTGATGTTGATGTGCTTGACACTCTGCTAGAGGACAGCTTCACTTCTGAAGTTTTCGGCTGCGTGAAGATACTTTTTGACGCAAAAACCAAACCAATGCCAACAGCGCTTAAAGCAAGCAATAATAGAATGATTCGGTCATATCTTAATCGTTTTCTCTGTCTTCTTCTCATAGCTTGATTATATCACTTCAAAGTGCTCAATTAACAAAAAATTCAGATTTTCTTATAGAAAACCTGAACTTTCGAATCATTTCTTGACTTGTGATTTTTCACGTGAATTTAAGAAGACGCTGGCGAGAATTACCACAACAGTAAAGCCGACAATCAGCGCAATCAGAGCACCGCTGCCCGCTTTTCCGACCATGCCGATTATTCCGCCGGGAATCAGGTAATCTGTATCAGCAAAAGTCACAGATGCCCCTGCTTGGAATGCGCCAAGTGCTGGAAGAATGACCAAAGGCAGCCAAGACAGCAGCAAGCCGTTCACAAACGCGCCAATCACTGCGCCGCGTCGTCCGCCTGTGGAATTACCGAAGATACCAGCCGCAGCCCCGCAGAAGAAATGACCAACAACACCTGGAATGATAACAGTTGTACCTATGGCCACCATCCCAAACATGGAAATGACACCCGCTACAAACGACACAATGAAGCCGATTAACACAGCATTTGGCGCATAAGGAAAGACAATCGGAACATCCAATGCAGGCTTAGAGTTGGGAACCAGCTTTTGAGCGATGCCTTGGAAGGCAGGAATTATTTCTGCCAGAATCATGCGGACACCCTGCAGTACAACGACAAATCCTGCGGCAAAGGTGCCGGCCTGAACAATTGAGAAAATCAGGAAATTTGTCCCCGATGAAAGCTTGTCTTCAACATAGTTCGGACCTGCAACCAGCGCAAGTATCACGTAGACAACAATCATGACCAGCGAGATAGAGACCGTGGAATCACGCATGAAGCCTAGACTCTTAGGTACATTCAATTTTTCAGTAGATTTTTCAGGATCTGGATTTCCGAACCATTTGCCCATCAAACCTGCAGTGGCGTAGCCGATATTACCAGTATGCCCCATGGCGACGCCATCCTGCCCTGTAATCTTTCGCATGAACGGCTGACAAAGCGCTGGTGTGACGGTGAGCAGTGTGCCTTCAAAGAGTCCGCCCAGCAGTATCGTTGCCCAAGAGGTGCCCATGCCTGCAGAGGCGAGAACAACAGCTGCCATTGTAGAAACGTAGAGCATGGCTTGACCTGTCAGGAAGATGTACTTAAAGCGGGTAAAGCGGGCGAGCAGAATATTGACTAGGAAGCCGACCAGCATGATGAGCGCTGCTGGCGTGCCATATTTTACGAGCGCCAGAGCCACGACACCTTCGTTGGTTGGAACGACGCCTTTGACATGAAAAGCGTGCTGGAACATTGAGGCAAAGGGCGTCAAGGCGTTAACCAGAATTCCCGCGCCGCCGACGAGAACGAGAAAGCCGGCAAAGGTTTTAATTGAGCCTTGAATGACTGCTGTGGCTGGTTTCTTTTGCAAGATGAGTCCAAGCATGGCAATCAATCCGACGAGAAGTGCAGGGGTGGTCGCAACTGAGACGATAAAGTTTAAAACTCCGTTCATATGAAAATCTCCTTGGTGAAAGTTTATCACCTATTTTTGTTAATTATGGCTGATGTTCTCTTTATCAAGCACTTTGTTCAACGCCTCACGCGCAACATCTTTATCAATAATTGATGTCAGCGCTGCAATTTTTTCGGCTGGAATATTAGGCAGCGCCGCGGTCAATGTTGATTCTACGAAAAAGTAGTCGGCTGCGTCTGGCGTAGCTGAGCCTACATCCATATGCTCAATTGTGATGTCCTCTGTGACGCCTTCTTCCTGCAGAATCGACTGCAGATTCATTTGTACCATGAAGCTCGTTACGAGCCCCGATTGACAAACACATGCAAATTTCATAATTTACCTCTTTCTTTAATTGAGTTCTGCGAGCCAGAAGCTAAGAAATTAGATGATTCTCGAACCTGCCTTTCAGGCGGAACCAAGAACCCCTAAGCAAACTCTTAACGCTTTAGCGCTTAGAGGTCGCTTTCCCCCTCGGGGGGTAAATTTCTACGCTTCAAAGCGGGCTCGCTTCGCATCTTTCTTTAATTGAGTTCTGCGAGCCTGAAGCTTGGAAATTAGATGATTCTTGAACCTGCCTTTCAGGCAGAACCAAGAACCCCTAAATTTCTACGCTTCAAAGCGGGCTCGCTTCGCATCTTTCTTTATCAGTCAAGATATTCATTACTTCTGTTGAATTCGTTGCTGAAAGTAATTGATTAAGTTGTTCCTTATTGGACAGAATACTCGTCAGTTCGGACAGGGCTTTGAGATGGGCTTCATTGTCAATCGCCGCCAGCAGCACAAAGAGTTTAACTTCGTGATTCGGGTCATCCAAGAGCAGGACCGGCTTCTCGCAGCGTAGGAAAGTCATACCGATTTGATTGACACCATCCTCAGGCCTCGCATGCGGCAGACAAATGCCCATGCCGAGGTCAATATAGGGTCCAAACTCCTTCACACGGCTGATAATGGCTTGAGGGTAGCTTTCTTCAATGACGCCCGTTCTCAAGAGCGGCTGCGCGGCCATCTCAATTGCCTCCTCCCAATTCAACAGCTGATCGCTGAACTGAATCGTCTCGTTTGTAATTAAATCTGATAACATCGGGCTGATTCGCTCCTTTTCTGTACTATTATTTAGTTTTTTGTCAATGATTCTGAGAACATTTTCCTTCGTGGCTGATTTTTTCAAGCTCATGTAGGGTTCAATCGCCGAATAAATCTTGGCCGCTGTCGTTCTGGCAAAGCCCGGCAGAGAATAATCTTGCAAGACTTGGTTGTACAAGCCGGCTTCCTCCTCCTGACTGGGCAATGGGCTCATCAGATAGTATTTTTTTCCGCCAGTAGGAATTGGCACCGTTGAGAAAATTAAATCATATGAATTCTGGTCAATTTCCTTTAGTTGTCCAATTGAGCTGGCTGAAGCAAATTCCATTGTAGGGAAGATACTTTCCAAACGCTTCTTCATGATCCGACTGGAGCTGATGCCGTTGACGCAGAGCACCAAAGCGCGCGGATTTTTGCTGTATTTTCGCTTATAAATCTCTCCCCCAAACAAAATCACAAAGTAGGCCAATTCTGATTCGGGCAAGTCGCTGGTCAATTCTGCCAGAGGCTTTAAGGCATTTTCCATGAGCGGGAATAATGACGGATACTCTGACTTCACCCGCTCCAGAAGCACATTTTCAATCTCGAAATGATATAAGAGACGGAAATAGGTCGAGGTCAGATGCGACAATAAAGCCAGAAATGTCTTGGTAAAGTCCTCGAACTCAATCGCAGCCAGTTTCATGACGTTTTCCATGATTAGAAAGGCCAACTTGTATAGAAAATCAAGCTCTGGGCTTTTGAGCTCGCCGTCGCTATTCGCCAGCATCAAGGCCAGAAAATAGTCGTTTTCCGCCTGATTGGCACTTTTTTCTTCGAAAATGTCAATGTTCATCAGGTGTGGAATATCACAACTCAGAGTGTGACTTTCCTTTCGGACGAGCAGGAAACTACTGAAAAACAGCACGGGAATAAAGCGGGATTGAACCTGCCTTAGCTGCAGGCGGCTCATGAGTTGTGTCAGCCAGCTTTCAAGGGCAGACAGCTGCAATGGATTTTCCTCATTGAGAAAATGTGAAAGGACAAAGTAGCTTGTTTCGTCCTGTAGCTTTTGGAGCGCCAGCCAAGCAAACTGACGAATGGCAAGTTCTGACCCCTCCAGATAGAAGCCGGATTTTCTAGAACTTTTTAGACAAATCTCTCTTCCTGTCAACATTTCTCTTAGACGTTTGATATCGTTGATTGTCGTATTTTTACTGACCAGCAAGTTTTCTTGAAAATCCTGCAACGTAAGATTGGGACGTGTTGAGAAGACAAGCAAATAAATGAGATAGGTTCGCTCACTTTCTTTGACAACGAATTCACTTTGCTTGATTGAGAAGCGGAGTGCTTCGTAGAGAGTTGCCACTTTTTCTGGAATGACAAGAACATCGTTTTTTACTTCCAAAAGCTTGATTTTCCGAGCGGCTAAGCCTTGGTTTATCGTCTCAATGTCTTTCACTAATTCCTGACGGCTGAGCGCAGTTTGTTCAAGAATCGTGGAAATTTTCCAGAGATGTTTTTTTGAAAAAATGTAGGAATCAAGTACATAACTGAGCATGTTTTCCTCCCTAGCTCCATAAATTTATTTTATCGTATTTTTTAGAAGAAAATTCACCTGTTAAGTCCAAATGAACAGGCGAATTGTGTTTTTCATTGTACCAAAGAAGATGATTTGGCCTCATTTGTTATGACCTATTATAATATATTGCTTAGTGTTCTGTCATAATTATGTGAGATTTTTTGTGATTTTGCTTATGTATTTTCTCTTGACTGGAAAGGCAAAGACTAAGAACAACAGTATGATTAATACCGGAATCCAGATATTGTAAATGGATAAATAGGCCTTACTTACTGCGGTTACATTTCCTGTTTTCAGTGATGTCAAATTTGAGCTCATCATGGAAAGGAAAATGGAAACACCCAAAACTGATCCAATTTGGCGTACTACGCTGATGACACTTTGTGAAGAGGTTAAGAGTGAACCGCTGAGGTTCGAAGCTGCCAATACGTTGATTGGCCCAGCAATGATTCCGAAGCCAACACCTAATACTAGTAAGGCGATGGTAAGCCATATGTTTCCCTTTAAACCTGTGAATACAAGGAGGACATATGAAAGCAAAATACTGATTAGTCCGATAAATACGAGTAATCTTGGGCCAAGTTTGTTTATGGCAAGACTTCCTAGTCCGCTGAATGCTTTTTGTATTATGCCAGTCAGACCAACTTGCATGATATCAAAGTTTTCTCAAGCATAATATTTGATTTCATTTCTGCTTTGGTTGATGAATTGCTCTACACTGAACACAGGGCTAAAGAGACTGAGGAGCTAAAGCAATGCGGGATTGACAATATTTATAGCTCGATACGGGAGTCTTTGACATAGACAGAAAAACAATTTCACCAGATTTGATAAAATTGTTCATTAATCTCTACACAGGGCTAAAGCCCTAGCAATTTCTAGAAGCTAAAGCTTCTGAAATTGTCCGCGTCCTACGGACGCTGCTGTCCATTCTCGCTATGACGCTGCGATTCGCCTTGCGACTTTAGTCGCAGAGAGCGAATGGTCTGCGTCAAGTCGAATGGCACGCTTCAAAACGGGCGCGCTTCACATCTTGTTTTTACCACTTGTACTTGTCAACATTATCCTTGGTCACAAGATAAATTGGAGAAACAGTGGTCTTTTTCACTGTTTTACCTGCATAGTGATCATAAGCAGCCTGCATCGCTTCTTCTGCCATTTTGGCTGGCTGTTGAGCAACTGTGGCAGTCATTGAGCCGTCTTTGATAGCCGCGCCTGCATCTGGCTCGCCGTCAATGCCGATGATGAGAACATTCGAAAGACCAGCTGATTTAACAGCTTGAGCTGCACCGAGTGCCATCTCGTCATTTTGGGCAAAGATTGCTTTGACGTCTTTGTTGGCTTGGAGCATGTTCTGCGTCACATCAAGCGCTTTCGCACGGTCAAAGTTGGCAGATTGACTTGACAAAATGTTCAGAGAAGTTTTGCCGACACTTTCAAAACCTTTTCCGCGGTCAACAGTGGACGAAGCACCCGGTATACCTGACAATTCCAAGGTATTGGCTTTTTCGCCGAGCTGCTTTACCACGAAATCTGCGGCCATCTTTCCAGCTGCAACGTTGTCTGAGGCAACCGTGGTCAGAACTGTTCCGCCGTTTGATCCTCGGTCAACACATATAACTGGAATCTTTGCTGTATTGGCTGCTTTTACTGCAGGCACAATAGCGTCAGAGTCAACCGGATTCACGATGATGACGTCAACTTTTTGACTGATGAAGTTGTTGATATCATTAGACTGAGTCGCCGAATCGTTTTGAGCGTCAGCCGTCTTGACGCTAGTGTCGCTCTTCTTAGCAAAATTCTCAAGCCCATTTTTCATCGAAACAAAGTAAGGGTTGTTAGTCGTCGAGACTGAGAAACCAACCTTTATTTCACTCGGCTTTTTCTCAGTAACAGCCTTAGAGCTACTGTCAGAACCCGACTTTAAGCCAGTTGTTCCACAAGCAGCCAACCCAATCGCAGCAATCCCTGCAGCTGCAACAAGTAATACTTTTTTGAATTTCTTCATAGGAATTCTCCTTATTTTTTGCTTTTATTTTCAATTGAACGTATTTTTACATTCAATTTCTAAATAACAGGGTTCATTGTTACTAATGAATAACTCCTCAACCTTTTTAATCAGATTGACAGCATTCAAAAGAGACAACACCAGCTTCTCTCAGACTCCCGGTTTATCTGTAGTGGAATGATAGGCGCTTCAGCGCTTATCATTCGCGGAGCGGAGACGACTTGCAGCTAGTTCTTAGTTCAGACGACGGCTCCTGCAGGGAGACTAGTCCGGACTTAGAACTAGCGCAACAAAGGCTCCGTGAGCACCCCCCGCTGAGGGGTAAAGCTACCTCTACGCGCTAAAGCGCTAAGAGTCTGCTTAACTACAGATAATTCGGGAGTCTGAGAGAAGCGACTCGCATCTTACTCAACTGAGCTCGGTGCGCCTAAAGCTAGTAAGCAGACCGTTTCGGCTTTAGCCGATTACGGATCGCCATCCCTCCTCTGGGGGGAGATTAGATAATTTGTGAACCTGCCTAGCGGCAGAACCTCAAATTCCTAAATTTCTACACAGGGCTAAAGCCCTAGCAATTTCTAGAAGCTAAAGCTTCTGAAATTGTCTGCGGCCTACGGCCACTGCTGTCCATTCTCGCTAAAGCACTAAAGTGCCTAGTCGAATGGCACGCTTCAAAACGGGCGCACCTCACATCTTATTTAACTGAGTTCGGTGCGCCTGAAGCTAGGAAATTAGATGAATCTAGAACCTGCCAGACGGCAGAACCTAGATTCCCTAAATTTCTACGCTTCAAAACGGGCGCACCTCACATCTTATTCCGAGACTTAAACCGATCAAGCAGCACAGCTACTAAAATAACCGCACCCTTGACAACCTGCTGCCAGAAAGCATTGACACCGATGGTAACCAGACCATTATTCAAAGCACCGATAATCAGCGCACCAATCAAAGTGCCGACCAGACGTCCTTTACCGCCTGCAAGTGAGGTGCCGCCGAGGACAACTGCAGCAATGGCATCCATCTCGTAACTTGCCCCTGCAGTCGGCTGGGCAGAACTCAATCGCGACGTCACAATCAGACCAGAGATAGAGGCCATCACACCTGAAATTGCATAAATAATAATCTTGACTTTATTTATCTTCACGCCAGAGATGTAAGCCGCTTTCTCATTGCCGCCGATGGCATACACAGACTTGCCGAAGGCCATTTTGTGAAGGACAACATAGAGAATAATAAAGACAATCACCATCAAAATGACCGGAAACGGAAGGCCAAAGAGGTAACCTTGTCCTAAATATTGGAAAAGGAAACTATCGCCCAAACCTTTAGTGATGGGGTTACCGTTGGTAAATACAAGTGTAAATCCGCGGTACATGGTCATAGTGGCCAGCGTGACAATGAAGGGTGCCAGCTTGCCATAGGCTACAAATAGACCGTTCACCATGCCTAAAAGTCCGCCGATGGCCAGTGCCAGAATGATAGCCAGCCAGACCGGCATGCCGCCCGTAATAAAGCCCGCCGTGAGTGCACTGGACAGCGCTAAAATGGCACCGACCGACAAATCAATCCCGCCCGTCAAAATAACAAAAGTCATACCAAACGCGATGAAACCGTTTGCAGTAACTTGCAGCAGCAGATTCAGCATGTTACTTGCGGTCATAAAGCTCGGATTGATGAGCGTGATGACAAGCATCAAAGCAATCAGCGCAATGAGCGTCGTCAAACTACTAAATTTCTTAAAAACTGCCATTATTTTTCAGTCTCCTGTGTAAATTCCGTGGCTTTCTCGCCAGTTGCAAGCTGCATAATCCGCTCCTGAGTAGCTTCATCTCTGTTCAATATCCCAGCAATTCGTCCTTCGTGCATTACGGCAATCCGGTCAGACACGCCAAGGATTTCAGGCAAATCCGAAGAAACCATAATAATCGGCACCCCTCGCGCAGCCAGCTCATCCATCAGTTCATAGATTTCAGCCTTAGCACCGACATCAACACCGCGCGTCGGTTCGTCCAAAATCAGAACCTTCGGCGCAATACCAATCCATTTCGCCATAACCACTTTCTGCTGATTGCCGCCTGATAAGTCGCCCACAATCATGTTTTCGCTGGTCGCCTTTACACTTAGTCGAGCAATCAGCTGCTTGACAAAGTCGGTTGAGGTTTTCTCATCAAACAAAGCATGATGTATAAAATCTTTCGTCGAAGGCAGCGTCACATTATCCTTAATCGAAAAATCAAGAATCAAGCCCTCCTCCTTGCGGTCCTCCGTCAAGAAACCGATGCCATAGTGAATCGCCTCGGCCGGACTATTAATTTTGACAGTCTGTCCATTAAGTTTAATCCTGCTGCTTTTCAGCGGGTCAAGCCCGAAAATCGCACGCATCACCTCAGTACGACCGGCCCCCATCAAACCAGAGAAGCCCAGAATTTCACCAGATTTAACAGAAAAGGAAATGTCGCTGAACATCCCGCCGCTCAAGCCCTCAGCTTCGAAAACAGTTTCTCGAATCTCAGCCGTCTTCGCCGGATAATAATCCTTCAGCTCGCGGCCGACCATCTTCTTGACCAGCTCATCCTTATTAGTGCTGGCAGTCAGTACCGTATCCACAATAATGCCGTCTCGCATCACCGTAACCTTATCCGTAATCTGGAAAATCTCCTCCATGCGGTGGCTGATGTAAACGATACCAACACCCCGCTCCTTCAGAGAGCGGATCACCTCAAACAACTTCTCAGTTTCACGTTCCGTCAGTGCTGACGTGGGTTCATCCATAATCAGAATCTTAACCGAACTAAGGAAGGTCTTTGCGATTTCAATCATTTGCTGCTGGCCCACCGACAACTGTCCGATTTCAACATTCAATGGAATATTGACCCCCAGCCGCTCAAAAGCCTATTGCGCCTTAGCTTTCATAACTTTATTGTCGAGGAGGCCAAATGTATTCTTAATTTGTCTACCCAAGAACAGGTTTTCGACCACGGTCATAGCCGGCCAGGTATTCATCTCCTGGTGGATGAAGCTAATCCCGAAGTCCTCGGCCTCCTGC
>JAITVN010000012.1 GCA_031285775.1 Streptococcaceae bacterium | reverse complement strand
TGTCTCAGTCACGTTCAAATCTATCCTTTTCATTTTATTAGAATAACCTATTGGAACAACAGATTGGGACATTTTGTCTTTCGACCTACCTAAGACATTATCACATTCGAACGATATCTCTTGCGCAGAAGAAAAAAAGATCTTGATTTTTATCAAAAATCTGCTATACTATTTAAGACTCAAGGGAGTAGCAAGGCAAAGTCTGATTTGTCTGGATTGGCCGTCAATACAGCGCAAGCTCGGTTAACCTTTATTGCGAGACTTGCGGCAATAAAAGCCGCAGGTCTATTTTTATACATGAAGGGCATCAAGTCACCCTTTAACCTTATTGATTAAGTAAACAACTGATAGCGGCGGAGCGCTTGCTCAAAAGCTATTCAAAGGAGAAAAATTGGAGAAATTATATTCACGTCCCAAAGAAGAAGTGCTTGAAGAGGTAAAATCTTCTGAACAAGGTTTATCTCAGGCAGAGGCAGCCAAACGTCTGGCAGAATACGGTCGCAACGAGCTGACCGCTGCAAAGAAGAAGACCCTCTTCATGAAATTCCTTGACCAATTCAAGGATCTGATGATCATTATCCTGCTGATTGCAGCCGTTCTATCCGTGATTACCAGCGGCGGAGAAGACATATCTGATGCAATTATTATTTTGGCGGTGGTTTTGATAAATGCCATCTTTGGTGTTTACCAAGAAGGACGTGCAGAAGCAGCCATTGAGGCCTTGAAAAACATGTCCTCGCCTGCAGCACGTGTGCGCCGTGATGGACATGTGTCTGAGATTGATTCGAAAGATTTGGTAATCGGAGATATCGTCCTGCTTGAGGCTGGCGATGTGGTTCCAGCTGACTTGCGCCTGCTTGAGTCTGCCAGTTTAAAAATTGAAGAGGCAGCATTGACTGGCGAGTCTGTCCCTGTGGAAAAAGATGCAAGAGCAGAAATTCCAGAGGATGCAGGCATTGGTGACCGCATCAATTCTGCTTATCAGAACTCAAATGTGACTTACGGACGTGCCACTGGTGTAGTTACAGCCACAGGGATGTCCACAGAAGTCGGTAAGATTGCCAAAATGATTGAATCTGCTGATGAGACAGAAACGCCGCTCAAACGCAATCTGAACAAATTATCTGCTTTCTTGACTTGGATGATTTTAGGCATTGCGCTGGTGACATTTATTGTTCATACTTTCCGTCTGGCAGAAATTACGCCGAATGGTCTGATTGAAGGCTTGATGACTTCAGTTGCATTGGCTGTGGCTGCAATTCCAGAAGGTCTGCCAGCCATTGTTACGATTGTCTTGTCCCTGTCAACGCAGGTTCTGGCCAAGCAAAATGCGATTATCCGTAAGCTCCCAGCTGTTGAGACGCTTGGCTCCACGGACGTTATCTGTTCTGATAAAACAGGTACGTTGACCATGAATCAGATGACGGTGGAAAAAATATTCACCAACGAGCATCTGCAGGATGCGGCTGACGATATTTCAACAGATGATTTGACTTTGCTTGTCATGAATTTTGCCAATGATACGAAAATGACAGAAGACGGCAGTCTCCTCGGCGATCCGACGGAAACTGCCCTGGTCAAATACGGTCTGGACAAAAACTTCAATCTGCACCAGGAGCTGCTGGATCATCCGCGTGTGGCAGAGCTGCCCTTTGATTCTGATCGTAAGCTGATGTCAACTGCTCAGGATTATCAAGGAAAATACTTTGTCGCTGTTAAAGGCGCACCAGATCAGCTTCTCAAGCGATTGACGAAGAAAACCGTCAATGGAGAAATCACTGACTTTACCGAGGCTGACCGAGAACTTGTTCTTGACACCAATAAATCCCTTGCGAGGCAGGCACTTCGTGTCCTGATGATGGCCTACAAGGAAATTACTGAGATTCCATCGGATTTGAACGAGCTTGAGCAGGACTTGATTTTCGCAGGGCTTGTGGGTATGATTGACCCAGAACGTCCAGAAGCGGCTGCAGCCGTTGCGACAGCCAAGTCTGCAGGTATTCGTCCAATTATGATTACTGGCGACCACCAAGACACAGCAGAAGCCATTGCGAAGCGTCTCGGCATCATCGAAGAGGACAATATGGATCACGTGCTGACTGGTGCTGAGCTCAATGCCTTGACAGATGAGGAATTCCAGCCGCAAGTTCAACAGTACAGCGTTTATGCGCGCGTTTCGCCAGAACACAAGGTCCGTATCGTTAAAGCTTGGCAGAAAGACGAAAAAGTTGTTGCCATGACTGGTGACGGTGTCAATGATGCGCCTGCGCTGAAAACGGCTGATATTGGTATCGGCATGGGCATCACAGGTACTGAAGTTTCTAAAGGCGCATCAGACATGATTCTGGCTGACGACAACTTCGCGACCATTATTACTGCGGTCCGTGAAGGCCGTAAGGTCTTTGCCAACATTCAGCGTTCGATTCAGTACCTCCTGTCAGCAAATACCGCTGAGGTTCTGACCGTCTTCATTGCCACGCTCTTTGGCTGGTCAACTCTCCTGCCTGTACATTTGCTTTGGATCAATCTTGTGACGGATACGCTTCCAGCGATTGCCCTCGGCGTAGAGCCTGCGGAGCCAGGAATAATGAATGAGAAACCTCGCGGCAAGAAAGCGAACTTCTTCTCTGGCGGTGTTCTCAGCTCAATCATTTATCAAGGCATTCTGCAAGCAGCACTGGTACTCGGTGTCTATGGCCTGGCTCTTAAATTCCCAGCGCACACCGTGGCCAATACGACGCTGGCTCAAGCTAAAGAACTCCTGACCCACATTGGTGAAGGTGCAAATGCTGCTTTGGGCAGTCATCAGGCCTTGCTTTCTGCGCTGGAACATGCGGATGCACTTACGATGGCTTTTGCGACATTAGGGCTCATTCAGCTCTTCCACGCTTTCAATGTGAAGTCTGTGCACCAATCCATCTTTACAGTCGGACTTTGGCGCAATCGTACCTTCAACTGGGCTGTACCGGTCAGCTTCCTGCTGCTTGGTGTCACAATTGTCGTGCCTGGCTTCAATAAACTTTTCCACGTCAGCCATCTTGACCCTTATCAGTGGGCAATGGTGCTCGGCGCAAGTGTGGCGGTCATTGTTATCGTCGAAATCGTTAAAGCTGTACAGCGTGCGGTTCATAAATAACCAAATTTTAAAAAAATGGTGTTGCGATTCAAGGCAACATCATTTTTTTGGTCAAGTTTTTGATAAAATAGAAGTATCACATATTAGGAATCATGAAAGAGGCAGTATGAATAACGAAAAATACATCATGGCCATCGACCAGGGAACGACCAGCTCGCGGGCGATCATTTTCGACAAGCAGGGACGTCACATCGGCAGCTCGCAAAAAGAGTTTGCGCAGTATTTTCCTGAAGACGGCTGGGTGGAGCACGATGCAGATGAGATCTGGAATTCGGTCCAGTCTGTCATTGCAGGTGCACTCATCGAGTCGGGAGTTAAGCCGGATCAGATTGCAGCTATTGGCATTACCAATCAGCGCGAAACTACCGTTATCTGGGATAAATCAACAGGTCGTCCGATTTATAACGCGGTGGTTTGGCAATCTCGTCAATCGGCAGGGATTGCGGATGATCTTAAGGAGGCTGGTTATGGAGAGCACATTCATCAAAAAACAGGGCTCATCATTGACTCTTACTTCTCAGCTACGAAGATTCGATGGATTCTAGATCATGTGGATGGTGCGCAGGAGCGAGCAGAGAAGGGTGAATTGCTTTTTGGAACCATTGACAGCTGGCTTCTTTGGAAACTGACAGACGGTCAGGTTCATGCGACAGATTATTCAAATGCCAGCCGTACAATGCTTTTCAACATTCACGATTTGTCTTGGGACAAAGAGATTTTGGATATCTTGAATATCCCTGAACAGCTCTTGCCGAATGTTGTCTCAAATTCTGAGATTTATGGAACGACAAAGAGTTACCATTTCTTTGGTTATGAGGTGCCGATTTCAGGGATGGCAGGTGATCAGCAGGCGGCTTTGTTTGGTCAAATGGCATTCGAGCCGGGAATGATCAAGAATACCTACGGGACAGGTTCTTTTATTATCATGAATACTGGCGAAAATCCGCAGATGTCTAAAAATAATCTGCTTACAACGATTGCCTATGGCATCAATGGTAAAATCTGCTATGGATTAGAGGGCAGCATTTTTGTGGCAGGTTCGTCCATTCAATGGCTGCGCGATGGTTTGAAGATGCTGGAAAAAGCCAGTGATTCTGAGGCTGCGGCGCTTCAATCAACGGATCAGGACGAAGTATATGTCGTGCCTGCTTTTGTTGGGCTCGGTGCGCCTTACTGGGATCAGGAGGCGCGCGGTGCGATATTTGGCCTTACTCGCGCAACGACTCGAGAGGACTTGATCAAGGCGACGCTTCAAAGTATTGCCTACCAAGTGCGTGATGTCATTAACACGATGCAGGAAGAAACAGGCATTGATATTCCTCTGCTGAAAGTTGATGGCGGTGCGGCGAACAATGATTATCTGATGCAATTTCAGGCTGATATTTTGGATACTCCTGTACAGCGTGCGCATGACTTGGAAACAACTGCACTGGGCGCTGCATTTCTGGCTGGTTTGGCGGTTGGTTTCTGGGAAAACACGGATGAGCTCAAGGAATCTTATGAGCAAGGGAAAACTTTCCAAGCTCAGATGCTGGAGGCACGCCGTGAGGCGCTATACAGCGGATGGAAGAAAGCTGTTGCTGCAACGCAGGCATTTGAATAAAAAAAGAATTCACAGCAAAGTGAATTCCGTATATAGTTTATGGGAGCTTGCACTTTACACCTGATAATTGTTTTGATAAAGCGAAAGAGAGCAGCTCCCAGTAAAATCTTAGTGAGGGGCTTGCTTTTTTATCTGAAGGAGTAATTGTTGTGCGGTTTCAGAGTTCATCGCTGCAGATTTTTTCAACTCAGCGGTGAGACGATCAATTTCAGGACCTTTTGCACCGACTGAAAGGGCGAGACTTCGCGCCTGGAGAGACATGTGTCCAGCCTGAATGCCGCGAGTGACTAGTGCTTTGAGTGCGGCGAGATTATTGGCTAGGCCGATGCTTGCGATGATGCTTGCAAGTGTCAGGGCATCTGGATCGCCAAGCAATTCATGCGCTGCTTTAGCTTTGGGCAGGACGTGTGTGGCGCCTCCAGCTGCAGCGATCGGCAATGACAATGTGATTTCTCCAACTAATGCTTCGTCCGCGATGTGCCAAGTACTGAATCCTTGATGCGCTTTCTCCATGGCGTATATTGCAGCCGCTGCCCCGCGGGAATCATTGCCAGTTGCGAGAATGACGGCTTCGACACCGTTCATAATGCCTTTGTTATGTGTGGCTGCGCGTGCGGAATCAATCTGGGCATATTCAGAGGCTTTGACGATTTTCTCAGCTGTACCTGCCTTGATTTTTTCTAGTGAGATTCTTGTCTCGACTGTTGTTCGGCAATGTTGATTTTCGTTGGTCAAAACTGCAAAAAGAACTTTTTCATTTGGAAACACTGTCCGAAAATGATCCGCGATGGCTTCAAGTATGGTGTTGATCATGTTAGCGCCCATGGCATCTTTGCTGTCAAAGCTGAAATTTACGGTCAGCCAGCTTCCGATCGTCTTGCAGGTAAGATTTTTTAGTCCGCCGCCGCGTTTGTAAATGCTGGGATAGGCTTTTTCTGCAATGCTGAAGATTTCCGAACGCTGATTTTGTATGGCTTGACTGAGCTTTTCAGTATCGCAAACATCGTAAAAGACAATTTGTCCAGACATCAGGCGTTCATTTCGGATGGTTGTAAAATTTCCAGCCAGTTTTGCGCCGTTATTGGCTGCAGCGATGACAGAAGGCTCTTCCGTTGCCATGGGCACAATGTAGTCTTTGCAGTCCACACGGATGAAGCAGACGCCGAGCGGGATTTCGATTTCTGAAATCTGATTTTCGGTCAGATTATCGGCAATTTCATTGTCAAGCGCCGTATTTTCAAAAATCTGCCTGGTTTCGGCAGATAGTTTAAGCGTGTCAAGACGCTCAGAGCGCGTCATTTTGTAGAATTTTTTATCCGACATAATGAGGATTCTCCAGGAGAACGGCAATTCCAAGGCCACCGCCGATACATAGACCAGCAATCCCGTATTGCTCGTTGTTGTCCACTAGCTGATGGCTGAGTGTGACCAGAAGCCTTGCGCCAGTAGCACCCAGCGGATGGCCGATGGCAATTGCACCGCCTTTAACGTTGACTTTGCTGTGGTCAAGCTTTAACTCTTGTTCTATAATCAGGCTGGAGCCGGCAAACGACTCATTGATTTCGAAACGGTCGATTTGTTCTTTTTCTAGACCTGACATGTCCAGCAGCTGAGTGATTGCCTCTACTGGAGAAACACCCATTTTTTCAGGGCTCACTGCGATTTCTACGGAATTTTTAATGACCGCCAGATAATCCAGCGTGTGCTGATCGGCATATTCCCGGCTGGAGAGAAGCATTGCGGCTGCCCCATCATTGACAGAGGAAGCGTTGCCTGCTGTAATTGTTCCATCCTCATCGAAAACTGTCCGCAGTTTGGCTAGCTTTTCGAGCGTGCTGTCTGGGCGCGGACCTTCATCAGCGCCTAGGCCGTTTACAGGAATGATTTCTGTAGAAAAGTCTGAATTAAGCGCTTTTTGGTGGGACTCGTAAGCCAGCTGGTCTTGAGCTTCACGTGTGATACCATACTCGGCCACGAGCTTTTCAACAGTCAGGCCCATGGGAATATTTTCAAAAGCGTCAGTTAATCCGTCAATCTGCATGGTTTCGGCATTGGACATGGATTCTGTGCCTCCAGCCAAGACAATCTTAGCTTCATCAAGCGCAATCGATTGGCGCGCCAGCAGGACAGCTTTAAGTCCTGAGCCACAGACCTCGTTGACAGTGAAAGCTGGTACATTGAATGAGAGACCAGACTGAATAGAAATTTGACGGGCGATATTTTGGCCTTGTCCTGCAGTCAGGACCGAGCCGAAAATCGCTTCGGTGATGTCAGATTTGACCGCGGCATTGCGCTCAATCAGTGCTTTAGATACAGCGGCAGCCAGCTCAACGCTGGTCAGATTTGACAAGGAACCTTTATATTTGCCGATCGGAGTCCGAAGGGCGTCTAAGATCACAATATCTTTCATAGTTATCTATTATAGCAAATTATGTCGGATTTTTAAATGGACGCGCGAAATTGAGAATAAATGCTGAAAAGAATCTCTTATTATGCTATAATAAAAAACGAAATTCTAAATTATGAAACTAATGAACAAAAAAAATCGAGTTCTTCTTAAAGAATTCATTAAAACAGACTTCAAGCTTCGATACCAGCAGTCAGTGATCGGCTATCTCTGGTCCATTCTCTATCCGCTGATGTATTTTGCGGTGCTGTATCTGATCTTTGTCCAATTTCTGCAATTTGGTGAAGGTGTTCCGCACTGGCCAGTGGCAATGCTTTTAGGACTTGTCATCTGGACATTTTTTGATGAGGCCACGCATCGAAGCCTTTATACCATCGTGGGACATGGCGGTCTCTTGCGCAAGATTGATTTTGACAAGCCGATACTGATTTTTTCAGAAATCGCAGGCGCCGCTATTAATTTAGGCATCAATCTCTGTGTCGTGATCATCTTTATGATCATCAATGGTGTCCACATCAGCTGGCACATCGTTTTTGTCGTGCCTTTGGCATTTCAGCTTTTGCTGATTACTGCCGGCATTTCCTTTATTGTGGCCACTTTGTATGTGTCCTTCCGCGACATTGAGCCGATCTGGAATGTCCTGCTGCAGGTCGGCATGTACTTCACGCCGATTATCTATCCTTTGGCCATGCTGCGAAACAAGAGTGAGCTGATCGCACGGTTGGATCTGCTCAATCCGATGGCACAGATCATCTCTGATTTTCGATGGGCCATTATCGGTCCGCAGCCAGGTCTTGTCCCTATAGGAGGCCAAGACATCATGACGGAGAACTATCCGGCTGTTTTCCAGTTTATCGCTACCCCGGCCATCGCGATGATTCCTTATGCTTTTTCAGTTGTGGTTTTTATTTTCGGTTATCTTGTTTTTAGACACAATGCGGATAATTTTGCGGAGGTGCTGTGATGCGGGTTTATCATGGCGGTGGCAAGGGGATCAATACCTTGTTTAGGAGGTAAATCATATGTTTGGGATGCAATCATTTTTCGCATTACTGATGGATGAGATGAAGGAATTTAAGCCAGAGCAGAGTTATGATGAAATCGTGGATCAAATCTTCACTTCGCCCATCATTGCTGGAATTAGTCGTGATATCATTTATAAAACCTACTCGCCGACAGACCTGGTCAGGGTGGAAGGCTTTAATAAAACAGGACGTGAGACTGCCATTGGTATAAGCGCTGAAAACAAGTACTTTGTAGTTGGCGTTATCGTGGAATTTGCCAAGAGGTACTTTGAAGATGATTATGTAAAATGTTATCATCGTCTGCTGAGTGAAGGCTTCTTGAAGTATCTTGCAGACTTTTTCGACGTTCTGCACACACAGTCCTATGATTTTATCGCTGAGGATTATCAGGAATTCTACAAAAAGTAGATTTTCTGGACATTTACAAATAAAAAGTTATTATGAAGAGAATAAATAAAGAGGTTTGATGGAAGACAATATTGCAATTAGAATCAATCATGTCAGTAAATACTTTAAGCTTCCTACTGAACCGACCAATAGTCTGCGTCGCGCCGTTGTCAACCGTTTTAAGGGAATCAAAGGCTACCGCCGGCAAGAAGTACTGAAAGACATCAGCTTTGACATAGAAAAAGGCGATTTTTTCGGCATTGTCGGTCGTAACGGCTCGGGCAAGTCTACCTTGCTGAAGATTATTTCGAAAATCTATAAGCCGAACGCAGGAAGTGTTGAAATAAATGGACGTCTTGTCTCATTCATTGAGCTTGGCGTTGGCTTCAACGACGAGCTCTCTGGGCGTGAAAATGTTTATCTGAATGGGGCTATGCTCGGATTTTCAACCGAAGAAGTGGACGAGATGTACGATGAAATCGTGGAGTTTTCTGAGCTGCAGGATTTCATGGATCAGAAGCTGAAGAATTATTCTTCTGGGATGCAGGTTCGGCTGGCTTTTTCTGTGGCCATAAAAGCTAGAGGTGATATTCTTGTGCTGGATGAGGTTTTGGCTGTGGGGGATGAGGCTTTTCAGAGGAAATGTGATGCCTTTTTTAAAGAGATTAAAAATGATAAATCAAAAACAATAGTTCTAGTGACGCACGACATGGGGGCTGTTCAAAGATATTGTGATAAAGCCATGCTGTTAAATGAAGGAAAAATAATTACTCTTAGTGATGATGTGGAACGGGTCTCAGTTGAATATAGCGAGCTCTTCCAAGAACACGTTTCGTCCTTTGAGGATCCTCTTCGTTTAGGAAATGGATTGGTTGTTTTTGATGAGTTTCATCACACTTTCGATAAAGAGCATCACAGTTTTCATTTTGTTATCAGGAATACGACTGATCACACTTTTGATTCAGTTGATTTAGGAATAATCTTTTACAAAAACGGGATTGATATTGTTGGAAATCATCTAGTTTCTGAACAGGGAACAGGAATAATATTAAATCCTTTAGAATCTAAGAATATTTTAATAGAGGTTCCGAATAAGTTTTCTAATGAAGAATACACTATTGACATTATGCTTCTGACTGATGCTGGAAAGATCCTTTTAGATAAAATACGTAGACCTTTTAGTTTTTCAAATATATATGAAAATACGAATAGTAATAATGCATCATATACAATTCCTTTCCATATAGAGATGAAAATGTAACTTTATAATGATTTATTAATTTTTAAGCAAGGAGTATATTTAGTTTGAATAATAAACAAACACTGCAAAATTTTATTTTTCCAGTCAATACTGTGTTTGGTTCACAAGAGAAGTATTATAGAAGTTCTGGAGTTGTTTTCTATGATGGAAATTCTCTGAAGATGAGAAAAGGGTCAGTTGTGAGCTTTGATACCTATTACAATGCTTTTTCGGTTCCACTTTGGGGGACAAGTGTTGGAATAACTGAAGCTGATTTAAGTATATCTGGTAATGGAAAGATAAAAATAGAGCTAGTAGAGTATACTGAAAACTATTTTTCTAAAAAGGTATCTGAAGAAACAATGTCTTTAGATTCGGCTTTCCAGGAAGCCTTTCACGTAAAAATAGAGAAATCAGAATTTACTGGTTTACTATTTGCTAAAATTATAGCTCTTGAGGATACGGAAATTCAACGCATGTCTTGGGAAACTGGCAATATACCATTGCGTAATGTTAAATTGGGAATTACCATCACACACTATAATAGAAAGCAGTATGTTATCCCAGCAATGAAGCGTATCAAGGAGAACTTACTTGACAGCTCTGATTGGGCGAATAAGATTAATTTCCAAGTTGTGGACAATTCAAGAAATATTACTGAAGAAGAGTCCATGGGGGTAAGGATTATTCCTAATGAAAACACAGGTGGTTCTGGTGGTTTCACTGAAGGATTTCTTTATTATAAAAACAACACTGATGTTACTCATGTTTTATTTATGGACGATGATGCGAGCCTTGAAATTGAAAGTGTCAAGCGTGCCTATTCGATTTTACAATTTGCAAAAAATGACAATGCAGCAGTAGGTGCAGCTCTGTTTTATGAAGAACATCCAAATGTTTTCATTGAGAGAGGCGCGTTTTTAGGTGATGTATGGGTAGATGCGGAGTTTCATGATCTTGATTCTACAGATATAAAAATCCTCATGGATAGTGAAGTCTTCTGGCAGAAACATCCTCGTAAACGCCCGTATATCGGATGGTGGTTTTGTGCATTTCCTGTGAAAGATACGAAAAGGTTAGTTCCTCCGTTCTTTATTCGGGGAGATGATGTGAGCTTTACTCAAATCAATAATTACGATATTATTTTTGGAAATGGAATTGCTTGCTATGCCGAAGGATTTACAGGAAAAACTGCACCAATGACTGAGTACTTAGACACAATAAATCCCTTCATTGTCAACGCTTTATTTGTTGGACGCCCCCGGAAAGTCTTTGCCTTCTATAAATCATTATATTTGTCAGCTCTTTTTGGTGCAAGATACCAATATGTGGAACTTTATAGATTAGCGTTAAAAGATTTTCTGAAGTCAGATGGTCAACAAATGATTGACAGAATAAAAGGAATTCCAACGAATACAACTTTTAAAGATATCATATCTACTGAGATTCTCAAAAACATAGATTTAGAAGATTATAATATTGCTAATTGGGAAAATGAAGGCGAATCAAGACTTTCTACAAGGATCCGTCAACTTACCTTAAACAGACAGTTCCTTCCACTTAACAACAAAAAGGTTATCTTACAAGAGTATTCTCGTATTCCATTTCTGCAATCAATTTCAGGATATAGGAATATCCTTTATTTCAACAGCTATTCTCAAAAAGGTTTTGTTGCTAAAGTTGATAGATGGAAAACGATAAAGTTTCTTCTGTTATTTGTAGTTGACCATTTAAAATATGCCTTTTTATATCGCGGAGCTAGGAAAAGACTGTTGAGAGATTATGATAAGCTGACGAGCGAAGAAATGTGGCAAGATATTCTTAAATAAGCGATTCTTTTGCGCTTTATAACTTGAAAGGAACACCTTTGATAAGGAAATTAATCAAACAATACAAGTTTTTCTTCTTAATGATATTGATGGTCTTGATTACGGCATTGATTCCACTTCTCAATAGTTCTAGTTTTTATGTTCAAGATGATACGATAAATTTTATGACAGGAATGTGGTATCACACTGGACAAGAAATTTTGCAAGGCCGAATACCAGTATTTAATGTCAATGATTTTGCTTCTGGAAATTATTTGGTGGAAGGACAATGGGGTACTTATTCCCCATTAATGTGGCTATTTGGTGTTTTTGTTTACCTTTGTGATAGCTTTGTATTTTCTTTGACTGTTATTAAAATAATAACCCTGTTATGTCTTTCGATTGGAGTGTACTTACTGGCTAAAAGTTTTGAAATTTCAGAACTTTGGAGCAGTTTAGCAGGCTTTTTTTCAGTAAATATCGGTTATGTCAAGTTCATTGGCGCAGCTAGTTGGATTACAGATTTAATAAGTCTTACTTTGTTTGTCTATACTTTCTGGGCTTACAGAAGTTTTGTTCGTAAACATTCAAATATCTGGCTTCCATTCTTTTTTGGCTTTTTATTAATTTCGCAGGGGTATCTTTATGGAATTTTATATTTAGTAGTCGTACTTGCTTCTCACTTTGTCATCCTGCTTTATAAAAGAAATTGGACTGTTCTCAGAAAAGTATTTTTGTTAGATTTACTATTAATGCTAATTTCGCTATCTGTCCTACTTCCTGGGTTAATTACAGGCTCGTTTACTGTTAGAACTCAAGGAATTCTAAATGGGGATTTCGGCTCACCAACGATTACAGATTTAGTGAATAACTTTTTCCCATTTTCTCAGACTTCAATCAATATTTTTGGCTTTGCAAAAGTCTATACTGATTATGTTTTTTGGCTACCTATACTGCTTGTTTTTGTAAACTATAGAGGCTTTAAGAAGCGACTCATCTTGTTTTTGAGAAACGAAGTTGATTTAGGAATTGTGAGTATTGTAGTTATTTCTTTTTCATTTTTTATGCTTCTCTCTCCTGATCAAATGGGACCAATTAGATTTCCATTTAGAAATATACAATATTTGGGATTGCTTGAAATAATTGTTTGCACATTTGTGATATCAAAGAGCACGGGTTTTATAGCAAATAAGAAAAGATTTATTGCATTTTTTGCCTTTGTGGTATTTGGAGCCTTTCTCAATTGGTCACAGGTTCCGTGGCTATACAAAGAGTATATATTAGGAATTATTCTTTTTATGGTTTTAGGAGTAGTTTTGTTTGCTTGTAGAAGAAAACTATCTTCTAACCTCTTATATCTGCCAATAGTACTTCTATCTGTGATTATATCTTTCTTTCAATCTGTAGTTGGATATAATTTTGTAAATAGCCCCAATGACACATCAGTCAGCAATCCCGTTTCTTGGAGTTCACTTTCTTCAAAGAAAGAATTAGAGAAGTATACTCCCCCCACAAAAGGTAGTGTTGCTGTTTTTGGAAATTTCGGAAACGGGATTTCAACACCTGAGAATTATCTATTTTCAAATTATTGGTATGTACCAAATATTTCTACTATTAATGGATATTCTCCGACTTCTTACGCTTCGTTTGCAAACTTTTTTGGTATAGAAACTCACGGGATTGCTAGTTCAAACTCCTCAGGTAGAATGTTTTCGATCAATAAAAGATTTTCGAAAAGCTATGCTGATTTGCTTGCAATTGATAACGTACTAATATTCAAAAATGCGGACATTGATGAAAACTTCTACGAACAGATAGTTAATAGTCCACCAGTGGGCTGGTATGTTAAAAATCAAACTTCTGAAAGGGTTTTGCTGAGTCGTCAATCTCCAATTGAACAAGTTGGTGGAATAACGGCGGAAAGCCCAGATGCAAAGATTACTCAAATCAAGAACACAAATCGTTCTGTCACTTTCAGGGTAGTTTCTAGTCAGGCTTCGGATGTGAAAGTTGCCTTCTCTCGTATCGCTTGGCCCGGTTATACCATTTCTGATGGGAAGCTAAATAATCCAGTTAATGGTTTCTTAGTAAATGCTACAATATCAAAGAAAGACTTTGGAAAAATAATCACTTTAACTTTTAATCCACCATTTTATAATGCTGGAAGGCTATTCATTCTGCTCTCAATACTTGTAGCCCTCGTTACTGGAATTTTCGAAGTAAGACAAAGGAAAAGGGCGAAGAATGCAAAAAATCTCTAAATTCCTTAAAGTCTTAAATCAAAGGCAAGAAATAAGGTTCATTGAAGTTGGAATTATCAATACCATAGTTGGTTACGGAACTTACGCATTATTAGTATTTTTGGGAATCAATTATTTAATTGCAAATACCATTTCAACTATTGTTGGTGTTATTAACAGCTATTTTTGGAATAAGTTTTATACATTCCAAAGTCCAAAACGTTCTGCAAGTGAGATAGTAAGATTTGTTAGTGTTTATCTAGTTAGTTTTTTGATAGGAACACTCTTTATTTATTACTTGGTTGATCAATTTGGCGTAAATAAATATGTTGTTGGAGTGCTGAATTTGTTTGTGACCACTGCGATAAGTTATTTTGGTCATAAGTACTTTAGCTTCCGAAAGAAAGGAAAAATATGAAAGTCGTTATTTTAGCAGGAGGGTTCGGAACTCGAATCTCGGAAGAGTCACATCTTAGACCAAAACCTATGGTGGAAATAAATGGACAGCCAATTCTTTGGCATATTATGAAAGAGTATTCAGAATATGGATTCCAGGAATTCATTATTTGTGCTGGATACAAACAGCATTATATCAAGGAATGGTTTGCAAACTATTACTTGCATCAATCGGATGTTACGTTTGATTTTACATCTGCTGGGGAAATGCAAGTTCATAAGAATGTGGCTGAGCCTTGGAAAGTGACTATTGTAGATACTGGGCTGAATACGATGACTGGCGGACGTGTCAAGCGGATTCAAAAATATGTAGGGGATGAGCCATTTTTATTGACATATGGAGATGGTGTATCTGATGTCAATATTTCAGATCTAATAAAATTTCATAAGGAAAGTGGTGCCATTGCAACATTGACTGCGGTTCAACCAGGAGGAAAGTTTGGCGCATTAGATATTGATTCTAATGGGGCAATTAAGAATTTTGCGGAAAAGCGAAAAGAAGATGGCGGCTGGATCAATGGCGGCTACATGGTATGTCAACCAGAGATATTTAATTATTTACATGGTGATGAGCAAATACTTGAAAGAGAACCTCTAGAAAAAATCGCACTAGAAGGAAAACTTGCGGCCTACAAGCACTCTGGATTCTGGCATTGTATGGATACCCTTCGAGATAAAGAAGAACTTGAAGGACTTGTTTTGAAAGGAGAGGCGCCTTGGATAAAATGGAAGTAGACTTGAATTTTTGGAAGAATAAAAGAGTTTTTTTAACAGGTCACACTGGATTTAAGGGCGCTTGGCTTTCAAAAATACTCGTTGATGCTGGTGCCATACTAACTGGTTACGCTTTATCTGCTCCAACAAACCCAAATTTATTTTCAATGCTTGACTTAGAAGATAAGATGACTTCGATTATTGGAGATATTAGAAATCTCGCTGATCTTAGTAAAGTATTTCAGCAGTCGAATCCTGAAATAGTTATTCATCTTGCTGCTCAACCTATTGTTCGGGAGAGTTATAGCTCACCGGTTTACACATATGAAACAAATGTGATAGGGACCGTGAACTTACTTGAGTGCGTCAGACTTTATGGCAAAAATGTCAGCAGTTTTCTCAACGTAACAACTGATAAAGTATATCATAACAATGAATGGGCATGGGGTTATCGTGAAATTGATCCATTAGACGGTTTTGATCCTTACTCAAATTCAAAATCTTGTTCTGAACTTGTTACACACTCATACAAAAATTCATTTTTCAGCGAGAAAAATATAGCAGTTTCTACAGCAAGGGCTGGTAATGTTATCGGTGGCGGTGATTTTTCAGCTGATAGGATCGTTCCAGATTGCGTTCGTGCGGTTGAAAATAAGAAGAACATTATTGTTAGAAATCCATACTCAACTCGACCATATCAGCACGTGTTAGAACCTCTTTTTGCCTACATGATGATTTTACAAAATCAATATACAAATTTGGAGCTGGCAGGTTATTATAACGTAGGTCCAGATGATAAGGATTGTGTCACAACAGGAGAATTAGTAGATTACTTTTGTGAATCATGGGGAAATGGTCTCACGTGGGAGAACAAGTCCGAAGGAGGGCCGCACGAGGCAGGACTGCTAAAACTGGATAGTTCAAAAATAAAAGCTACTTTTGGCTGGTCTCCAAGGTGGGATGTGGAAAAGTCTATAGAAAAAACTGTCCAATGGACTAAGGAGTATTTAAGACACGGGGATGTTTCCCAAATAATGTCGGTGCAAATTAAAGAATTTATGGAGAATAAAAATGTTTGATAATATGTCGGAAGAAGAAGCTAAGTCGCAAATCCTTTCAATGGTTGGGGAGTATACGGATAAATATCATAATGTTGAGAAACCTTTTGAACCTGGACAACGTATCAATTATGCTGGAAAAGTATATGATCGAGAAGAAATGATAAACCTTGTGGATAGCTCCTTGGAGTTCTGGCTGACGGCAGGTCGCTATTCTGAACAGTTTGAAAAAGATTTTGCCAAATATCTTCAAGTTAAAAAAGTCGCACTGGTAAATTCTGGCTCTTCTGCAAACTTACTTGCATTTTCAGTTTTAACTTCCCCCAAATTAGGTGAAAAGCGAATAAAACGTGGAGACGAAGTTATCACTGTTGCAGCCGGATTTCCTACGACTGTTGCACCAATTGTACAGTTTGGTGCAGTGCCAGTTTTTGTTGATGTTACGATTCCAGAATATAATATTGATGTGACAAAACTTGAAGAAGCTTACTCAGAAAAAACTAAAGCAGTTATGGTAGCACACACTTTGGGAAATCCTTTTGACTTGGCAGCCGTAAAGGGATTTTGCGACAAGCATAAAATTTGGCTTATTGAAGACAATTGTGACGCGCTTGGCGGAACTTATACTATTGACGGGAAAGAAAAGAAAACAGGTACCTGGGGTGATATAGGTACTTCAAGTTTTTATCCTGCTCATCATATGACAACTGGCGAAGGCGGTGCAGTTTATACAAATAGTGCTATTCTTGCGACAATTATGTATTCGATTCGAGATTGGGGGAAAGACTGTTATTGTGAGCCAGGTCAGGATAATGCCTGTGGCCGAAGATTCAGTTATCAAATGGGTGAACTTCCTTATGGTTATGATCATAAATATATATATTCACACTTCGGCTATAATTTGAAAGTTACAGATATGCAAGCTGCAATTGGGGTTGCTCAAATTAAAAAGCTCCCATATATTGTAGAACGCCGTCGAGAAAATCATGGACGACTTTTTGAAAAGTTGCAAAGTGTTCAGGACAAACTTATCTTGCCAAAAGCAGCAGAAAACTCAAATCCTAGCTGGTTTGGTTTCCTAATAACTTGCAGAGAAAACGTTGATCGTAATAAAATCGTCTCTCATCTTGAAGAAAACGGTGTCCAAACTCGTATGCTTTTTGCTGGTAATCTAATTAAGCATCCTTGTTTTGACGAAATGCGGGAGACAGGTCAAGGCTATAGAGTAGTTGGAGAACTTACAAATACTGATACAATTATGGACAAAACTTTCTGGTTAGGTGTCTATCCAGGAATGACAAATGAGAAGATTGATTACATGGCAGATATGATAATAGAAGCGCTTAGCTTATAAGGGGAAAAATGGAAGATAGTAAAGTTTTAGCAAAACGAGTAAGAATAGATTGTCTTAAGATGATAAGCCGTGCACATGCTTCCCATATTGCGAGCGCTTTTTCACTAACTGATTTGTTAGCAGTACTTTATAGCGATGTATTGAAATATGATATAAACAATCCTGACTGGACAGATAGAGACATTTTCATTTTGAGTAAAGGGCATGCTGGAGCTGCTGTTTACGCGACTCTAGCTGAAGTAGGCTTTTTCTCAACCAAAGAGTTAGAAAATTACTATCAAAATGGAAGTAAATTCTCAGGGCATGTTTCACATAAAGGAGTGCCAGGAGTGGAAGTTTCTACTGGTTCCTTAGGGCATGGGATCGGCTTAGCAGTGGGAATGGCATTGGCAAGGAAAATTGACAAGTCGTCCTCACAAGTATATGTCATTGTCGGTGATGGAGAATGTGATGAAGGTTCTGTATGGGAAGCCGCCCTTTTTGGGCATCAGTTTGCCTTAGATAATCTCACAGTGATTGTGGACCGAAACCATTTTCAAGCCATGGGAAGAACGGAAGAGATAATGAGTTTAGTCTCTTTGACTGAAAAGTGGAAAAGTTTCGGCTGGGATACCGTGGAAATTGATGGGAATGATCACGAACAAATTAAATCGGCCCTCCAAAGAAAATCCGAAAAACCACAATGTATTGTTGCAAATACCATAAAAGGGAAAGGCGTATCCTTTATGGAAAACAATTTACTATGGCATTATCGGGATCCACAAGATAACTATTTTGATGATGCACTTGCAGAATTGGAGGCAGACAATGCGTAATACTTTTATTAATCGGCTTTTTGAACATGCGAAAGAAGACAGTGATATTTTATTGATGACAGGAGATTTAGGATATGGCGTTTTATCCCAGTTTCAAGAAAAACTTCCTGGTCAGTTTATAAACGCTGGAATTGCTGAGCAGAATATGACCTCAGCTGCTGCGGGGCTTGCTTTAAGCGGAAAAAAAGTTTACACATACTCGATAAATAATTTTCCTACTTTGCGTAGTCTCGAACAGATTAGAGACGATGTTCTTTACCATTATGCGAATGTAAAAATTATTTCGGTAGGTGCAGGCTTAGGTTATGGAAGCCTGGGGATTACACATCATGGAACGGAAGATTTAGGAATATTGAGATGTTTACCTGGAATAACGATTTTTACACCAAGTGACACTGTTGAAGCCGCAAAGATTGCTGATTTATCTGTGAATTATGATAAACCTTCGTATATACGCCTTAGTAAGGGGAAAGAACCTAACGTTCATGAAAATGTGGATTTTGAGTTAGAAATTGGGAAAGCCATTGAACTTGTTTCTGGTTCGGATGTTGCCATTTTTGTAGCTGGGAGTATTGCCGTTCTAGCAAAAGAGGCTGCTATTGAACTGAATCAGGACGGAATAAGTACGGCGCTGTATACTTTTCCTACTGTGAAACCAATTGACGAGAAGCTTATTCTAGAAGCTGGGAAAAAGTATAAGCTTATTGTTACGATTGAAGATCACCAAATTACTGGTGGCTTAGGAAGTGCGACGGCTGAGGTATTGAGCTCACAAATAAACAAAGCCGTTTTAATAAGAATGGGGCTCAATAACGAGTTTTCTGCAAAGGTAGGAGACGAAGCATACCTAAGAGAGGAGTTTGGTTTTGGAAAGAATCAAATTCTCTCGAAAATCAAAGGCTTTTTTAGGAGTGGAGAATGAAAAAGGTAATAATTACTGGAGCAACAAGTTTTATTGGTGTTGAATTAGTCAAAGGTTTATTGGAACAAAAAATTGAAGTAATTGCAGTAATTCGCCCAAACTCAACAAATAAGTCTAAACTCCCAAATCATGATAACTTAAAGCTAATAGAATTAGAGATGTCTGAGTATGATAGATTACCAGAATTTGTTGACTCTAGTGATTGTTTATTTCATCTTTCATGGGATGGAACAAGAGGAGCTAAACGAAACGATAAGGAACTTCAAAACAGGAATTATTTAAACTCGCTTCAAACTTTAGAGGCGGCAAAAAAATTAAATGTTAAAACTTTTATTTCTGCTGGTTCCCAGGCAGAATATGGAAACTATAATAAAGAAATATTTGAGAGTACTTTTTGTGTACCTGTAACAGAATATGGAAAGGCAAAGCTGAAGTTTTTTGAGTCGGCGCGACTGTTTTGTTCAGAAAGTGATATCTTCTTCAAGGAACCGAGATTCTTCAGTCTGTATGGCCCAGGTGATTATGAAAACACTTTAATCATGGATATGATTTCAAAAATGCTTAAAAACCAGCCGATTGATCTGACGCTAGGTATCCAGAAATGGGATTTTCTCTACATTTCTGATGCCATAAAGGGACTTATTGGACTAGCAACTATTCCTTGTGAGGATGGTGTCTATAATTTTGGAACTGGAGAAGTAAGATTATTGAAAGATTTTATTGAGGAAACAAAAGAGATTATCAAATCCGAAAGTGTTCTTAACTATGGGGCAATCAGCTATCCACCAACGGGAATGGTTAGCATCTGGCCAAATGTTGAAAAACTGAAAACACTGCTTAATTGGCTACCGCAAGTTAGCTTTGAAGAGGGAATTATGAAGATTATTGCATCAAGGAAGAATAATGAAAACAATTAGTATTGTCATTCCAACATATAATGAGGAAGAGAACGTTACTCTTTTGCACGATGAAATTAAAAAGTATTTCATGGCAAACTTAGAAGATTACTCGTATGAAATGATTTTTATCGATAATGATTCGCAAGATTCTACTCGTGAGAAGTTGCTCAAAATTTGTGAGAAGGATTCCCTTACAAAAGCAATTTTTAACGCCAAGAACTTTGGGCAATTTAATTCACCATATTATGGTCTCCTGCAAGCCTCAGGAGATGCAGTGATTTTGATGTGCGCTGATTTTCAAGATCCCATTGAAATGATTGGAGATTTTGTTAGAGAGTGGGAGAACGGATATAAAATCGTTATTGGCGTAAAAACTCAAAGCAAAGAGAATAGAATAATGTATGCACTGCGAGGAGTTTTTTATAAGACAATGAAAAAGTTTTCCAATGTTGATCAGATTGAACATTTTACTGGGTTTGGTCTCTACGATAAATCTTTTATTAACGTATTGCGCGATCTTAAAGACCCCCAACCATATCTGAGAGGAATAGTAGCTGAGCTAGGATTTGATAGGAAAGAACTACCATATACACAAGCAGCACGACTTCATGGAAAAACGAGTAATAATTTCTTTAGATTATTTGATGTGGGAATGGTGGGAATTACATCATATACAAAGGGTATATTGAGATTAGCTACTTTTGCTGGCTTTAGTTTTTCCATGTTAGGGATACTTTTGGCTTTAATATATTTAGTTTTAAAATTAGTATATTGGAACCAGTTTCCCCTTGGTCAAGCTCCTCTGCTAATAGGGATGTTTCTTTTCAGTTCCGTCCAGATATTTTTTATCGGGTTCCTTGGCGAGTACATCATGGCAATTAACTCTAGAGTTATGAATCGACCGCTTGTAATTGAAGAGAAGAGAATTAATTTCTAATAATTGTATTTTGCTAAGCGAAAGGGAACTGGAAAGCAATAAAGACATCGGCTGTAATTGCTAAAATGAATTGAGCCATTAGCGATCAATTAATTTTAGCAGTTACACACAGAGTTGGTAATTTTGCTTGACCGATATCACAGATAATGAAAAACGTGTGTGAATATTGCGATGAAATAAGCGCACCAGTGCGGAGAATAAGCGCAGCCAACGCGGAAAATTAGCGCACTGAACGCGAAGAATAAGATATCAATCAGAATAGAGTTGAAAGTTGAACTAAAAATGTCGTTTTATTTGCATTGAAAATGTAGGTATATTTGCTCAATGAAGTATCGCTGGATATCATTTTCTTAAGATGAGAGTTTTGCCACACAAGAGAACCGCGTGTGACAAGTATAGAACCAGTAAATGACACGAAAAGAGCCGCTTCCTTTTGCAAACACGGAATATAGGCACTACCCATCTCAATAATTTCCTCGAATTCAAAAGGCATAATGCAATATATTATTTCAGTTTTCCCGCCTTCCTAAAAATAGCTTCTGTCGTTTTCTTTTGATTAGCAAAATTTTCTTTCGATTTAATATATCTAACAGTTATGTGGTTGAGCAATTCCAGAAAATTGTTCGATTTAATTTTTTCAATTAGCAATTTTTTCTGCCGATTAGGCCAAAACAATGGCAACATATCAAAACAACGGCAAGGTGATGACATACACACGGTAAGTCTTAAACTTGAAAAATCTTTAACGACATGGTAAGATATTCTTATCAGAGAAAGGCACAAAAAAAGCCGTGTGCGCAAACACACGACGTGTTAATTATTCTCTCGGTGATTGGTTTTGCTTAATCCTTGCGGTTAAGCTTTTTGATTTCCATTATCATCTTGATTGTGTTCACGATGTCGCGAACTGCACCAAGAATTTCTAACAGAAAATCCATCCAATCACCTATGCCAAGATATGAAGCATGCCCGCTCAGAATCGTAGAAATTAAGGAAATCGAGGTTCTGCCTTCAGGCAGGTTCTTGATTTATCTAATTTCCTAGATCCTGGCATGCTGAGTTCAATTCCGAGAATGGCAGCATACCAAAACAAATGTCATACTGACCTCCTCATTATCTAGAATTGTGTGAGGCCATGATCACCGAATGATAAATTGACACAGAGATTAAATCTGGAATTCAATCCCTTACTAATATATACGTAAAATTATTGAAAATGTTTCAGCATAAGATTGAATATTGCGATGAAATAAGCGCAGGCAACACGAAGAAAAAGTCACAGACCTTTTGTAAAATGAAAGATATTCTTCATCATGAAGCTGCTTAATTCTTGAATAAATCATTATATTTTTACCACGCTTCCTCCAGCAAACTATTATTTATAATCATAGTACTGGTTATGCTAGTGTGGCTCAAAATTAATGAGCGTTAGTGGCTCAATTCATTTTAGCAGTTACATGGAAATGGACGCATTTGTATTTTTTGTGCTGATACATACTCAATTTTTTTGCGTATTAATGTATAAGGGGGCGAAGAAAAGGATGATACTTTGTTCAAAATTCAAATCCCTAAAAGAAAAACTTAGATAAAAGGACAGAAGGACGAAGCCATTTACAAAACAGATGAAAAAGGTTACAATCAGGGAAGAAGTATTTCAACTAATCCAACTGCATTGCCAGACTATGAAAATGCGATTTATCCCGAAGGCAGATTCAAAAAATATCTTCTTGACGAGGATAATATAAACAAAGACGCTTATACGAAAGCTAGATTTTTCAAAGCTCTTGGTTATACAAAGGATAATTGGGAGGAACTGAAAAATCAAATTAGTGAACAACTTCCTTTTTGTGAAGCGATTTCCAAGGGAGATAAAGGTTACGGCGAGACGTTTGAGGTTTCAATGAAATTTAAAGGACGAAATAATACCTCCGCACAAATAATCACTGCATGGATAATAGATTCAAAAACTGGAAGGCCGCGAATAGTAACTGCATATCAAGATAAGAAGGGAAATAACGATGATTAAAGAATATGATTATGTTTTTGTCAAAGACGGCTCGAAAGGAACTGTTGTTGATATGTCTTCAGACCATAGGAAGTTTTTGTTAGAGCTTTCTAATGACCGCGAGACTGAAATAAAAGGCTACAGTGTCTCAGATGTTCTGGCGGTTTGGAAGGAATCAGAGAAATCATTTGTTTCCTTTGTCTTTGAAAACAAACGGGCGATTGCCTAGATATATAGCAAATAGAACCAACTTAATAGGGGAGATCTAAGACCTCCTCTTTATCGATTCATTAATTTCATTTTTGTCCTCATTTTTGTCCTATAATAGAATTGAAAGCAGCCCCGAACAGTGTCAAGCACCAGTCCTGGGCCTTTTTTGCTGGAATTATTCCCGTATCGAAAACTGAACGCCGACTGATGAGAGAAAAACGGATTTGCCATATCAGATATTTAGCGTGAACAGCGGAGCAAAGTTAAGTTGGAGCGATGAGGTCTACAAGCTAAATCACTCTCATTTTCCAACTTTATAGTATTACAATCATAAGTAGTAAAAAGTAGGGCGAAATAATGTTCTTAGGACGAGAAAAAGAACGCCATGCATTGGAGAAGATGATTCGTGAAAAAAATCCGCATGACTTTTTCGCCTAGCTACGATCATCACTGCAGTTTTATAGCAATATCCTAAAAATTCTGGTAAGATGAATGAAGGCAACTCTATAAGAGAAACATTTGAATAAAGTGAAAGAATTCGCTTTAAATTAGAGGATTAAAATTGATTATGAGAAAAACGACGAAAAACTATAGAATCCAAAGACTCATCTTTGGATTGTTTGTGCTGTTTATCTGGCTTGGTATGATGTATTACTCGAGAGATGTTTTTCCGGTTGATGGTGATATGAAACGCGCTCAGCTGAGCTGGTGGAACTACCTGTCGGTCCACGGGATGCAGGGCGTCGTTACAATAGGAAAGGACATTGATGCAGACTATACTTCCATCTGGTACGTCATCATTGCCCTGTTCGGAAAACTTCACCTTTATCCGAACCTCCCAGTACAGTATTGTATAAAAATGATGGCGGGATTTTTTACGCTGCTGTCATCAATCGCAGCCTTTTATATTGTGAAACAATTTTCCGCAAAAGACAGCTGGAAGCCTGTCATAACTGCTGCCCTCTTTCTTTTCTTACCTGCCTTTTTCTTGGATGTTATAAAAACAAATTTGCCGGATTCGTCTTATATTGCATTGGTTCTGTTCTCGCTTCTGGCTTTCATAAAAAAGAAAAATTGGCTCGCTTGGCTGATTCTGGGTGCCGCATTACCTTTTAAAATGATGGGGATCTATTTTGCGCCATTCTTATTCTTTTTCTACTTGAGGGACTTCAAGGAGAATTTTTTGCACAAAAAGTGGCTGGAAATTGTTTCGCCGCTTTTTGGAATCGTAGGTTTCCTGCTTCTTTCATTTCCTGGAATTCTTGCTGGCCAAAGCTTCTCTGATGCCACAATCGGGACTTTACTTTCACGTAGTGCGGTCGGCGGCCTCAATTACGGCTTCTGGGACTTGCTAAACGCTGGAAAAAACTGGAATTGGATGCCTAATATTCAGATGGAACAAGTCGCCGATATGGCGAAGTTCGGATACCTGGCAATGATTTTGTCCTTTGTCATTCTATATTCTTTGCTGTTTAATATTAAATCGATTGAGCGACAAGATGAGCTGTCATTAAATCTGCTAGTGCTTTCACCATTAATCTGCTGGCTTTTTATGCCTGCCCAGCATGAAGGCTACTTTGCCTTAGCGACAGTTTTTTCCGTCATTCTTTTTATAATCAAGCCCTGTCGCAAGAACTTGATCATTGCCTTGCTGCTTAACTTTATACTCATTGAAGCCAATCATGGCTTTTATCGGGTACTGGGGTCTGCGAGTTCTTACGAGTATTTGATTGTCGGGATAGCAGTATATCAATTTTACTTAGTGTTCCGCGAGTCAGAAGTATTTGAACATTTGAAGAAAGAATAAGGATTTCCAATTGCCTGAAATTAAGGATGCCCGAGCATAAGAATCGAATCGGCAGTAGAATTAAAATATAAACCTTGAAAATACAGCCTATAACAAATAATTATTAATTATAAGATTTTTTCGTGCTATAATTATCCTAAAAATAGTTAGGGAGAGCAGTATATGGCAATAAAAGGAATTAAGTATCTACCCGCTAGCGTCACGAAGGACGAAGCGCTGCGCCTTTATAAACTCCTCGCTAAAGTGAACCATAAGCTTGGAGAGTTAAATGCAGAAGTATCTCATGCCATCGTGAATGAGAGTTTCACCCAGGTGTTTTCTCTGATTGAGTCCACGCAGTCTACCAGAATTGAAGGAACTCAGGTTACTTTCACGGAAGTGCTTGGAGAGAAAGATAAGAAGAGAAAGTCATCGGATGTCATTGAAGTATTGAACTACCAGAAGGCTTTGGACGAAGGCTTTCATCTCATAAAAGCAGGTAACCCTATCTCGACTCGAATGATTAAGCAGCTTCATAAAACTTTGATGACAGATTCGCGTGGCACAATAAGCGGAGCAGGTGATTTCCGGAAAATTCAGAACTTTATCGGACCAGATAAAAAAATTGAAAATGCCATCTACCTTCCAGTTCCTGCTAATGAGATTGCAGACTATATGGCAAATCTGGAATTCTATATCAATAAGGAGTCGCATCGTACTTTTGCGTCAAAGTTTAACAGTGATGATGAAATCATTGACGAAAATGCACCAGCCCTTCTAAAAACTGCAATCATCCATGCTCAGTTTGAATCCATCCACCCATTTCTAGATGGAAATGGACGTTTGGGTCGTATTTTGATTGTGCTTTATCTCCTTCAGGAAAAAACGGTGCAGCAGCGAACCTGCTGAAAAAGTCACTATCTGAGTAAAATAGATAGTGATTTTTTAGTATAATAGAGTTATCAAGCCACAGGCGGTTCATATGATAAAAACAGGACAAACCACACTCAGCT
>JAITVN010000006.1 GCA_031285775.1 Streptococcaceae bacterium | reverse complement strand
AGCAGCCTCATGCTCAAAATCAATTGTAACAAATTAGGTCAATTCAGTCCAATTTTTAACAAAATTTTGCACTCATGTTGACCAAAATTTTGGGACATTTTCAATTTCGCTTGACAGATAACTGATTTTAGAGCTTTAGAACTCCTGCAATGTCAAAAAATTCATTCAGCTAAAATATTGAATGAATTTTTTGATTATTATTAAGTATTAAGCAGCCTGCCCCAAGAGTGCTGTGACAAGCGCAATTACCAGCAAAATCACTCCCAGAGCGATCCGATATTTACCAAAGAAAGTGAAATCATGGTTTTTGACATAATTCATCAGCCATCGAATCGTGAACATGGAGACAGCAAAGGCCACGACAAAGGCAACCAGCACAATGAAAAATTGATAAAGGCTGAGGCTATTTCCAGCCGTGAAAAATTTTATGAGTTTCAAACCGCTCATTCCAACCATCGCTGGGATTCCCAAGAAAAAGCTGAATTCTGCACCTGCCACACGACTGATGCCTATCAGCAAAGCACCGACAATGGTTGCGCCTGAACGCGATGTTCCAGGCATCAGCGACAGAACTTGAAAGCCGCCGATAATCAGAGCCATTCGGTAGCTGATCTGACTGACGCGCGTGACTTTAAACTGGTGATTCGGTACCCAGTAGCGCTCAATCACGATAAAGGCAACGCCATATATAATCAGCATGATGGCCACAGGCACATATTTGTTGAAATTGGCATCAAACCAGCTGTTCAATGGAAGTGCAACAATGACAGCCGGCACACAGGCCACAACAATCTTTGCCCAAAGCTGCCAGGTTCTTTGCACTTCTTTGCTTGACTTGGTCCGTGAGAAAGGATTCAAAGTATGAAAGAAGATGACCACGACGGATAGAATCGCGCCAAGTTGGATGACGTAATCAAACATGAGCTTAAAGTCCGCAGACTGATTCAAGCCAAGAAAGTGCTCAACAATAATTAAGTGTCCTGTTGAAGAAACCGGCAGCCACTCAGTAATTCCCTCGACGATCCCGAGGATGATTGCTTTGATAATGTCCATGCGGTTATTATATCGTAATTATCAGAAATTCACAAAGTTTACGCTGTTTAAGTTTTGAACATTCTGAGTGTTTGCTTTTCTTGCAAATATTTGATTATTTTTTCCTTCTTTGAGAATAAAACACTACAATTGCAACGATGATAATAAAACCGAAACCGATTACTACTAACTCAACGCCGCTGCTGTCCCCTGTTTTCGGCAGGTTTGTCTTATTTTCTGTATCGGACGGTTTTGCTGAATTCAGGTTATTCAGATTTATCGGCTTGTTGCTAGAATTTGTGTTGATGATTGGTGCAGGTTTCTGCGGAACTGGTGTGTTCTTTCCCGGGTCAGGTTTGTCCGGCTGAGGTTTGCTTGGAATGGGTTTCGGTTTATCAGGAGACGGATTCGTTGGGCCTGGATTTGGCTTCACCGGTTCTGGTTCTTCTGGTTTGGGTTTATCTGGCTGGTTCTTGTGGATATCCTGCCATTTTCCAACGACTTGTTCATCTGCACCTTCAATAGTAACCTGATTTTTATCCCAGCCTTCAAAAATCCAGGTGTCATTGCCTAAATCAATTTCTTTGTCGGTTAGTACCGGAGAATCTACGATGGTTTTATTTTTATCTCCGATGACAGCTGGCGGTAAAAGTCGCGTAACTTCTATGGGAAGTTCTATCCCCAGCGGATCGCTGACGAAACTGTAAAAAATGTTGTAGGTCGGCGTTTTTCTCCAGACATAAGTATCGGGTACAGTACCGTCATAATTCGTTATGAAATCTGCACTGCTGCTGTAAATCTTTCCTGTATTAAGGCCAATCCATTCGCCAGTATATTCGCCGCTGGAAGTATCAATCTCAGGCAGATCTGCTTCGCTGGTAAAAACACTGTTTTCCCCCAAGGCAATGGCCTTCAGCTGAGCGCATTCTGAAAACTGTCCCTTTTGTTTCCATGATTCGAGCGATCTGGTATTCCAGTTTGTCAGATCAATAGAATTCAGATTTTGACATTTTATAAACCAGTACATGGCACTCGTAAGATTTTCAGTGTTCCAGTTTCTTAAAGCATCCGCGTTTGTCAGTCTGGCACAACGGCCAAGAATTGAACTCATACTGACCATATTTTTTGTATTCCAGTTTCTCAGAGCATCAATGTTTTCTAAATTTTCGCATTGGTTAAAGGCCAAATTCATGAGCTTTAGATTTTGAGTGTCCCAATTCTCCAGCCCATCAAGACTCTTCAGATGCGTACAATTGAGAAACATGTAATCCATGGTGGTCACATTTTGAGTATTCCATGCTTCAAGGGCTTTGGCATTTTCTATGGCGGTGGAAGAAAAGGCTGATCTGAGATTGATAACATTTGAGACATTCCAGTCTTTTAAGGCTGTGAAGTTTTCCACGGCATAGCAATCAGTAAATATTCTTTCTAGAGATGTTACGTGAGAAGTATCCCAATTTGATAAGCCGTCAATGTTTTTTAGTTTCTGACAGCCCATGAAGGTGCTTACCAAGAGCTCAGCATGTGAGCTGTCGATTTTCTCCAGTCCGTCAATGCTTTCTAGGTTGGCTAAGTCGTTAAACAGGTGATCGGCGAAACCTGTGAGAGAAACTGGCTGCTGAAACACGATTTTTTTGATCGCTTGCCCCTTATCTGTAGCGTCTGTATCAAACCAGCTTTTGTTTTCTCCGCTGCTTGGGACCCAGCCGCCGCTGGTAAATGTCAAGGTTCCAGAGTCCTCCTTAAATTCCCAGTCTATGCCTGAGTCTACAGTGCCCCATCTGCCAGTTGCATCGCTTGCTGCAAATGCTTTGCTCGTTCCTATCGCAAAAACTGACATTAGCAGAATCAGCAGACCGAAGAGTTTCTTTCCGAATTTCATTTTTCCTCCAAGTTATATGTTTCTTTTTATGGATTTTAGTTTTTTTTATGAATTTGACTGAGAATGGTAAGACTTAGTATTCCCAGCAAGACGAAGCCGATGGACGCTAAATAGTAATTGTCAGTGTCGCCAGCCTTGGGCAGTGTTTTTTCCTGCTTGGGCTGGCTCTGCTGGTCGTTTGAAGCTTGTGGTTCGGATGGACTCGGCTGGCCTGGGCCGGGGATTGGCTGTGCTGGATTTGAATTGGGATCGGGAGTTGGATTTGGATTTGGATTTGGATTCGGATTTGGTTCTGGCACTGGTTCTGGCTCTGTTGGCGGCGCAGGTTCTAGGGATTTTGGAGTGAATGCCCAGAGGCCTGTTACAACTTCATCAGCACCTGAAATCGTTGCTGTTGACTTGTCCCAGCCTTTGAATGTCCATTTCCCGTCAGCTGTTGTCAGCTCTGTTGCGGAAAGTTCAGGTGAATTAACGATTTCTTCATCATAATTTTCTGTCGCTTCAGCGGGCAGGAGTTTTGTCACCTCCGCAGGCAAAGCTTTATCAGCTGATTCACTTTTAAACACGTAGTTCACATTGTATGTGGCTGTTCCTCTCCAGACGTATTCTCCAGGCGCTGTTCCGTCGTATTCTGTCATGAAATTCGTACTGCTGCTGTATACCTTTCCCTCTTTGCGGTTAATCCA
>JAITVN010000004.1 GCA_031285775.1 Streptococcaceae bacterium | reverse complement strand
AGCAGCCTCATGCTCAAAATCAATTGTAACAAATTAGGTCAATTCAGTCCAATTTTTAACAAAATTTTGCACTCATGTTGACCAAAATTTTGGGACATTTTCAATTTCGCTTGACAGTCAGTCGGCTTAGTTGAAAAAAGAATTCCGATTTTTAAGAATTTTATAGAATAGTTCATTATTGACAAAATTGTTTCCTATGCTATGATATTAACGTAAACTTATTACAATTTAGGGCGTTGTGTCCGATTAAAATTTGGGGGAAACCTATGAAGAAATTGGGAAGTGCGGAATTATTTTGCTGGCAGTTTATTCAGGAGCATCTTGATGAAATCCCGAAGCTTTCAATCTCGCAGCTGGCGGAGGAGATTCATGTGAGTCCTTCGACTATTGTGAGAACCCTGAAGAAGAAAGGATACAGCGGTTATACTTCTTTCAAATCAATTTTGTATTATTCTGAAAGTAAGAAGGAAAACGGTTTTTCTAAAGAGGTCAATCTGGTCATTAAGAAAAACGAAGTTGAAATTAGCCGCACCATCAGCCAGCTTTCGGTGGATGATATAGAGAAGGCTGTTTATTTGCTGAGTCAGCAGGAGAATGTTCTGATTTGTTCTTCGGGCCTAAATACTGCTGTGGCGAAGGAAATCATGTACAAGCTGCGACTTTTCGGGAAGAATTGCGCGAACTACAATGATTTTGATTATATTCAGTATTATGCAGAGCGTGCCAATCAGAAAACTTTAGTCATTGCAGTCTCGTTAAGTGGAGCGACGCCGGAAATTATCAAGGCGCTGGAATGTGCAAGGAAGAGAAAAGCCAAGATAATCACGATTACTGCGGGTGCAACGAGTAAGATGGTCGAATTGTCAGATGTGACTTTATTTGCTTATAAATCTGAGCATAAAGAAGTGAATTTCGGCTTAGATGTCGGCAGCCGTATTCCGCTGGAGGTGGTTAGTCGGATTCTGATTGATACTTACGCGGTATACAAACGGCTGGGTCCGATTCGTAAGAAGTAACAAAGCCCTCAATGGTTGATTTAATCAACCTTGAGGTTTTTTTTACTGCGCCGGAGTATTTTTGACTAACAATTCCTTAAAACTTATTATGAAAAGAAAATTATTTCCGTGAAATGTATTTATAATAAAGTTAGAAATGAAAGAAAATTCGAACACATTTTCTATGAATAGCGTGACAACTGGGCTTTCAACACTGATTCTGGGCTTTCTCAATGCTTATTCAGCGATTTACAACCATTCCACTTTGATTAGTGCTCAAACGGGAAATTTGGTGAATCTTGGAATTGAGCTATCCAAGGGGGAAATCGATTCGGCGGCTGATAATTTGTGTCTGCTAGTCGGCTTCGGAGCGGGATGTACGCTGGCAGCTGTCTTAATCAGCGAGTGCAAGAAAAACTGGCGGTTTGGCTGGTCGGTTTTCTCAGTCATTATTTGGCTAAGTACGGTCTTTAACTCGATACTGACGTCAAATCTTAGTGTGGTTGTGTACAGCTTCTTATCTGGTATTGCGCTTACTTTTTTTCGGGATTTCGAGAAAAGTAATTTAAATAATGGAATCATGACGGGGAATTTGAAAAATTTCTATTCTTATCTTGTCAACTTCGTGCTTCGTCACAAAAGGGAGGAGGCGAAACTGGCCTTGGATATCCTACTTCTCGTGCTTCTCTTTTTCCTTGGCAGTTTTCTGGGCGGCGCTTCTGCGAGTCTTGGGAAAACGGCGATGTTGACAGGGGTTTCGGCAAGCTGTCTGCTTCCATACTTAATTTTCTGGCTGAAAAGTCGAAAGGAGAAAATGCTCAAGAATGGTAATTATCAAGAGTAAAAATGTGCTCATCGGTGAAGGCTTTGAAGCTGCGGCTTTGGCTTTTGAAAATGGGAAGATAATTGAGATTCTTCCCTATGCAGCACAAACTATGGTGGATTATGATTTTCAGGAAAATATGATTGTTCCTGGTTTCATAGATTTGCACCTGCATGGCGGCTACGGAGACGACTGTCTGGATTACCCGCAGGAGGGTTTTGACAGGCTTCGACGCAATCTCTTGCTTGAAGGAACGACTTCCTTTCTTGCCACCTCCACTTCCTTAGATAGGGCAGAATTGATTTCACGCTTGGTAGTTTTGGGGGGGAAAATTGTCAGTCAGGCGCTGGATTTCGGAGCAAACTGCCTGGGAATTCATTTGGAAGGACCTTTTCTGAACGTTAAGTTCGCTGGTGCTCAGAATCCTCAAAGTATTATTTCGCCCAGTGTCGAGTGTTTCGAGGCCTTCAATCAGGCTGGCAGAAATCAGATAAAGCGCATTACACTGGCGCCGGAAGAGGATGAGGACTTTTCGCTGATTCGCTACCTTCATGAGAAGGGCTTTCTTGTGAGCATGGGACATTCTGGGGCGCGCAAAATCGAAGCCGAGCTGGGTGAAAAACATGGTGCACAATTAATCACACATATGTTCAATGGGATGCCGCAGATTCATCATCGCGAGATTTCCTTAGCGGGTTATGCCATGCTGAGTAATGACCTGGTCTGTGAATTTATCGCTGATGGAATTCATGTGAGTTTCGAGGCGATTGATCTTGTGCGAAAAACTAAAGGAAGGGGGAAAATGATTCTTATTACAGATTCTAACAGGGCTAAAGGCATGCCGCTGGGAGACTATGTGCTCCATGGAAGGCCGGTCGTCCTGAGTGAAGACGACTCTGTCAGGCTTAAGGAAACAGGCGGTCTTGCTGGAAGTGTTCTGAAGCTGAATAATGCAGTAAAAAATACTGTTGAGAACACCAGAATTGACCTGGTAGAGGCGCTTCAAATGGCTTCGCTTTATCCAGCAGAACTTCTGGGAATAGACAATGTAAAAGGGAGAATCCAGAAAGGCTATGATGCAGATATTGTCGTGCTTGATGCTGACTATCAGGTGCAAGAAGCCTTTGTCGGCGGAAAATGCGGCGATGTGAATGCGATTCAAAAGGAGAATGGATGCGTAGGAAAATTTTAATCTTAACACATGGGAAATTTGCCGAGGGAATCGCTGATTCTTTGAGGATGATTTCCGGAATAGAAGAAGTCAGCAGGATTTCAATCGCTGAAGATGACAGTCCTGAAGATGTGAGAAGTCAAATCAGTGCTTTCATCGCTTCAGCGGAAGAAGACAGTGACATCATTGTTCTGACGGATATTCAGGGCGGAAGCTCGACTCAAGCTGCCTTTCCATTTTTGCAGACTCAGCAAAATCTGCATCTTGTGACAGGACTGAATTTGGGCCTGTTGCTTGAGATTGTCCTGAGTACAGAGGAAAATACTGCCGCAGGAATTGAAAAAGCTGTGGAGAATGCGAAATCTTCGATTGTTTATTTGAACAAATTACTAGACAAGGTGGTAGAAAATGATTACGTTACTGAGGGTTGATGACCGGCTGATTCACGGCCAAGTTGCCATGACTTGGACTTCCTATCTAAGTGCCAATGTCATCGTAGTGGCGAATGACAAATATGCGAAGGATCCATTCTTGCAGATGGCTCTAAACCTGGCTAAACCGCCTGGTGTGGCATTGAACATCGTCACGAAAGATGAAGCGGTTAAGTTCTGCAATGATCCGGCAAATGACAGCAGTAAGATTTTTATTGTGGTGGAGACTACAGATGACGCAGTAATGATGGCGGAAAATATTCCAGGGATTAAGGAGGCCGTGCTTGGCGGAATTCGGAAGGCCGAGGGGCGCGTCCAGATGGAGAGGCAGGTTTTTCTTTCGAGGCACGACATTGACAACGCTGAGAAAATTGACGCTCTCGGGAAGAAGGTCTCTGTCCAGGTTGTACCGTCAGACAAGGAGTTGTCGCTTGCTGACATGAAGAAAATTTACTCAAGAAAAAGCAATTAGAAGGAGGAATTATGTTTATTCAAGCTTTATTATTAGGAATACTGGCCGGCCTTGCCCAGTGGGATTCTCGGATGTTCGGGCAAAATATGCTGGACAGACCGTTAGTTGTAGGGCCTATTGTCGGATTAATTCTTGGCGATTTCCAGACAGGCATTATTATGGGCGGATCGCTCGAGCTGGTCTGGATGGGAATGGTCAATATCGGTGGCGCGACACCGCCTGATATGGTCACAGGCGGCATTCTAGGGACAACTTTTGCAATTCTCTCAGGTCTGGACACGAAGACGGCGATTGCTGTTGCGCTGCCGATTGCACTTCTTGCACAGAGCTTGGGGATTCTGGCTCGTATTATCAACACTGGTCTCAACCGCAAAGCCGATGTTTACGCGGCGCAGGGAAATGACAAAGGGATTGCCAGACTTCTATGGATGGGAGCGAGTGTCTTCTTCCTGATTTCCTTCATTCCTGTCTTCTTCGGCGTGCTTCTTGGCTCGGGGGCCATTCAATCGCTGGTTAAGGTAATTCCGCAAAATATTCTGACTGGACTTGGGATGTCTTCAGGTCTCCTGCCAGCCCTTGGTATCGCGATTCTGATGCGTTTCATCTTTGACAAAGACAGCGCGCCGTATCTGTTTGTGGGATTTGTCCTTGCTGCAGTTCTGGGAATGAGTATGATTTCGATTTCAATTCTAGGGGCTGCTGTTGCATTCGTGACATATCGCAATTCTCTGAAAAATAAATCAGTATTATAGAAAGGAGGCTAGAAATGGAAAATGTAGAAAAAACTGAAGTAAAAGCCCTGGACAGGAAAATATTCTGGAAAACCGTCATTCGCTCACTGGCACTTCAAGGTGCATTTAACTACGAACGTATGCAGGCCATCGGCTGGTGCTTTGCGCTCCTTCCAGCCTTACGGAGAATTTATAAAAACAAAGAAGATATGGCATTAGCCTTACAACGCCATGTGACCTTCTTCAACACATCGCCGCAATTCGTTACCTTTATCATGGGACTCGTCATTGCCATGGAAGAAGAGAACGCCAAGGTCGGCAAAGATGAAGAATCGAATGCTGACGCGATCGGTGCAATCAAGGCAGCACTCATGGGCCCGCTGGCCGGTATTGGAGATTCATTCTTCTGGGGCACCATCCGAATCATCGGCGCAGGCATCGGTACAGGACTCGCCGTCAAGGGAAACATCCTCGGTGCTATCCTATTCATCCTGATTTACAACGTGCCGCATTACATTCTGCGTATCGGCGGTCTGAAAATCGGCTACTCCAGCGGTATGACCTTCATCCAGAAAGTCTATGCAGAAGGCCTGTTTGAAAAACTGACAGCAGCCGCAAAACTCCTGGGCACTTTCGTTGTCGGCGCAATGATTGCCACCATGGTCAAACTTCAGACCCCAATCGTCCTAAAACTCAACGGCACCAAAACAGTGCTTCAAGACATGTTCAACGGTATCCTACCTGCCATGCTCCCTCTAGGCCTGACCTTCTTCGTTTACTGGATGGTCAAAAAAGGCTTTAAAGTCACCTATATCATGCTGGGCCTCATGGCTTTCGGTGTCCTCGGCGTCCTGATTGGAGTATTGTAAAATGGAAAAAACCATGCGAGATTACATTGAAGAGGCTCCAGCAATCCTCCAGCACATATTCGATGCTCGGCTGACGCTCTTAAAGCCAATCGTGGACAAGCTTGAGACTCTCCACTGGCAGAATATTTACATCGTAGGCTCAGGCACCAGCTGCCATGCGGGATTTGCCGTCAAACGCTTGTTCGAAGAAATTCTGGACATCCCTGTATATCCGATGTTTTCCAACGCATTCATTGATGGAAGAACATGCACAGGTGCAGATAGCTTATTCATCGCTGTTTCCCAGACAGGCGAAAGCGTGTCAACCCTCAATGCACTTGAAGCCGCAAAAGAGCGTGGGAATACCTGCCTCAGCCTTGTTGGAGAAAGCGACAGCGACCTAGAAAGGGCGGCAGGACTCAGCCTAAAGATTGATTGCGGCGAAGAAAAAGCCGTTGCCAAAACAAAAGGCTACCTTGCAACTATAGTAACGCTGGCATTGCTGGGCATTGAGCTCTCCTCAAGAACAAACATGTACAAGGAGCTCCAAACAGTGATTCAAGGACTTCCGGACATTATCACAAAAAGTGTAGAATGGGCAGAACAAGTCAAGAGCGAACTTCTCAATAAAGAAGTGATTCAAGTCGTAAGCGACCAGCATGAAATCGCCAGCTGCATGGAAGGAAGTCTGAAACTGCTGGAAACCGTCCGTATAGGAATCGCTGGCTATGAGCTGGAAGAGTTTATGCACGGACCTTACAATGCTGTGAATAAAGGCGCTGCGCTGATATTTATCGGAAATCCAGCGAGCAAGTATCATGAGAGAATGCTGAAACTGATTGATTATCAGGAGAAAAAGACAGACTTTCAGTATTTGATAAGTTCAGATTCAGAAGCAACTACCAAAAACTGCCGCATCGCATTTTCCAACAGTCGATATTTCTCAGCGCTGGAATTCATCATTCCGCTGCAGTGTCTGGCTTATGAGGTCTCCACTGCAAAAGGCATCAATCCGAGTATTGCCAGCGATCCGGCTTTTCACAAGAATATGGACAGCAAGCGTCTGAAGTAAATCGTTTAATTAAGTGGAAAAACAAATCCATTATCAGCCTGGATTTGTTTTTATTTTCATTTGCTTGCAAAATAAAACCAATTTGATAAAATGAAAATAAGTAAAAGTATTTGGAGGCAATAAAATGGAAAATCAATTGTATGCTGAAGAAAGAAAAAGTTCAATTTTAGAACTCGTCAACGAAAAAAAACGCATGGAAGTCTCAGAACTGGCAGATCTCTTTAAGGTTACGCCGTCAACGATTCGGAATGATTTGCGCGAACTAGAAGGCGAGGGGCTCGTTAAGCGAACGCATGGCGGCGTCATTAAAAAGAATTACCAGCGCAGTTTAGAGGTTACGCCAGTTGAACGTGAGTTAACAAGACAGAAGTACGAAATTGCTGAAAAGGCGTTAGAGCTGATTGATGACAATGATATTTTAGCAGTTGATACAGGCACTACCTGCATGGCTTTTGCCGAAAAGCTGCTTGAGAGCCAGTTTAAGAATTTGACAATTCTGACTTTTGATTTGGAAATTGGACTGCTACTGAGTGAGAATAAGAATTTTCAAGTCATGGTGCTGGGCGGCATGATTCGAAACGGCTATCCCTATGTCTCCGGGAGTTCATTAACGCTTCGAATCAGCAGTTTCTCGGTTGATAAGTCAATTATTGGAACGACGGGATTTGATGCGATTTACGGCTATTCGACGCCGCATTTTGAAACGGCAGAGATCAAAAAGTCGCTGATTGATATCGGGCGGGTGGCAATTGCACTCTGTGATTCGGATAAGCTGAATCAGCGCTGCTTTAAACAGTTTGCGGATCCTGGAGAGTGTGAATATCTGATTACTGATTCGCTTGCCAGCAGTGTAGAAATTCAAAAGCTGAAACGGCGTCATATCAACGTTATTAAAGCATAATGAGGCAAATGTAAATATTCATTTGTTTTTTTTATACACTTTTCATGTAAAACGCTTGCACTAAACGAAAATAAATGATAGAATACAAACACAAACAAAAAAGAAATGAAGGAAAATAAAAATGACTGAAAACATCACACTCAAAGAACTTGCTGGAATGGTTGACCATACCTTACTGCGGGCAGATGCAAAAAAGGAAGAGTTTGCGAAACTCTGTGAAGAAGCTGACAGCTACGGCTTCAAGATGGTGGCGATTAATTCATTTCCAGTGGCAATGTGCCGTCAGTTCTTGAAAGACAGCCCTGTCCATGTCGGTGCTGCCATCGGCTTCCCGCTGGGGCAGACGACGATTGAGAATAAGGTGCATGAGGTCAAGCAGTCAATTGCTGATGGTGCCGATGAGATTGATTATGTCATTAATGTCGGGCGCTTGAAAGACGGAGACTTGGCTTATATCCGCCGAGAGATGACTGAGATTGTATCTGCAGCGCGCGAAGGCAAGATTCTGAGCAAGGTCATTCTGGAAAACTGTTACCTGACGGACGAGGAGAAGGTTCAGGTTTGTGAAATTGCGCGTGAGGTAAAACCTGACTTTGTGAAAACTTCAACTGGTTTTGGTACTGGCGGTGCAACGCTTGAGGATGTGCGCCTGATGAAGCAGACAGTTGGTGACGCAGTTAAGGTTAAAGCGGCTGGCGGCATTCGTAATTTGGAAACGGCGCTGAACATGGTTGAAGCTGGCGCAGAGCGCTTAGGCACGAGTTCAGGGATTAAGATTGTCAGCGAGTATAAAGACAAGTTTGGAGATTCCTAATGGCAGATATTCAAAAAATATTGAAGGAAAATTATATAAAATTTGATTTGGCGGCAACGGAAAAAGAAGCAGCTATCAATGAACTCGCAGAGCTATTTAACGACGCAGACATTCTGACAAATAAGGACGAGTATCTCCGGGCGGTAATGCGTCGTGAAGAGGAAAGCACCACCGGCATCGGTTTTGGGGTGGCGATTCCTCATGGAAAAAGTGCAGGTGTAAAGGAGGCTTCACTAGCTTTTGCTAGAAGTCAGGCAGGTATCTCATGGGACTCAATGGATGGACAGCCTGTGCATTTAATGTTTCTTATTGCCGTCCCAGAAAGCTCAAATGACGAGCACCTCAGGATTTTGAGCCAGCTCGCTCGTAAGTTAATGCATGAGGAGGTGCGAGAGGCTCTCATGAATGCGGATACAGCAACAGCACTTTATAACATTTTTGATCAATAAATATGGGAGAGACAACCTATGAAAATTGTTGCAATCACATCCTGTTCGACAGGCATCGCCCACACTTATATGGGGGCAGAACATCTGGAGATGGCCGCTAAGAAGCGCGGCATCGAAATCAAGGTGGAGACGCAAGGCTCAATCGGTGCGGAAAATGTGCTGACAGATGCAGAAATAGTGGCTGCAGACGCTGTCATTATCGCAGCCAGCACCAGTGTGAATAAAGAGCGTTTTGTCGGCAAGCATTTGCTGGAAGCAGACATTACACAAGCGATTGATCATCCAGACGACTTACTGACCAATGCAGTGAAGTCGCCGATTTATCAGTCTGGCAGCGCGGTCTCAAGCACAAGCACGGATGTCAAATCAAAGAAGACAGCAGGCGGCATCTATTCTCACCTGATGACAGGCGTTTCCTACATGATTCCATTCGTCGTAGCAGGTGGTATCTGTATCGCACTGGCTTTCGCTTTCGGCGGTATCAATGCTCAGGGCGACATCGCCGCGTCCATCAAAGAGCTGGGCGGTATCGCTATGGGTCTGATGTGGCCGATTCTAGGCGGTTACGTGGCTTTCTCAATCGCTGACCGTCCAGGACTGGTGCCGGGTATGCTGGTAGGAATGCTGGCGTCAACGATGAATGCCGGCTTCCTAGGTGCGCTCCTCGGTGGTTTCCTTGCCGGCTACACCGTTTTAGGACTGAAAAAAGTCTTGAAGTTGCCTGCAGCATTCTCTGGTCTTCTACCTGTCCTCATTATTCCAGTTATTTCAGTATTAGCCGACGGTCTGATCATGAAATTCGTGATTGGGACACCGATTACAGCACTCAACAAAGGCATTACCGGCTGGTTGAACGGCCTGACTGGTATAAACTCAATCCTCCTGGGTCTGATTCTGGGTGCCATGATGGCCATTGACCTGGCAGGTCCTATCGGCAAAGCAGCTTATTTCTTCGGTGTGGCTTCGCTGACAAACCTGGCGACTGGACAGACCAGCACGATTATGGCTGCGGTCATGATTTCAGGCATGGTGCCGCCGCTTGCGATGGCATTGTCCTCGACCATCATCGGCAAAAAACTCTACACCCAAGAAGAGCGTGAAGCTGGCAAATCCGCTTGGGTACTGGGTCTCTCCTTCATCTCAGAGGGCGCCATCCCATTTGCGGCGGCCGACCCGATCCGTGTGCTCCTTTCAGTGACAGTGGGCTCAGCCATTACTGGCGCACTGTCCATGCTCTTTAACTGCGGCATTGCAGTCCCACACGGTGGTTTCTTCGTCTTCCTGATTCCTGGGGCGGTAACCAATGTTCTGCTTTATGTGTTAGCTCTGGTAATCGGTACGGCTGTGAGCGGCTTCTTGGTCACAGCAATTAAAATGGCCAGTTCAAAGCAAGTAGCGACTGAAAGCGCTCCAACTCAAAGAGAACCAGCACTCGCGCGTGCTTTAGTAGAGGAAGATTAATGGAGAAAATAGTAAATTTCTGTCTCATCGGCACAGGCCGAGCGGGCATGATTCACGGCAGAAACTTTGCAAAAAAAATCGCCAATGCGCGTCTCACAGCACTTTGTGATCCCAGCCCAGAAAACCTACAGGCGGCACAAGACGAGTTGCAGGCTGAACATACCTACCAAGATTACCGTGAAGTCATGGCAAATCCTGAGATTGATGCCGTCATCATCGTGACCCCGACCATTTATCACAGGGAAATCGCACTGGCAGCGGCAGCGGCTAAGAAGCACATTTTCTGCGAGAAACCGCTGGCGATGAATGAGGCAGAATGCCAGGAAATGATCGATGCAGCTGAAGAAAATCAGGTGAAACTGCAGGTCGGCTTCATGCGCCGCTTTGATGAGAGCTTTATTGAGGCTAAAAAAGTCATTGAATCGGGCGAAATCGGCGATGTTGTACTGGTCAAATCATTAACGCACGGTCCGAGCAAGCCCAAACCTTGGATGTTTGACATCTCGAAAAGCAATGGACCCATTGGCGAGGTCAATAGCCATGATCTGGACACGTTAAGGTGGCTGACGGGACGTGAAATTGCTTCGATTTATGCGGTAGGCGGCAACTATCGCTCTCCTGAAGCGAAGGAAGATTTCCCAGATTTTTATGACACGGTTGCTATGACGGTGACATTTGACGACGGGAAAATCGGCATGGTAGACGGCGCACAATACGTGCAATACGGCTATGACGCACGTGTGGAGATTCTGGGTACCAAAGGCAGCATCTTGATCGGCGATCAAAGCAAGCACAAGCTGGTTGTGGCGCATCCGGACGGACAAATTTCAAGACCTGCCATGCACAGCTGGACTTATCTCTTTAGAGAAGCTTATGTGGCGGAAGAGCAGGCCTTTGTGGACAGTATTCTCAATGACACTGAAACTGAGTGCACAGGATTTGATGGGCTGATGGCAGTGAAAAATGTGAATATGGGACTTAAATCCTTGCAGGAAAATAGAATCGTTAAAGCGGAGGAACTTGCGTGAAAGCTGTACAATTACTAGGCAAAGAGAAAATCAGAATTGCAGAAGTTGAGAAGCCAACAATAGCTAACGGCGAAGTTCTGGTTAAGATAAAAGCTGCTTCGATCTGTGGGACAGACGTGCGGATGTACAAGAACGGCTATCCTGGCGTGAGTGAAGAGACGCCTTTGACTCTGGGACATGAAATCGCAGGTGAGATTGTAGAAGTCGGCGCTGAGGTTGATTTTTATGAGGCTGGCATGCGCGTGGCAATTGCGCCGAACATGGGCTGCGGGGTCTGCGACCAGTGTGTTAGCGGAAATACGCAACTCTGCCCGAATTACACGGCTTTCGGAATTAGCCTGCCGGGCGGATTTGCGGAGTACTTGGTCGTTCCTGAGAAGGGCGTACGCCAGGGGAATATCACTGTGATTCCAGATGCGCTCTCCTTTGAGGAAGCTGCTTTGATTGAGCCTTTCAGTTGTGTCTACAATGGGCAAATGCTGACAGCTGATGTAACCGCTGAGACAGTGCTGATTATTGGTGCTGGTCCGATTGGTATCATGCATGCCATGCTGGCTTATTCGCGTGGGGCGGGTCAGGTGATCATGAATGATTTGTCGGCGGAGCGTTTAGGCACGGCGCGCTCACTAGTTGAGGGGTTGATTACCCTGACAAGCGAGAATCTAAAAGAAAAACTTGACGAAGTCACAAATGGACAGGGTGTCAACCTTTGTATCGTGGCGGCGCCGGCTCCTCAGGCGCAGGAAGCCAGTTTCGATTATATGGCGACTCGCGGGCGCGTGCTCTTCTTCGGCGGTCTGCCTAAGGGCAATAGCACCGTTTCGCTGGACACGAACATTCTCCATTACAAGCAGCTGGGCGTTTACGGCTGTACAGGTGCGAGTCTGACGAATTATCGGAGCAGTGCGGCGCTTGTCGCGAGTGGGCGTATGTCGCTTAAAGGGCTTATCAGTGAACGTTTTTCTATTGAGGATTTTAACGCAGCGCTGAAGAATGCGCGTGATGCTATCGGGATGAAAAATGTGATTGTGTTTGATTGATCTCTGAATGAATATGGAAATCCTTGCTGTCAGCTGATTGCAAGGATTTTTCTTTTAGATAGGCGGTTCAAAAAAACTATGTGACGAAGCGGATTCTTATTTTGTGTATGGTTTTTCCGAGATGATTGCTAACCGCCACTCGAGCATCACGCCTTATATCGAAACTTCCTTCGTGGGCTTCAAGTCCTTGGGTTCCTATTTCCCTGACTGTGAGGTTCGATCACGCTTGCCCTTGTCAATTCTTGCCCGAATTCTTCCGGACTCTTTTGCACGGAGGAGGTGGGATAAATATTAAAGGAAACAGCAAATTATTCATGACAAAATCTCAATCTGAAATTTACAGATGTCAAATTCGCTCAAAAATGATAAAATAAAATCATGGAAAAATTAGATTTCAAAAAAATTGAGAGAGAATTCTATCAGCCGAAAAAAATTGCCTTGATTGATGTTCCGGAAATGCGTTTTCTGACAATTGACGGCGAAGGCGCACCGTCTTCAGAGGGCTTTTCCGAGGCGATTGGAAAGCTGTTTGCGACAGCTTATACAATTTCGATGAGCTATAAAAGCGACGATGCGATCCCAGGATTTCAGCCTTTTGTCGTGCCGCCATTGGAAGGACTTTGGACAAGCAGGACTGAATCTGATGAAAATGGCATGTTCAAAAAATCTGATTTCATCTGGAAGCTGATGCTGCGAATGCCTGGATTTGTCACAGCTGAGGTTGTTGATTGGGCAAGAGCTAAAGCCGAAGCAAAGAAAAAGCTTAATATGACTGAGCTGAAATTTGAATCCTGGACGGATGGGCTTTGCGTACAGGCGATGCACATCGGCAGCTTCGATGATGAGCCTGCGACATTTTCCAAAATCAATGCCTTTGCTGAAGAAAAGGGCTACCAGGAATCTTTCTGCGGAGATTTTCATCATCGCGAGATTTATCTCAATGATTTTAATAAAACCGCGCCGGAGAAGTTGAAAACTGTGATCAGGCAGTATGTGAAAAAAATATGAGAGACCAGAGGGAAAATTAGTGAAAAATTTATTATAGCTGACTCTCTGCTTTTTCGGAGCCTATTTAGTTGCCACGATAATCGGCGTTTTACACACAACTTTCAACATCTATGTTTTAAAGATGAAAGGAATGGATGAACACAGCATGGGCGAAGGCTATGAGCGCACACGTCCCTGGCATCCCCTGTATAATTTATTCGTCTTTCCGTTTTTTGCCTGGCTTTATTTTTCTCAGCTGGGTAAGGTCAGTTTAGGTCTTGCAATTGCTGTCGGACTGGTTTGGCTGCTCATCACTGCAGCTATCGATTTTTTTGGCTGGGTCGCCATTAAGCATCCCTGGTCAATGACATTTCGCGAATTCTACATCGATTATCAGCCCTGGATTTCAATTATTTATCTCGTAATTTTTCTGAGTCCTATGCTCGCATTTTATATTGGCGGCTTCCCAAAATAAATCATCCGAAAGCATTCTAAGACTCGCGTGCTTTTTTGTTTCCAGAATTGAGGAATAAAAAAATCGCTGGCGAATGAGATTTGTTATATAATAAATCTATGAAGAAAACGGATTGGTCCGCCCCGCTGCGTGAACGCTTGTCAAAAGAGTACTTCTCAGATATGATAAATTTCGTCAACGAGGTTTACCACAAAGGACGCATTTATCCAGCTGAGGACAAAATCTTTGCCGCGATTGAGTTGACGAGCCTCGCAGATACCAAGGTGGTCATCGTTGGTCAGGATCCCTACCCTCAGCCCGGTAAAGCCCAAGGCCTGGCCTTCTCCTACCCGGATAGTTTTAAAGTGACACGGGCTGACTCAATTGTCAACATGCAAAAAGAGTTGGCCAATGAAGGCTTCAAGAAAGAGGACAGCGACCTGACAGCATGGGCTGAGCAAGGCGTTTTGTTGTTGAATGCTGTGTTGACAGTGCCCGAAAATGCGTCAAATGCGCATGCCGGCAAGATTTGGGAACCTTTGACGGACGAGCTGATAAAAATTGCCTCCGATGATGAGCGGCCGAAAGTCTTCCTGCTTTGGGGCGGCTTTGCACGGAAAAAGGCCAGCCTTATCAATGCAGCCAGACATCTCGTTCTCGAAGCCCCGCATCCATCTCCCCTGTCTGCCAGCCGAGGCTTCTTTGGTTGTGATCATTTCGTCAAAGCCAATAAATTCTTAGAAGAAAATGGACAAAGTCCGATAGACTGGTCAAAGTGACGTTCAAGAAAAGGAGAATGAAGAATGTACGATTTTTACTGGTATCCAAAATGTTCCACTTGCCGAAAGGCAAAGGCTCAGCTGGATTCTCAGCATGTCAGCTATCAAGCCGTTGACATGATAAAAACGCCGCCATCAGCTGAACTGCTGACAAAATGGCTATCTGCAGGCAACTTTGAAATGCGCAAGTTTTTCAATAGCAGTGGGATGAAATACCGTGAACTCGGCTTGAAAGACAAAGTGGCGAGTATGAGTGTTCAGGAAGCCGCGCAGATTCTCGCGTCTGACGGCATGCTCATCAAGCGCCCGCTGATTGTCAAGGACGGCGAATTAATTCAAATAGGCTACAAGGAAGATAAGTATAAAACTTTATAGCAGAAGGTGTGAAGCGCGCCTGCCAAGAATTTCACTTATCAGAGAAATATGAAAAGCAGAGATTTCGACCTTTGGCAGCTTTCTCTAGATTTCAAAATTCAGACGCACTGAGCTCAAAAAGAAAGGGAGATTTTCATATATGAAACAAACAGCATTTATCACTGGGGCCACCAGCGGAATTGGCCAAGCTACCGCACGACTTTTTGCACAAAATGGTATCGATGTCGTAATTACAGGACGTCGCCAAGAGCGACTTGACGCATTGGAAGAAGAGTTATCAAAATTAGTCAAAGTCACTGCCCTTAATTTCGATGTCCGCGATCGTGCAGCAGTATTTGCAGCTGTGGACAGTCTGTCTGATGGCTGGAAAAACTCAATTAACATTTTGGTCAATAATGCTGGAGATGCACACGGTTTAGCCAGTTTTCAGGATGCAGATCTCGATGATTTCGATGCCATGATTGACGGCAATGTCAAAGGGCTGCTTTACGTGTCCAAAGCTGTATTACCATTACTGCTGAAAAATGGAAATGGACACATTGTCAATCTCGGCTCGATTGCAGGCAAGCAAGTTTATCCGAAAGGCAATGTCTATAACGCCAGCAAATTCGCTGTGGACGCTATCAGCCAAGCCATGCGCATGGATCTGCTTCAAGAGGGAATCAAAGTGACTGAAATTGAACCTGGCCTTGTTGAAACTGAGTTCTCACTGGTTCGTTTCAAAGGTGATCAGGAAAAATCAGATGAAACCTATGCTGGACTTGAAGCTTTGACTGCTGAAGACATCGCTGATGCCATTTATTACGCGATCAGTCGTCCAGAACATGTGCAAGTGGCTGAAATGATGGTTCTTCCGAAAGCGCAGGCTTCTACCCGAGATTACAAGCGAGACTGAGACAGAAAACGTATTCTTTAAAGCACAATAAAATGCTAGCAATGGACAAGTTGTTAGCATTTTCTTAATACTTGTAGTGTAAAATCATACTTGCTATAATGGGTTTAACGGCGCCGTTAATAATAAGATGTGAGGAAGGCCCGCCATGAAGCGTAGAAATTTAGGAAATTGAGGTTCTGCCGATAGGCAGGTTCTCAATTTATCTAATTTCCTAGCTTCAGGCCTTCCGAACTCAGTTAAAATAAGATGTGAGGAAGGCCCGCCATGAAGCGTAGAAATTTACCCCCGAGGGGGGGGAAGCGATCCGTAATCGGTTAGAGCCGAAACGGCCTGCTTACTAGCTTCAGGCCTTCCGAACTCAAGTAAAAAAAAGGAGTGAGCATGGCATAAAGAGACAACCTGTCAAATTTTCATCTTTTGCGATGCTTTCTCCACATAAGGAGACTAACAAATGATAGAAATGAAACTCAAACCAATAGGAAACATTTCTTCCGTTGACGGCGAGATAAAACTTGTCCTCGAAAAGCAGTATATTCCTGCGTTGAGCGGGCTGGAGGGCTTCAGCCACCTTCAGATATTATGGTGGTTCTCGGATTGCGATAATGTGATTGACCGCAGTCAGCTAACGGAGGCAAGTCCATATAAAAATAGTCCTGAAACGCTTGGTATATTTGCAACACGCTCGCCCAGACGTCCTAACCCGATTGCGCTAGACAGTGTACAGATCACATACCTTGACCAGGAAAATGGAGAAATCGGGCTCACTTGGCTGGAAGCTTTTGATGGCACTCCAGTGCTGGATATTAAACCTTACACGCCGAGTATTGACAGAGTGATGCAGCTGAAAGTACCGGAATGGTGTGCTCATTGGCCGTCCAGCTATGAAGAATCTGGTGATTTTGATTGGGAAAATGAGCTCAGTTGCTGACAGCGCTAGAGGGAATTAAGAATATATTCGAGGAAGCTTGTTGAGGAGACAGGCTTCTTTTCATACTGATAGACGCGTCAGCTGAGATGCTAGGAGACTGGAATAGTTGACCCCACTCCCAAAAAGTGCTAAACTAGGGCAATTCATTTATCATTAAAATAAACTTGGCGCTCTCTCGCTTTTAAAAAAGGCAATTCGCGACAAGGCACAAGTTTTTGAAGCATCTCTGTCGAAAATCGGCAGACTTTTCTGTATTCCTGTCACAGCTATCATTCATGATTATAATTAGAAAGGCAAAAATGGCATCTCAAAATTCTGTACTAAGCAATCTTGCTGAGCTTCACATGCATATCTCTTCTAGCGTCACACCGGAGATTCTTTGGGATTTAGCCCATGAGCAAGGGATGAAATTGCCGGCGCGCGATTATTTCGAGTTTGCAAAGCTCGTTACCATTGATGGACAAGTAGGCTACGCAGACTATTTGAAGATGTACGATTTGCTGGAAGAAATCCAGTCCACGCCAGAGTCGATGTTTCATCTGGCAGAGCAAGTGCCGACGCATTTATATCAACACGATCATATTGACCTTGTCGAGATTCGTATGAATCCGATGCTGCGTTCGCGTGGTGGAAAAATCGATTTGGATCATATCATCGTTTATACGCTGCAAGGACTTGAGCGTGCCAGCCTGAAGTTTCCGCGGCTTCGTACCGGCTTGATTTTGTCAATGGATCGCCGTTTTTCAAAGGAAGTCAATACGATTATTGTGGACAAGGCAATCAAATATCGGGATCGCGGCGTCATTGGCATTGATTTGGCTGGGCCGATTGACAAAAAGTTTCGCCTTAATGACCTGGTAGGACTGGCGAAGCGTATTCATGCAGAGGGGCTGGGATTGACGATTCATACTGGTGAGGCCACAGATGCCGATGAGATGTGGGAAGTTGTGCAGAAGCTTAAGCCCAATCGTATTGGACATGGAATAGCAAGTGTCCATGATGAGCAGCTCATGACCTTTCTGGCGGAACACAATATTATCCTAGAGACTTGCCCTTCCTCAAATCTGCAGACCTTAGCCGTGAAAGATTTGGAGGAGATGAAATCTAACTATCACACATTGCTTGACAACGGTGTCCCTTTTACGATTAATACGGATGGCCCGATTTTGCAGAATACAACGCTGCCGAAAGAATACCAATTGCTTCTGGACAACTTCATTCTGACCGAAGCTCAAATCTCGGAAATTAATGCCAGAGCTCATGCCGCGAGTTTTATCAGATAAAAGTAATTGGTGAGACGTGCAAAAAAGACAGCTGGTTCACAACTGTCTTTCTCAATTTATAGGGATTATTTTGATTTTCTTTTTAGTCCAGAGTAGCCTCAAGCGTGATATCCACACCAGCCAACGCCTTAGAAACAGGACAGTTCGCTTTGACAATCTGTGCCATTTCTTGAAAATCCTCTTTTGAAAGTCCTGGAACCACACTGTGATTGATCAGATGGATTTTGGTGATGGCTGGTCCATCTGCTGTGATGGCAAAAGTGACTTCTGCAGTTGTGTCAATTGACCTTGCGGTGAGATTCTTTTCGCCTAGAACTTGAGAGAAAGCCATTGAAAAACAAGCGGCATGAGCAGCGCCGAGCAATTCCTCTGGTGTCGTGATATGCGCTTGGCTTTCTGCGCGTGCTTTAAAGTTATACGGCGCTTCTATGAAAAGCTGTGATGATTCGGCAGAGATCAGACCAAATCCGTCCTCAAGGCTGTCTTCCCAGTGTGCGAAAGCTTTTGAAACGTTTGTCATGCTAATAAAATCCTTTCTTTGTTTGGAGAAACATGAAAACCTTACGCATCAATGTTTCGTGAGTAATGCTTTATAATATGAGTATAATATTTTTTGTAAGCATTTTCATTTAATATGCTTGTGAGGCGCTAAACAAATAATGTGCAAAAACCTTGCTGAAATCAAATGAAAGTTATATAATAATAAATATAAAACACTATAATTAAAGAAAAGGAAACTATCATTACCATGACAATTAAAATGGGATTCATCGGTTTCGGCAAGTCGGCCACACGTTATCATTTACCCTATGTACTTTTGCGAGACAACATACAGGTAAAAACCATCGCGAACTTATTCTTGGACGAAGATGCCATTGCGCCTTATCGTGCGAAAGGTATCGGCTTTACCACCGATACAGCAGAGATGCTGGCGGATCCGGAAATTTCATTTGTTACCATCTGTACACCGCCATCCACCCATTATGCTTTGGCCAAACAAGTGATTGAAGCTGGTAAATCTGTGGTGGTTGAGAAACCTTTCTGTGATTCTGTTGAACACGCTAAAGAGCTGTTTGCCCTGGCACGTGAACATGGCGTGACTGTGTCGCCATACCAGAATCGACGTTTTGATGGTGACTATTTGGCTGTTAAGCAGGTGGTTGAGCAAGGCTTCCTTGGGGATATTCTTGAAGTTGAAAGCCACATCGATTATTACCGTCCAGGTACGACGGGTAAGCCTGGACCTAAAGAGACAGGTGCTTTCTATGGACTCGGCATTCACCAGATGGATCGCATGATCGCCTTGTTCGGCCGCCCGGACTGTGTAGCTTACGATATTCGCAACAATGAAACTGATATTTCAGAAGCTGCGGATAACTATTTCGATGTTGATTTGCATTACGGCAATCAGCTCAAAGTTAAGGTGAAAACAAATTATGTAGTGGCTTCAGACTATCCGCGCTTCATTGTGCATGGCACTCACGGCTCCTTCATCAAATATGGCGAAGACCAGCAGGAGAATGACCTGAAAGCGGGCATTATGCCAGAAGCTGCAGGATTCGGCGAAGACTCTCCGATGCTTTATGGCATTGCAAAATATCAGAACGCGAATGGCGACTGGATTGAGAAACAGATCAAGACACCAATCGGCGACTATGGCCGTTTCTATGACGCCTTTTACGAGACATTGGTCAATGGGGCTGCACCTTTGGTGACTGAAGAGCAAGCAGTGACTGCGATTGAAATATTGGAAAAAGGTTTTGCTGCTGAGAGTCCGTCGGTGGTTTATTTGGAGAATTTATAAAATATCATTGTAAAATTACGCAAATTAGAGTCTTTGGCTTTTTGGCTGAATACTAAGTCCGTTCCGTGGAGAAAATTTACGAAAAAAGGCGTGCAGGCCGCAAGCAAAGCTTCGCTTTCATTGCTAAACTGGGAGCCTGAGGTCTCCCAGTTTGCCTGACTGCACAGCCTTTATTCGTAAATTTTCTCCACTCCACTAAGGATGATTATTTTTCTTTTCTAGTAAAGAAAAAATCATATTTTGTAGTTTGTCATCACTCTGAGAGCCTTAGGCTCTTTTATTATTTTAGAACCCAGAGAATATGTATATGGCAAATAGATTACAAAAAAATAAGCAAAGGCTTAAAACAAGCTTAAACTTTTTTCTTTTCTACAGAATGACATAAATTGTAGTTGACAAGCAAAAATGAAAGCGTTATTATAAACTTATTAGAACGTGGAAACGTTTTCACTGCTTGGCTGAAAGGAAGAAGTTGGTTACTATTAAACAGGCTGCAGAACTTTCCAATGTTTCGAAATCTACAGTGTGTTGAATTTTGTCCTTAACCTGCAAGCTCGCGTACTTAAAAACGAAGAAAAGTCATGTCGTCGGCCTCTTCTTCCTGGTATTTCAAATCCTTTTTTCCTATGCTGGCTATAGGAGTAGAGATCTTTCTGCAGGAAAAAGGAATTAAATTTGGTTGGGAGATATTGGCAATAATGAGGAGTTAGCTGAAGAATATCTGAGAGTTTTGATCCAGAGTGAGCGACTGGTATTATCACACATCAGTTTATCGAAAACAAACGGTTCATACTCCCTTTTTACCTTGTTAATAGAGAAACAACGAGATAAAAATAAGGATTTAGAAAGCATGGGAACGTTCCCGCATCAAAAAGCTTATGAAAAGTTTACTTCACAAAAAATTTAAAATAGGCTATCTGCCTTATCAAGTCTATCTTGTTCTCCTTGTCAGCTATATCGGACTTTCACTGACACACAAGCTGCCGAATGACTTTTTGGGCGGAGTTGGTATTTTGATGGTTTACGCCCTGTTTTTTCGGAAGTTGGTGCTAGGCTTCCGATTATTAAGACTTTTGGTGGGAAGGTGCTTGTCATCACGTTTCTCCCGGCTTTTCTAGTTTATCAGAAATGGATCCCAGAGCAATCTGTGAAAATCATTGATGACTTCATGAAGCATACCAATTTTTTGAATCTGTTCATTATTTTTATCGTGGTGGGCAGTATGTTCAGTATGAATCGAAAAATTCTTTTGAAGGCAACGTCCAGGATATTCGCTGCATTGATTGCATCTCAAGCCTTAGGAATTTTAACAGGTATCGGGATTGCTTTTCTTCTGGGGTTGGACATCAAGCATGCCGTTTTCTTTATTATTGTCCCTGTCATGGCGGGTGGTGTTGGTGAAGGTGCCCTGCCTTTATCCATCGGATATTCCACGATGATGGGATTAAATCAGGGTCAGGTTTTTGCGCAGCTTTTGCCTTGTGTTTTCATGGGCGGACTTATCGGGGTGATTTATGCGGGCCTGCTGAACCAATTGGGATTGAAAAAAAGCGCACTAACGGGTTACGGTCAATTAGTTAAAGGTGTTGAGAAGAGTCTGAGCGAAAATATTCATCTGCCAGCAAGTGGAAAATCGAATTTTGAAAATGGCTTTGCGGTGCTTGGAATTTCTATTGCAATTTATTTTATTTCGGTGTTGATGAATGCTTTTATTGCCTTGCCTGTCCCAATTATTGTGCTGATTCTGGTGATTTTGCTCAAAATTGTCGGCTTAATTCCACACTATTTAGAGACAGGCGGTAAAGTTCTTTATAAATTTACGGTTGTAGGAATTTCTCCTCTGTTGCTTTTTGGGGTCGGTGTGGCAATGACACCTTGGGAAGATTTAATATCTGTGTTCACGGACTGGAGAGTGATTGTTGTACTGTTGAGTGTCGTTTCAGCGATAGTGATCGGCGGCTTTTTCATCGGCCGATTTACGGGACTAAATGAGATAGATTCAGCGATTGTCATTTCATGCTGTAGCGGGCAGGGCGGAACAGGTGCACTGGCTATTCTAGCTGCTGGGGAAAGAATGGAGTTGATGCCATTTGCTCAGGTGGCTGTGCGGATAGGAGGCGCCATCGTTGTTACTCTGGCTCTGAACCTCCTAAAATGGACAAGTTGAGAAATCATTTAAGAGGGGTAAAAGGCAATAAAAAGGGGAAAAATGATCGAGTATTTGCTCACATAGAAGGTGAACTTTATGCTGTTGAAGCAGCAAATGTCTGCTTACGTTGAGTGTTTCCAGAAGCTCAAGTAATCGGAGAAAGCTTTGGCGAAGAAAAGCAATAATGCTATTCAAAACCGAGCGCTTATGAGAATGCTGTTCAAAAGGAGAAGCAATGAAAAAGATTGTGTTTATAGGAAGCGCAAATGTAGATCTGGTGTTCGAAACACTTTGTGTTCCCAAAAAAGGTGAAACGATTCATGGCGACAGCTTTTTCCTGAGTGTGGGAGGCAAGGAACAATGACAATTAAAGAGAAGTTGAAGTACATTCACCTTAATTGGCTCTTATATGTGTTTTTAATACCAGGCCTAATTTATTTCATTCTTTTCAGATTGTGGCCGATTTTTGAAATGAAACTGGCTTTCCAGGATTATCGAATCATTGAAGATAATGTCTGGGCGGGTTTAAAGAATTTTAGGGTACTGTTCAGTTCCTCAGCGTTCATGAATGTATTGAGAAACACGATTATTATCAGTTCGATGAAAATTTTCTTTGTATTTCCGATTCCGATTTTGCTTTCGTTTTTGCTTCAATCCAATCCTTTTGTTAGGCTGAAAAAAGCAGTGCAATCATTTGTCTACCTGCCGCACTTTTTATCTTGGGTCGTCATTGCGGGAATCTGGATCAATCTCTTGAGCCCGTCCACAGGTGGCGTTAATCAAATTCTTACTTTCTTTCACTTTCCAGCCGTGGATTTCATGACTTCCAAAGGTGCAATCCGTTGGGTGCTGGTTTTCTCCGAAATGTGGCGCAGCGCCGGCTGGGACTGTATCATTTACCTGGCAGCAATGATGAAAATCAGTCCGGCACTTTATGAGGCGGCCTACATGGACGGTGCCAGTTCCTGGCAGCAGACCTTTCACATCACGCTGCCGCAGCTTAGAAATACGATTATTACAGTTTTCATTCTGAATCTGGGCTTCTTCATGAATGCCGGCTTTGACCAGGTTTTCAACCTGATGAATAATTCCGTCATTTCAGTGGTTGACATTCTTGATACTTATGTTTACCGAATTGGTCTGCAGAATGGTCAATATGCGATTGCGACTGCGGCAAGCCTATTCAAGGGATTAATCGGCATGGTGCTGATTCTGGGCACGCATTTTGCCTCGAAGAAAATTACAGGGAAAGGAGTTTGGTGATGATCAGAAGAAATAAAAAAATCGGTGTGGGCACCGTCACCGGCTCCATTATTCTGATTTTGCTGGCTCTGTCCATGGCGATTCCAATTTTGAATATTCTGGCGAAGTCTTTGACAAGCCCAGAGAAAATGGGTGAATTAAGCGGCTTGAGTGTTATACCAAAGGGTTTCACCTTTCAGAATTATGAGATTCTCTTCTCAAATCCTGCCATTACCAAAAGTATCGGAATTTCAGTTTTTCTGACAGTAATCGGCACGATTCTCAGCCTGCTGCTGACGGCTTTGACGGCTTATGTGCTGACTCGTTCACATTTCGTGGGGAAAAGTCCGCTGATGGTAATGCTGATAATACTGATGGTTTTCGAGCCGGGGCTTATTCAGGAATACTTCGTGGTCAAAGATTTGGGGCTGCTGAATTCCTTGTGGTCTGTGATTTTGTACAAAACAATTGATGTTTACTATCTTGTGATTATGATGCGCTTCTTTGAGGACATTCCAGACTCGATTCTTGAATCCGCAGAGATTGATGGGGCGGGACATTGGAAGAAATTCACGAAAATCGTGCTGCCTTTGTCAAAAACACCTTTAGCGATGATGGCGCTCTTTTACGGAGTCTTTCGCTGGAATGAATTCTTTCGCGCCTCTATCTACCTGAACGATCCGGGAAAGTGGCCCTTGGCTGTTCTTATGCGTCAGTTTGTTGTACTGGGAGACAATTCCGCGATGCTCAACACATCAGGGGCACTCCCTGCCAGCGTTCTTAGAACTATTAATTTTGATTCATTAAGAGCTGGCACAATTATTGTTTCAATCATCCCTCTGATTTTGCTTTATCCTGTGATTCTGAAGTTCTTCACGGAGGGCACAATGGAAGGAGGTGTCAAAGAATAGAGGGGAGCAGCTTGACGGCGGCTGAGAATGTCGTTGTAAAGAAAATCAGGATTGAATACTTATAGGCGTTCAAGCGAGCGGAAAAAACTGGAAGGAGTTTACACAATGAATAAGAAAGCATTTTTTACAAGCCTTTTTGCGGCTGCCGCAATGTTCACGCTAGCAGCCTGCTCAAACAAATCTGATACAGGTCAGAAAACAGACGCAGAGTCAGGAACTGTCACATTAAAAATTGCCTACAAGGACGATAATTCGAGTAATAAAGCAGCTGTCAAGTACTATAAGGAATTAAGCAAAGTGTTAAAAAAGTCTGGTAATCTTAATGTCAAATTTGAGATTGTAGATTTACCGAGCGAGAGCTATGCGGATAAACTGGCATTGCAGATTTCTAGCGGTAATATTCCAGATATTATCTATTTCCAGGGCGGCGACGCACAATTCGCACAACAGAAGGTTTTAGAAGACCTTCGTCCTTACGTTAAAGACTCTAAGTATCTCAAGGACATGATGACGGAAGTGAACACTAGACGTCTTGAAAACTATCCTTATCTGCTTTGGATTAAACCAAACCGAGCATCTGTTCCAGTTGTGAAGAAGCGTGTTCTGGATCAGGTTGCAGATCAGGCAAGCCTGATGGCTGATCCGACCTCTGCAAACTATACGGCACTTCTTAAAGCTTTGATCGGTAAGAGCGACGGCACGGGAAATGCAGCCAGCTACGGGATTACGACCGCCGGCACGGTAGCTGAACTTGATAATGCTTTCAAAATGTCATTCGGTCTTGACAAAACTTGGATTCAACAGGACGGAAAATATGTTTGGAGCGGTGTCAGTGACAAAGAAAAAGATAAGCTGACTTTTTATAAAAAATTGTACGATGAAGGCATTTTGGACAAAGAGTTCTTGACTAAGCAATGGGACACGAAAGAGCAAGCCTTCTATGATGGAAAATCTGGGATGATTTTGGGGACAACTGGTAAAGTCATTGACATGTATAACCAGAAAACTCAGGATCTTTCAGGGGATACCTTGGTCGCACTTGATCCAGCCAAAGGTGCCTCACAAGGTTATGGCGCAACAGATTTATCGAAAGAGTCGCGCGGACTCGCAATTTCAAGTCAGTCTAAACATAAAGAGGTTGCTTTCCAAGTGCTTGACTTTCTTGGAAGTCCAGAAGGACAGTTACTTGATCGTTTCGGCTACAAGGGCGAGGAATACAATATTGTTGATGGAAAAATCGATTTCACTGATAAAGAGGCAAATTGGTACGCTCGTTTTTGGGAACCGCGCAAACTTAATGTCAAATATGAATTGGCGAAACCTTTGATGAGCGCTGTCGCCGAGGATTCACTTGATAAGGTTGACAAATTCTATACTGCAGATAATGCCTTTGTTATTCCAGACGATTTGACCACACAATGGGATGCTGCGACAAATGTGTTCAACGAATTTGAGGCAGATGTGATCACTGGCAAAAAGCCAATTTCTAGCTTCGATGCTTATATCAAATCATGGCAAGATGCGGGCGGTAAAGCTGTGACGGACTATGCAAACAAGCATTTAAAATAATCAGGAAGAAATATGTCATTTAAAGACAAAGTTGCAGGCGTCGTATTTGGGACAGCTTATGGTGACGCATTGGGTGCGACGATTGAGAAACTCACATATCAGGAAATCAAAGAAAAATACGGCGAAGTTAATTCAATTTGCAATGAATGGTGGAAATCAGACTGGGAGTCGGAAAGACGATTGAATCGAATGCGCGGAAATGGAATTGTCACCGACGACACGCTGATGACGACAGCTCTGATTCAGACCTATTTGAAAGTCGGCAGACATATTGATTGCTGGGACATGGCGGATGAATTTCTTCGTCAGCTGGTCTATGTCAGGCGCTATATCCCTGAATTCGGATTTGAATCTGTCATTCAAGAGCGTCTCTTTTATCCAGAGAAATATATTTTTCAGCGTCATGTACTGGCCAATTGCGAGCCGCGTGAAGGCGGCTACGGGAATATGATTAACTGCGGTGCAGCGATGTACATTTCACCCATTGGTATTGTCAACGCAGGAAATCCAATTGCAGCCTACAATGAGGCGATTCTCTTTGCTTGCGGACATCAGGCAAGTTATGGACTAGAAGCTGCTGGTGTGCTTGCAGCATGTGTTGCAGAGGCTTTCAAGGCAGATGCCACAATTGATTCTGTGATTGAAAGAGCGATGGCGATCGCGAAGGATGGGACCAAAGCAGCGATTCGGGGAATGATTGGATGTGCTGATGAACTGTGTCGGAGTGGAATTTTTGACCAGGACACTGTTGTTTCGGCTTTTCATACAGAAATCCTGAAATACTCGCCGATGGCGGACGATGTCAATCGAAGCGAAGACAAACTTGGAATAGCGAGTAATCATTATGCCCCGTCTCGCTTTCGGAGTATTGAAGAGCTACCGATGGCTTTAGCCTATATGCGGCTATATCAGGATTTTGAAACAAGTATTGTCAAGGCAGTAAATTCAGGTCGAGATACAGATTCAATCGGTGTGATGATTGGCGCAATTTCAGGTGCCTTGTATGGTCAATCAATTGTCAGCAAAAGAGACCAAAAGCTGCTTGAAGACGTTAATCAATTACAGCTTGAAGAAAACGCGGCTCTTTTTGCACATCTTGCAGAGAAAATTATTCGGCAGGATGTTACTAAGGCAAAAAGTCAAGAGAGAATTATCAGGAGGTAAGCCTTGGACCAAGAAATTTTAGAGAAAATCTATTCAGGTTTTCTGGGGAAGACCTTTGGCGTAAGATTAGGCGCACCAGTTGAGCCTGCGATTTATGATTACAAAAAAATCCGTGAAATCTACGGGAATATTACTGGGTTTACTAAGTATTACAAGACTTTTGCGGCAGATGACGACACCAACGGCCCCGTCTGGTTTCACCGAGAACTCCTGTCAATGGTGAATCCAGCCGAAGCAGGAGCCCAAGAGGTGGCGAAAGCTTGGCTGAATTACGGTCGCGAAAACATTGGAATGTTCTGGTGGGGCGGGGATCATATCAGTACAGAACACACTGTCTACTTGAATCTTTTACGAGGAATTTTTCCACCAAAATCGGGCTCCATCGAAGTAAACGGGCAGGAACTTGCTGAGCAGATTGGCGGGCAGATTTTCATAGATACCTGGGGGCTGCTTTTTCCTCAAAATCCTGAAAAAGCTGCCGACTTTGCAAAGAAAGCAGCCAGTGTGTCGCATGACGGCGACGGATTGGAGGGTGCAAAATTCATTGCCGCTTGTATCTCGCTGGCGTTCACGCATCATGATGTTAAGACAATTATTTCAGAGGCCTTAAAATTTGTCAGCCCAGAATCGACTTATGCAAAAGTGGTAGAGGCAGTGATCGACTTTCATGCTGTGCATCCTGAGGATTGGTACCGCTGCATGGAATTCCTGGATGCCGAGTGGGGTTATGACAAATACGGCGGGGTTGTTCACATCATCCCGAATGCGGGTGTTTGTGTCCTGTCTCTGCTGTACGGTCAGAATGATTTTGCCAGAACGATTGAAATTGCGACAATGTGCGGCTGGGATACAGATTGTAACGCCGGTAATGTGGGCACAATTTTAGGTGTGATGAACGGCTTGGAAGGATTGCCAGATAAGTATCGGAAGATTACAAATGATCGTGTGATTACTTCCAGCGTGGTTGGACAGTTGAATATTGTTGATGTTCCAACATTTGTCAAAGAAACGGCTCGTTTGTCATGTCGGATGAACCTTGAAGCGCTTCCTGAAATCTTAACTTACGATTCAAGACTTGGTGAAATTCACTACGATTTCAGCTTACCGGGCTCAACCCACGGCTTTGAAAGCGACAATTACTTTAAAACTGAGCTCTTTCACGTTGAGGCAGGCGATGAACGCAAACCTTCACTGGGAGTGCTGATTGACCGCATGGTAGCTGGCGATGTGAGTCATATTTATACAAAAACTTATTACAAACGAAGCGACTTCAGTGATGAACGCTACAAGCCTTGCTTTGCGCCGCAAGCATTTTCTGGACAGACAGTCAAAATAACGACGATGCTGGAAAAGTGGAAAGGCGACGCTGCGATTGTCCGACCCTATTTCAGAGATAGTTTCTCCGAGAAGCGAATCTATCTACCAGCGCTGCAGTTAGTTGAAAATAAATGGACAGATATTACTTTCGAAATCCCTGATATGAAGGGAAGTTTTGTGGACGAAATCGGTCTGGAACTAACCACCGACTCGCCTCTGACAAATCGTCTGTTCGGTCGACTCAATATTGGATTTTTCTCAGTCTCAGGAAAACCTTCTTATACGATTAATTTTAGTAAACAAAATGTTGAATTTCTGAATGTGACTCCTTTTGCTCACAACCGCGGCGAGCGCACAATTGAAGGAAATCAGATGGTTTTAACGGCTGAAGATGACGCCATGACGCTGACAGGATCTTACTACGAGAAGGACATTCAGCTGGAATGTGACTTCCAGCCAGTTTATGGAAGATATCAGCAGTTGATCTTCAAAGCGAAAGGAATTCGTGAAAATTACAGTATTGGATTTGACGGGGAAAATCGGATCACATTAAAGAGAAACACTTTCAGCGAGAGTGAATTGCTGAAAGAAGTTCAGTTTCCTTGGACAAACGATAAAGCATATCATTTCGGCATATTTGTTCAAGGACAAAATCTTGTGTTCAAAATCGAGGAAGAGAAAGTTTTAGAATCAAATAAACTAGATTCAAGTGCTTATGGACTCTTCGGCTTCAATATTCAAGGACAGGGAAAATTGAAAGTTCGTGACATTCAAGTAAATACTGAAAAAAATTTAGTGTCAAGTGCTGTATGGGTACAAAAAATTGAGAAGCCTCAGAAAGCTAAATTATTAACAACTCTATTATAAATGATGCTACTAGCCATATCAGCATCATTTGATAAATTACCCAGAAAAAAATCGAAGTATTTCTACTTCGACCAAAAGCCTATTTTGGGGCTTGTAGCAAAACGCTCGGTTTTTAATTCTATTTGAATTCCAAGAAACCTGTGTGATAGCAGATTACGCCAGCTAAATCAAATGACTTTATTTTTTCCAAAGATGCCTCAGCTTTTTCGTTATCCCAAGTCATTGCAGGATTTGAGCCAACGAGTTTTCCATCAACGATATTTGCCGCATCACCGCAGACCATTATCTTGCTCTTCTGCAGATAAAACGTGGCATGTCCAGGCGTATGTCCTGGAGTGAAGACAGTTTCAATGCCGCCACAGAAGTCAAGTACTTCACCGTCTTTCAGCTTGACGTCAACTGGTAAATGTGACTTGGCAAACCCTGTTTTCAACATTTGATAAAAACTGTCTGTCTCATCGATTTCACCAGAATCAAGTTTTCCTTGCATCAGTGCTAGTTTTGTCGGTGTTTCTGTGCCTTCAATAAACGGCGCATCCACTTCGTAGCCATAGACTTTTGCATCAGGAGCCAATTTCAGCAGCTCCAGAGCCCCGCCAATGTGGTCAATATCCTGATGTGTGATGATAATATCTGTCAAATCTTCAGGCTTGAAGCCGGCTTTCTTGATTTCTTCTGCAATCAGTGCGCCCATACCTGGAATACCAGTATCAAAAAGGACAAGGTGTTCATCATCCCAAGTCAGTGTTGGACGATAAAAATCGCCTTTCGGTTCAGGTATTTCCAACATTTTAATATTTTCAGTAATTTTCATAGTATTACCCTCCTTAAGTAAAAGTTGACTGAAGCGTTTACTAGTGCTCAGTCCGGAAAAAAATTATCAAAAAATCCCGCTAAAGTAACGAGATTCAAATCCGGTTAGAATTTTTTACGTTTACGAGCAGCCTCAGATTTTTTCTTACGTTTAACAGACGGCTTTTCATAGTGCTCGCGCTTGCGGACTTCTTGAAGCGTACCAGCCTTTAGCGTATCACGCTTGAAACGGCGGAGTGCGTCTTCAAGAGACTCATTTTTACGAACGACAGTTCTTGACATATTTTTCACCCCATTTCCGTTTGATAGTCGATAAAAATCGCTTCTACTAGTTTATCAAATCAGACAGTCTTTGTCAAATGTGGGGTTTTATCGTGGGTAGCGTTGTGGGATTTTATCGTGGGTATCGTTATCGTTCAAATGTGATAATGTCTTAGGGATTTTATCGTGGGAATTCTGGTAATTATTCTCCAAAAACATCCGCATCGCTCAAGCGGAAAATCACTAGAGTATCTTCTGGATATGCGGCTAGCTGGCTCGCAAAACTGTCATCGTCATCTTTTTTGACTTTGGCTTTAAGATTAATCGTGACTTTCTGGTGGTCATTGACCAGGCTCTCATAAAGTGTGCGCAAATCGCCGATATCTTGGCTGCTGGCCTTAGGCAGCACGGTGTACTTGGTGTGGTCGACATCAAACCAGGTATTCGACTTTTCAAAGTCAACCGCTGAACTCTCGCGAATCTGCAGTTTAACAGAAATATCATAATCAAAACCTTGCTGCTCAATCTTCTTGGCAATTTTCGTCATGGCTTCGTAGTCGCCGGAGGCTTTCAGCTTAAGCGTGGCTTTGTATGGGATTCCTGCCAGCTCAAATCGTTCAGCAATCATGAATGGATCCGACTCTGCGCCAGTGTTATCGAGCTCCGGCGGCGCAAATGTGACGGCGATGGAATAGCTTCGCGCCAAAAGCTGCTCGTACTGTGATAAAACTTCGTCAGTTTCAAGCTCATCAATGAACTCATTGAAAGTGCGCTCTGTCAGCTTATTGTCTTCTGAGGCTTCCTCTTTAGGATAGATAATTTTTACTTGATAAGTCATTTGTCAATTATAACTTATAAGCCATGAAAGAACAAATAATTTTGTGCTGAGCAGAACAGTTTACATTTGTAATTTTTAGGTGTAGGATTATTTAACGAAGAAACAATAAGATGTGAGGCGCGCCCGTTTTGAAGCGAGCCATTCGACTTGGCGCTTTAGTGCCATAGCGAGAATGGACAGCAGTGGCCGCAGGACGCAGACAATTTCAGGAGCTTCAGCTTCTAGAAATTGCTAGGGCTTTAGCCATGTGTAGAGATTTACCCCCAGCAGGGGGAAGCGACTTCTAAGCGCTGAAGCGCTTAGAATCTGCTTAGGGGATTGTGGTTCTGCCCGTCGGGCAGGTTCACAATTTGTCTAATCTCCTAGCTTCAGGCGCACCGAACCTAATTAAATTCTATCAACAAAAGTAAGGATGAGAATATGAAAATTGCAGTTATCGGCGGGAACGGAAAAGCCGGATCCCTTATTGTAAAAGAAGCGCTGAGCAGAGGACACGAGGTGACAGCCATCGTTCGCCGTCCCACGAATGAACTCGGCAAAGCCGCGATTCTAGTCAAAGACCTGTTTGACCTCACATACGACGACCTGAAAGACTTCGAAGTCATTGTGGATGCCTTCGGTGCCTGGACGCCCGAGACAATTCCCCTGCACATTACTTCCGCCAAGCACCTCTGCGACATCTTGAGCGGCAAGCCTAATCGTCTCCTGATTGTGGGCGGAGCGGGCAGCCTTTACGTCAATCCTGAGCATAGTCAGATTTTGTCGGACACAGCTGATTTTCCTGCGGAGGCAAAAGCGCTTTCGCAAGCGCAAGGTCAAGTGTTGAAAGATCTCCGTAGCCGAGATGATGTCAACTGGACCTTCCTGAGTCCCGCAGCCGACTTCCAGGCAGACGGCATCCGCACAGGCACTTACAAAACCGGCGGCGAAGAATTGATGACCAGTGAAGATGGGCAAAGCCATATCAGTTATGCCGATTACGCCATCGCCATGGTGGATGAGGCCGAAAATGCCAAGCATGTGAAGGAAAGGTTTTCCGTTGTCGCAAAATGATGAAATCTACCGTTGGCAGAGCCCCGTATCACATTACTCTTGGAGGAAGGGCTGTTGCGATAATACGCACTGCTTGTAACACGAAAATGAATAGTATTTCTAGGGGTGTGATTGTTGCGTGAGATGATAGAGGAGGTTGATACTTTGACCTTCTTTTCATTTGCGCTTTGAATTGTGACTGCCATGATTTATCGAAAAGGTAAGAAAGCATTCGTACGTTCATATAGGTGTCTTACTTGAAACAATTATTCAAAGTCTATACTTTTGGCATTAAATTAAAGCACAAATATTTGGAAAATTTTGAAAAATCCCTTCATTTCTTACTTCTAGACAAACATTAAAATTAATGGTAAACTTAATCAATTGCTTAGAAAAGCATTCCGAGCAATATATCAGTGATTGGTCGTTGTGTTCACCTTTTGAATCTTCCATTTTTCATAGAGAGATAGAAGTCAAAGGCGGAAGATTATGATTTCTCTGGAAAACAAAAGGAAAAAATAGCTTTAATTAAATTAGGGATACAGTTTTTGGAGGAAACCAGCAATCTTATGATGGTGTCAATCTATCAGTAGGAGTAGCAGGGAGCGGAGGAACTTACAAGCAAGGAGTTAAAATGAAATTTAGACCTGCAAGCATATTGACTAAGACAGCATCAAAAGTCAAGAACTTGAACACTTCTGTTCAAGAAATCTTAAGTTTGAGTCCATACCAGACTTATGATTTACGTGATGTACAACCGTGGATGGGAGTGAAATAATGATAGTTTTAGGAATTGCTCTTTTGATAATTAGCCTAGTCTCACTCATTATGCTAATTAAACTCCCGCTTTATGCGGAAGGAGGATCTGGCTTGATGATGGAGCAGGGAATTTACCTTTTAAGTCTTTCAGTACTATTTCTCCTTTTGCACCTTTCTTCGACAATATTTGGATATTATTTGACAATTGCATTTATTGATACTGAGCTTAGTGTCTATGATTGGAGATTCACTCTATTAGGAACTGTTTTCTTTGGAAGCTACTCGGCAGCACTTTTACTTGCCAATCAAGTCAAGGTCTCTCATTTAATTGAAAAAAACTATAAATCTGAAAAGTGGAATCTTTTCCAAGTGGCTCAGATTATCCATGATGGAAGATCAAGTATTCTTACAAGGATGGGATTCGCCTGGTCTCTATTATTTTTTTTCCACCTAATGCTTCTCCTCACAGTGAGCCTGTACGGAACAAACGTGAATTACCTTGAAACTACGCAAGATTGGCTCCAATGGTTTTATACTATATTTCTTTTTATCATGTCAATTTACCTTCCTCTGAGGTTAATAGATATACAAAGAACTGGTATCTGGAAAAAACTAATAAAAAATCGAATTATTACTCAAATTCCAGATGGGCAGCTGAGCAGAAAAAGATGGAAAAAAGATAATTTTGTAGGCTTTGACACAGTCAAAAATTCAGATGGTGTCCCCATACTTGACGATGAAGGCCTGCCACAGTTAAATTCTCCCCTTCCGCCGCTTTATGAGGGGGATGAAAGGACTGATGAGCAGTTTCAAGATTCAGTGGTTGGAGAAAAGAAGGAAAAGGAACCATTACCTCTTGAAGAGGAAAAAGAAGGCATCATTGAACAAACATATCAGTCTGAGAACGAAGAGATAAATCGTGAAGTTTATGAGCCAGAGGATTTGTCTCAAAGTGAAAAGTCAAATGAAAAAGTTGACAGTGCAAAGTTGACAAAAAAGAAACGAATTTCTATTAAATGGTGACATAAATGGAAGAATCTGTAGACAATGTCTCGTCATCAAGTTTATAGCATACATGTGATTCGGTGAATGGGAGAAAACATGATAGTTTTTGGAATTATACTTTTGATAATCAGTTTATATTCTCTGATCATGCTGATAAACCAGCCACTTTATGCGAAGGGGGGCACTGGTTTGATGGTGGAGCAAGCAATAATTTTGTCAAGTAAACCAGTTGTATTCCTTTTGTTAAATCTCAGTTCGACAATTTTTGGAGGTGGGTTGATACTTTTGTCTTTGGATGAGGGAGATGTAAGTAACCACACGATGTTAATAATCTCAATTCTTGGAATTCTTGTTCTAGGAATCTATGCGGTTGCATTACTACATGCTAACTATACCAAGGTTAATCGCCTTATAGAAGAAAATTATAAGTCGGAAAGATGGAATCTTCTTCAAGTTTCTCTGATTATTAATCAAGGAAGAGTGAGCGCACTCGTGAGGTTAGGATTAACTTGGTTGTTAATGACTTTGATTATGGTTATTTTCTTCGTCTTTAAGTATGAAACGAATGGAGAAGGGCTACAACCAGAAACAGCCGAAGAGTGGTTACTTTACTTCTTTAACTTAGCACTACTTATTAGCATAGTAATCTCAATGATTAAATTTAGAGATATGCAGAGAACCAGTGTGTGGAAAAGTTTACTTAAGAAAAGAATTATCCAAGGAATACCTGAAGGACAGTTGAGCAGAAGAAAATGGGAAAAAGATAATTTTGTTGGTTTTAACACGATGAAAGATTTAGATGGAAAATCAATTCTGGATGATGAAGGACTGCCAAGATTACTTGCTCCGTTGCCGCCTCTTTATGAGGGGGTGGAAGTTGAAAAAGTTGAGACGACTAATTTACCTTTTCAAAGAGCAGAAGTGAATAGGAAGCTTGAGCATGTGGATGTATCAACAAGAATGAATAAAAGCAAACACTCGCTTCAAAATGAAGAAGTTGTTGCAGAAGTAGAAAAAGCTACCTATCAGTTCCCTGATTCATCGTTAAGTGCAAATACGTCTCAACAAAAAAATGAGGAGTTCAGTAAAAAAGCTGAAAATCCAGATCTTCTCCATAGCAATGAACCGAACATTCTGGGGAAAAAGAAGAAAAGAATTTCTTTCAAGTGGTAATGGAAGGCTTTATCATAAAAACTAGCAAATGGATTCATATGACATGATTGAAAATAAAAGAATATAAACAGGAAAAGGAGCCGAGCACAAAACCAACATTTTTGAAACCCAAAAGGAACCTAGTACTTGAGAAGTCAAAAGGTTGCTACCAGAGCTCCCAGAAGACCCTGGCAAATACGCGTGAAAAGAAAGCTGACACGAATACGATTTATGACTTCTTTGCGAATCTGAATAAAGCACTGAATCTTTCGACTGCTGGAAAGCTCATTCGGAGCTTTGACTGGCGATGGATTGTGGTGTTTTCGCTTGGCCTTGTAATAGGGTTGATAACGATTTTTTAAAGCGGCCTTCTTCTGATAAACCTGAGGATGAGGATCTCGGATGAGACTGAAAGCGATACATCAAAAAGTAAACTCTCCAAAAGAAAAGACTAAATCGTGAGGAAACGCATTTTACGATTTAATCTTTATGAGGTGCTTCGGCAATTTGTTGCGAATGAAACCTGTAGCTCGTATTAATTTCGTGTTACAGCTGTGTTATAATTAAATCATGATAACAATCGCCCGAAAATACTTACAGCCAATCCCAGTTTTTTTGGCTGTTTTCTTTTTACTCATGCAAGTCGTCACCAACCTGCTTTTACCTAATATTACCTCTAACATCATTAACAACGGCATTGCGCAGAAAAATCTGACTTACATCTGGCACCAGGGCGGACTTATGCTGCTGGTGGCATTCATTTCTTGGACAACAGGCATTTTGAACGTCTATTTTTCCTCCACCCAGTCGCAGAGGCTCGGAATGAAGCTGCGTGCGGATTTATTCAGAAAAGTCATCAAAATGGATGAATCTGCCTTTCAGAAATTCGGCGACGCCACATTAACCACTCGTACCACCAATGACGTGACGCAGCTCCAAAATGTCACGCAAACCGCCTTGCGTATGATGCTGATGTCGCCTCTTATGCTGGTAGGATCTATCTTCATGGCTTGGAACCTTGACCACAACCTCATCCTCATATTCGTTATTGCTCTGCCGCTACTGGCAATCACAGCTTTTATCATCATCGGCCTAGCCATGCCGCGCTTCCGCAAAATGCAGGAGAAAATCGATAAAATCAATCTTGTGTTTCAACAAGGCTTGACGGGCGTTCGTGTCATTCGTGCCTTCAACCGTGATGATTTTGAAATTGAAAAATTTGACGCCGCCAACAAAGATTTAACCAAAACCACACAGTTTGTCATGACAACAGTGGCGATGCTGGGGCCGATTATGACGGTGATTCTTTCAGCCACGAATCTGGCCATTGTCTGGTTTGGCGCAAAGCTCATTGGCAGAGGGTTGATGGGAATGGGAGATCTGGTGGCTTTTCTAACTTATGCCACTCAGATTCTGTTAAGTTTTATGCAATTGACAGCTGTGATGGTCATGGTGCCTCGTGCGCAAGTGTCCGCGGTTCGGGCGAATCATGTGCTGAATACAGAGGATAAAATCGTGGATGCGGCGTCTCCAACGCAGCTCCCAGCGATGAATGCGGCGGTGGATTTGAGTTTCAAGCATGTGACTTACGCATTCTCCGGGGCTGAACGTCCAGCTCTGTCAGATATCAGCTTTTCCGTGGCTAGCGGCCAGACCTTGGCAATCATCGGAGGTACAGGTTCGGGCAAATCGACGCTGCTGAATCTGATTGCACGACTGATGGATGTCACAGATGGTGAGATTTCTCTTGCCAACAGAGATATTCGCCAAATTGCCCAAGAAGAGCTGCATGACAGAGTTTCACTCACTCAGCAGAAAGCGGTACTTTTTAGCGGAACGGTCCGAAGCAATCTGTTTTTCGGCAAAGCCGATGCCAGCGACAAAGAACTCTGGGATGCGCTTGATATTGCGCAAGCCTCGGATTTTGTCAGGGAGCAGGGCGGGCTTGATATGGCGGTGGAACAGGGCGGCGCAAATTTTTCGGGCGGTCAGAAGCAGCGGATTGCCATTGCTCGGACTTTGATCAAAGACGCCGATGTCTATCTTTTCGATGACAGTTTCAGCGCTCTGGATTTCGCGACCGACGCGAAGCTGCGCAAGGCGCTCAGCACAAGTTCGCGGCATAAGGACAAAATAAAAATCATTGTCTCGCAGCGCATTGCCACTGTCATGGATGCGCATCAGATTCTAGTTCTGGACAAGGGTAAAGCGGTCGGTCTCGGAAGTCACGCAGAGCTGGCGAAAAGTTGTCCAGCCTATCAGGAAATCATGCGCAGTCAGCTGTCGGAGCAAGATTTGAAAAATATGGGGATGGAACTATGATAATACTGATTGCAGGACCCAGTCATACAGGAAAAACTCAACTTGCACAAAAACTGATGGAGCGCCTCGCGATTCCATATTTTTCCATTGACCATCTAAAGATGGGACTCATCAAATCAGGACGACTGAACATGCAGCCCACAGATTCCGATGAGACGCTGACCACGGAGCTTTGGCCAATTGTCAGCCGTATGATAGACACTGCCATTCAAAACAAGCAAAATCTCATCGTCGAGGGCTGCTACATCCCATTTGATTACCTGACACCATTTACAGAGGCGGAGCGCCGAGAAATTACTTACACCAGTCTAGCTTTCAGCGATGCCTATCTTGGCGAAAAAATGTCAGACATACTCCGCTATGAAAGCGTGATAGAATGGCGCTTTCCGACCCTAGGCCACTCACCATATCCAGGAGAACTGGAAAAAGTAAGCGAAAGCTTCCGAGAATCCAACAAAAAACAGCGAGAAACCTGTGAAAAATTCGGCTTAAACTGCTATGTGATTGACAAGCAGTATGACCTAGAAGCAATCATCAATTGGGTTTTAGAAAAAGTACATTCGGGGGGAGAATGTCAGAAATGAAAATCAGACCAGTATTAAGCAGTGAAGCTGAGAAATTCTGGGAAATGCTTGACCAGATAGACCACGAGACGAAGTTCATGATGTTTGAGCCTGGTGAGCGACCTAGAAACATTGACAGGCTAGCAGCAGCCATCGCAGACGGAAATCCCACATTCTTTGTAGCAGACGACACCGAGAATGCGTCCTTTGCAGGCTACATGCTAGTAGAGCGCGGCCGATTCAACCGTAATCGCCACAGTGCATACATAGTTGTGGGAGTTAAGGCAGAATACCAGCATCAAGGCGTTGGTTCGCAACTTTTTGCACAGCTTGACGAATGGGCAACAGACAATGACATCACACGATTAGAGTTGACTGTGATGGCTACGAATACAAATGCTCAAAATTTGTATAAAAAGTTCGGATTTAAAGTAGAGGGTGTGAAAGAAAAATCTCTGCTGGTCGATGGAGTTTACGTTGATGAGCTTTACATGGCTAAAACCATATAATTGTTATTTGCTAGGAGTTATTTTAAAAATGGATAATCAAGAAATCAAATTCTTACTTTACTCACTGGAGAACGAAACAGGAAATATCGAAGTTGTTGCCAAGGACGAAACACTTTGGGCGACTCAAAAAGCGATGAGTGTTTTGTTTGACGTTGGTATTCCAGCAATTGCAAAGCATTTGTCAAATGTTTATGAGAGCGGCGAATTGGAAGAAAATCGAACTATTTCCATTTTGGAAATAGTTCGCAATGAAGGTAACAGAAAGGTTTCTCGCGAAGTTAAGCATTACAATCTTGATGCCATCATTTCCGTCGGTTATCGTGTCAATTCACAAAAAGCCACACATTTTCGTCAGTGGGCGACAAATATTCTAAAAAACTACATCCGAAAAGGTTATCTGATTGACTCAGAGCGTATGGAGCAAGGTGGAACTGTTTTTGGTAAGGACTATTTCCGTGAAATGCTGGAAACTGTCCGAGCAATCCGGTCGTCCGAGAGACGAATTTGGCTGCAGCTGACAGACATATTTGCGGAAATTTCTTATGATTATGATAAAAATTCTGAGCTGACCAAGCAGTTTTTTGCAACAGTGCAGAATAAATTTCATTTTGCAATTACTGGTCAGACCGCTTCTGAAATCATTTATGACAAGGCTGACGAGTCGAAGGCACACATGGGACTGGAGACTTGGAAAAAAGCTCCGGAAGGTCGGATTTTACAGTCAGATGTAATCATTGCAAAGAATTATTTACAAGAAAAGCAAATTCGTCGACTCGAGCGAGAAGTATCAGGATATTTTGACTACGTTGAGAGATTGCTGGAAGCCGAAACTGCTTTTACGATGCAAGATTTTGCTAAAAGTATTGACGAGTTCTTAAGCTTCAATCGTTATGAAGTTTTAGAGGGAAAGGGTAAAATTTCAGGTCAACAAGCTAAAGATAAAGCAATTTCTGAGTATAAGAAGTTTAACAAGACTCAAAAGATTGTATCTGATTTTGAGAAAGATTTGAAGAACTTGGTAAATGAAAATTGAATTTGATAGGGAGTGGAGGTGATCGCCTATGATGCGCGGAAATTATCTTAAACACGGCGGAGGCGGTGCAGCCAGATACAGCAACCGCGGTGTGCGGCCGGTGCGCTTCTGGCACACGATTTTCAGGCTTTTCGGCTACATGGAACGCGATAAATGGGGTGTCTTCTTTAGTCTGATTATCGCTGCGGTTTCGGTCATTCTCAGTGTTCAGGCGCCGAAGATTCTGGGACAGGCGACAACTGTGGTCGCGCAAGGCATGACGGCTTCAACTGGTATCAATTTTGACAAGGTGGCTTCAATTCTTGTGACTGTCAGCATTATTTACGGCATCAGCTTCGTTTTCGGTGTGCTGCAGCAGCAGATTATGACGCGGATCTCTCAGCGGACGGTTTACCGGCTGCGCAGGCAGTTCAAGGGCAAGATGGCGAAGCTCCCAGTCAGTTATTACGATGCGCATCAAAACGGTGACATTATGTCTCGCATGATTAACGACATGGATAATATCGCAGGGACGCTGAATCAGACGCTGATTCAGGTGGTGACGAGTGCACTGCAGTTTATTGGTGTGGTTTATTTCATGCTGAGCATCAGCTGGGTTCTGGCGCTGGTTGCTTTTGTGACGGTGCCTTTGGCCCTTATTCTGGTGCGCGTGATTGCGCCCATGTCGCAGAAGTTCTTCTTTGAACAGCAGAAAAATCTGGGGCTGCTTAATGATCAGATTGAGGAAAATTACGCAGGACACACAATTATTAAAACTTTCAATCATCAAGCGAAGGCTCAGGCGGATTTTGATGCGCAGAATGAGAAATTCTACAAGTCGGCCTGGAAGGCCCAATTCGTTTCAACATTAATCTTCCCGACCATGCGCTTTTTGAACAATCTTGACTATCTGGCAATGGCCGTGGTCGGAGGGATTCGCGTGGTGAACGGGCAGGTGAATATCGGCGATGTTCAGGCCATGCTGCAGTATACCAATCAGTTCAGCCAACCGATTACCAATATGTCTAATCTGATTAACACGATTCAAGCGACAACGGCTTCGGCTGAGCGTATTTTTGAGGTCTTTGACGAGCCGGAGATGATTAATCCGCCTGCTGCGGCGGATATTCAGACGGACGACCTCATCCGCTTTGACGATGTGGCCTTTAGTTACGAGCCCGACCAGCCGCTGATGACCGATGTCTCTCTGGAGGTCAAGGAGGGACAGATGATTGCATTGGTTGGCCCGACAGGTGCAGGCAAGACCACTACAATCAATTTGCTTGAGCGCTTCTACGACACCACAGGAGGCAGTATCCGTCTGCATGGGCGTGATACCAAAGCAATCAGTCGCGAAGAGTTGCGGTCGCACATGGCCATGGTACTGCAAGAAACTTGGCTGTTCACTGGTACAATTCGCGAGAACCTCTGCTACGGCAAGGCGGATGCGACTGAGAAAGAAATGCTCCGAGCCAGCAAAATGGCCCACGCCGATGAATTCATCACCACACTGCCGCAAGGCTATGACACCGTGCTGAATGAAGAAGCCAGCAACATTTCCCAAGGTCAGCGCCAGCTTCTAACTATCGCACGCGCTTTCCTAGCTGACCCCGAGATTCTGATTTTGGACGAAGCCACCTCATCTGTCGACACACGCACCGAGAAAATGATTCAAGACGCCATGAGCCGCTTGCTGAAAGGGCGTACCAGCTTTGTAGTAGCACATCGTCTCAGCACCATTCGAGACGCCAGCCATATTCTCGTCATCAACCACGGCAACATCGTCGAGCAAGGCACGCATAAGAGCCTGCTGGCTGCGGGGGGCATGTATGCGGATTTGTATAATTCCCAATTTGCATAAGATGTGAGGTGCGCCCGTTTTGAAGCGTAGAAATTTAGAAAACTGAGGTTCTGCCTTTAGGCAGGTTCTCAGTTTATCTAATTTCCTAGCTTCAGGCGCGCCGAACTCAGTTTGCACATTAAAATGCTATGATGAATATATCAACTATGAAAAAATCCTTCACACTAGCAATTTCCGTCCTCGCACTAGGCGTCTTGACAGGCACGGGCGCAGGAATCTTAGGCTTGTTTTTAGGCGCCGTCGAGCGTCTTTTTCTGCATTTTGAGGAGACGGCCTTACGGCCTGATGCGGCGGGAACCGCCCCCATTCAACGTTTGCTGTCCATCTTCATCGGCGGCTGCATTGTCGCACTAGTCTGGTATTTCATTCGCCGTACACACAAAATTCCCAAAATAACAGCGGCCATGGCTGGAAAACCTATGCCCTTCTGGTCATCCCTCCTGCACATCTTCGCACAAATCTTCTACGTGGGAACAGGCGGCTCCGTAGGCCGAGAATTGGCCCCCCGTGAGCTTGGCGCACTCCTCGCTCAAAAATGGCAAATCCTGTTAGAAAAACTCGGTCTGTCCACCTTAACCGCCGCAGAAAAATCCCTGATGATTGCAGCAGCCGCGGGAGCAGGCTTTTCCGGCGTTTACATCGCACCCATCACTGGGATGTTTTTCTGTATTGAAATCCTCCACAGAAAAATTGATCTGCGCGCAGTGTCGCTCAGCCTGTCCATGTCCATCGTAGCAATGCTGGTGGGCGCATGGATAAAAGGCACGGCGCCTTACTACATTGTAGGACAGGAAACTTTTTCCTCGGCCTTTTTGATTTTTGTCATCATCGTGGCGCCTATTTGCGGGCTTCTCGGTGCTTATTTCCGTAAAGCCTTTCTCTGGGCAGAGGCCAAGCAGCCGCAGACAAAGGAAATACTCTGGCAACTCCCATCGGCCGCGCTCATCACAGGTCTGATTGCCATGCTATTTCCGCAGATTATGGGCAATGGGCGAGCATTAGCACAGATGGCGATGAATGCTGCCAGTGGGAAGCTGATACTCACTTTATTGTTAATTGCGGCGTTAAAATGTTTCGCGACGGTGCTCACTATCAGGGCTGGCGCCTCCGGCGGCACATTGACCCCCGCCATCGCAATCGGCGCAAGTACGGGCGCTATCGCAGTACTCCTTGTCCCTGGCACAGGCATTCTCGTTTGGCAAGGTGCAATGCTGGGCGCAGCGGCAATGCTGGCCTCAGCTCAACAGGCTCCACTGATGGCTCTGTTCATGATGATTGAAATCAGCCACCTGCCGATTGATTCAGTTGTGCCGCTCGGACTTGGCGTCGCGCTCGCCACTGCAGTTTCACAGTTTGTTCTGAAGCGGCAAAAAGTTCAGGGACTTCAAGACGAATAAAATGTGGTTTAACAAGGAGCCGAATGCGCTTTCATCGCGTGTTCGGCTTTTTTGTTGAGAAAAAAGTGAATGATTTTTGGAATATATGCTCTTTAGTTTACACTCGAAGTTTGCTTGAAAACATTACCAGTAAATAAAAAAGCGCTGATAAGAGTAGTTGCATATATGCTGCATTATTAGAATTATCAAAATTGCAATTGTGCTCAAAGTAGGATAAGGTTGAGTAACTAAAGACGAAAGAAAGTTCACAGATGGTATTGATTTGTGTGAAAAGTAAATAATTGTAGAATTCCTGTTACATTTTCTAAAAAAATACGTATTAATAAGTAGGAGGGGAAGTAGCTCCTAAACAGCAATCAGTCGACAGATTACTGTTTCAAGTTGTTTGCACGGTAAAGGTTAACAACTAAGTTGGTAAGGTTAAGAATGTGTGAAACTTGGCCACGATAAGCTTCTGTTTTACCCTTGCACACATCAACGGGTGAGCAAGAAGCAGGCAGTCAAAAAAGGAGAAAACCAATCATGAAAACTTCGGTAACACGTAAAGCAATTAAAAAGAAAAGAACTAAAAAAATGATATTTGTCCTGACATTGGCAATTGCTGTTGCAGTGCCGTCTACCGTCGGCGCTTATACACAATATATGCGGTATGGAACTTGGTCGATTTTCGACAGCGGCGCTTGGCCCTGGCAGCAAAAAACAGGCTACAGTAACTATCTTAATACAGTTTCCACACATGCAAGTTGGGTAAATGTAGGGAGTGCGCGAGACAGTGGATCAGCTCTTGCGGGAAGATGGTCTTATTCGCAGGCAAGAGGGGCTTGGAACGCCCCAGTTAACGGGGATTATATTTCTTACAATGGAAGATATTAAAGTCCTGTAATATGATTAACAAGTTTATCAGGATGCTCCTACTCTCACTGTTTTTTATCTGCTCCATCTCACTGGCAAATTCTATTTCAAATGACCAGCAGGATGCAAAAATCATGCGCCGCTTTGAGCAGAAAGGCGATGCGCAGTTGAATATCCCGTCAAAACTTAAGTCTGAGTCCGAGTATCAAAAGCTTTTGCAAATTATTGAGGATGTATCAAAAAAAACTGGTACATCCTTTGTCCTAAGAAGTCTTTACATGGGAAATGAGAATGATGGAAATGGTAAAACATCGTGGGAGAAAGGACTGTTAAAAATAGAAAATTTCCAATCTCCTTTTACTTCTCCAAAAAAGGAAACATATTTTTCACACGGTCAAAGATCACTTCTTCAAAATTTTCCTCTTTCTAAAATAAGCTATGAACAGTTTGAGAATGCTGCTCTCTTTGTTGGGGGCAGTAAGCAGAAGGAAGGAATTGAAACGCTCGTTTCAGAAGTCAACGCCCAGTTTTCATTGAGAGAAAAAGAATCTGACTGGCAGATATCGAAGGGTAAATCTTTTCTTCGAAACCCAGAAATAACATACAACAATGCAAATCTTACCTTAATTGACATAATTTCACTTGCCTTTTTTTTCATATTCCTTCTTATTTGGCTAGTGCAGAATAGCAGGCGAATCGCCATTTACAAGCTTAATGGACTAAGCGCGTTTAAAATTGCCAATCGAATTTTCCTGCATGATTTTATTAGAGCTGCAAGTCTTTCTTTGCTTGCTGGGGAAGCACTTGTTTTAAGGGAATTAAACCTTCAATATTTGCTCTATATTGCAGGATTGAGTTTTGCTACAATTCTAATCGCACATTTTTCAATTTGGATGGTGACTCGCTTTTCCTTAATCAATCAAATAAATCATAAATCTCTGTTTAGATATAGCTATATAGCAGTATTCTTTGTGAAAATTTTGCTTTTCCTTGTTGGCGTCACAACGATGATAAATCTGACAGTACTGGTAAATCAAAGCTTTTCACTTTCTGGGAAGCAATCATTAAAGAACTACGGAATTCTTTATGCTCCGATTGTGGCATATAGTCTCGGTCAAAACCTACCTGCTGTTAATGCCAATCTTTTTGATTCAGCGGAAAAACTTGGTGCGATTCACAGCGAAGAGAAAGAGAACATAGTGCTGGACAGCGATTCAAGATTGACGGTCTCAGCGATTAACGCAAATTATCTGCTAGAGCATCCCATTTCAGACCTTTCAGGGCAAACCGTTCAAGTGAGTCACTTAAATGAAAATGGTCTGGTGTTTGTCGCAAAAAAGTGGAAAATGAAGATTTCCGAGCTCAGAGCCAAGATTAGCCATAATTACGGAGAAAGTTTTGCGGGAAAAATACAATATGTTTTCATTAAAGACAATCAAAAAATTCAAATTTGGGGACACAGAACAAAAAAAATAAATGCTGACATCTGCCTGATTTACACCTCAGCAAACGCAGGCCCAGAATTCACACGAAAACTCTATGGATACGGGAATCCATACAGCCTCTTAATTCCAATTCGAAGCAGTCTAAAATCCACATATAGAACCCTAATCCCTGCTCTGAAAAGGGACAATACACTTTCCCAGTATCCATCATTTATTTCAGCAGCCGAAGTTCCAAAAGTTGACGTTATGCTGACAATTGGAAATCCAGTAAATTATATCTTTATGGACATCTTTGTCTTCTTTCTCTTTATCAGCATGATCATCATGACAAGTTTGTTTTATTTCAGAGCTTTCCAAAGACAAATTGCCATTAAGCGATTACAGGGCTTTTCGTTGTTTCGAGCCTATCGACACCTTTTCTTAGGGTTAATCATCCAGTATAGTCTTGGTTTTATCGTCTCGCTGAGCCAGGAAGCAGCCTCAGTACTATTAGAGACATTAGTCATTGTTTTGATCGTAGAGACCTTGGTAATCATTAGATTGATTAGGCGACTGAGCAAAAGCGCCATGTTGGCAGTATTAAAAGGAGAAAACTGATGCCGCTCATAAAAATTAAAAACCTCACAAAAAAATATCATCGAAAGACGATTTTTCAAAATTATAACATTGACATCCCCGAGAATAAGTTCATCGTTATACGCGGCGTAAGTGGTGCTGGAAAGACGACATTATTGAACATCATCGGCATGCTTGAAGACTATGATGACGGAGAATACTACCTTTTTGACGCGCTCGCTCCATTAGTTAACTCAAGAAAAGCGGTTCTTTATAGGCGCCAGGATATCTCCTATCTTTTTCAAAATTTCGCTTTAATTGAAGAAGACAGCGTCGAAAAGAACCTGGAGCTTTCGCTTTCTTACGTGAAAATCAGTGCCAAGCAAAAAAGAATAAAAATGAGACAAGCTCTGGCGGATGTAAATCTGAGTCATTCGCTAAAAACTAAGGTCTACAGTCTTTCTGGCGGCGAAAAGCAGAAGGTAGCATTGGCGCAGGTTCTGTTAAAGGATAGTAAACTGATATTAGCGGATGAACCCACAGGTTCCTTAGATGAAAAAAATCGAAATGAAATCCTTGCACTTTTGAAGAAAGAAACGCAAAAAGGAAAAACAGTGGTTGTTGTGAGTCATGACCCTGTCATCGTATGTCAAGCGGATGAGGTAATTGAAATCGGGAAAGATTGACACATCGGTCTGTATTGTACAGAAAACTAAAATATCCTGCAACATTTTGTTGAAAAAAACGTATTAATAAGTAGGAGGAAAAATAGCTTCAAAATAGTGAACCGTCGACAGTTTACAGTTTAGTTGAAGCTCAATGAAAGGCTTAGGCCAAGCAGTCAAACCACTAACTTGCACGTACGGTAAGTCAGCAGTATGGCTGGTAACATCGCACACTAGCATGGCGTAGCTATAGCATTGCAGCTTTTCTTTTTGCAGGAGCTGAGATGAAAGAGAGAACATTCGCCAAATCTGAAAGAAGGGAAAACATGACAAAGGGATTCAAAAAAACCGCCACAGCTGCTTTACTCACACTTTCGCTCATTGGAGCCGGAGGGACAACCGCAAATGCACTGAAAATTAATGTTGCAGGTGGAACCTTTAATTTTGGGGTGAACCATCTCAGCTATGTTTTCTATCGTCAATGATTGGTACGCAGTTTCAAATTTACTCCCCTTTCATTATTGCATTAACAGTCTCACTTATCATCTACTTTTTCAGTTTATTTTTCGGCTACCATCAATTCAGAAGGCTTAGTCAAAAAGAGATTGAAATAAAAGTCCTGCAGGGTGTGCAGAATCGGCATTTATACCTCCCGTATCTGATCTTTCACTTTATGTTTTCCGGCTTTCTCGCGGGAATAGGTGTATTCATTTCAAACGATTATGTGATCATGCTGGCCGTCCTGCTACTAGGGCTCGTATTAGCTGTTTATTTTTGGGGGGGGAGAAGGGAGAAAAGTTTATGACAATTGAGTTGTTGAATATCTCGAAAAGTTTTGATAGAGCGCTTTTTAAGGACATTTCGATGAAGATTTCTGATGGAGAGTTTGTAGCTATCAAGGGGGAAAGTGGTTCAGGCAAGACGACTCTGCTGAATATTCTTGGTGCCGTTGAGGAAGCGGACACTGGAAGAATTCGTATTGGGGATATGGATATTACGCGAATCAGCGCGAGAAAGCAGCGAAATTTATTTAGAAATCAGATTTCCTTTGTCTTTCAAAATTTCGGACTACTTGAAAATGAGACGATCTTCAAAAATCTCTCCCTTGTGTTGAAAATTAAAAAAGCCGCTAAGAATTCATGGAAAAAACAAATTTTGGCTGTTATGGAACAGGTAAATCTTGGCTATATAGATGTGACATTGAAGCCCCATTCATTGTCTGGCGGCGAGCAGCAGCGTGTGGCTTTGGCGCGGACAATATTGAGTAATAATCCCATTATCCTTGCGGACGAACCGACGGGGTCACTAGACGAAAAAAATGGTGATCTGGTGATGAGAATTCTTGGGAAACTGAATGAACTCGGAAAAACCGTGGTGGTTGTGACGCATACTGATAAATACGATGACATGTTTTCTAGAATAGTAGTCCTTAAGCGTCATCAAGTTAAGTCGAAGGACTAAAAAATGATGCTTTGTGTGCTGTAGAAAAATTGGCCGCTTTTGCTCGTGCGAAGAAATTGAATCTAGCCTTGCAGATAAGTTGAAACAAAAGAATTTCCTATCTACTGCCGAAACAGAACTCAAGACGTTATAGTCGGAAATTGAGTCAGCAGATGGCTCATTCCCAAGAAGAGTTGCTTTTGATATCAAAAGTAAACAATATAATATATAATCAATAAAAATGAAGGGAGAAAAAATGAAGAAAAAATTAATTTTCAAATTGACAGACCAGCTTTCCGTAGTGCTCGCGGTACTTTTGTTCCACGTCATTGGAAGACTATAAGCAAAACAGACGAGATTAACCGAGAAGTTAACTTAAAAACTGCTCGTCAGCTGTAATAAGAAGCGGCTGCCTGAAGAAGGTTTGAGAATATCTGTGAGCTCTCTGAATTTCCTGACGGATGTGCTGCCTCAAATTTTTCAAGCGCTTGCCTTCTGTTTGCTTTCCGAGAGGAAAAAATATTGGAAAAAGCGCCTTCTTGAAGTTATAAATAAAAATCCGAACTGCTTTAAAACGAAGTTAGAAGCAGTCGGATTTTCTTGATTTTTCAGGAATGATCAATGGATTTTCGAGCTTTTCCAGAAAACTTTCTGGTAATGACGTTCTACTAGCCAGAAGACAAGCAGGGTAAGTGCAATTAGAACCACATTGACAAGCACTGGTAGAGGAAGGATTGTCAATAATAGGAATGCGATAGCAGCAATGATAGCGCCGCCAAGAATAGTGCCTACCAGCAGGCCGACGGTCAGCCAACTTCCGCCGCCGCGTGTGTAGAGCTGCGAGATGCTGGTCCAGTTTAAATTGAGCAGTCGGAAGTCACGGTAGTAATAGAATTGTGAATAGATGTACTGAGCAAGCAGATTACCCAGCAGGAGCGATACAATCAGCAAAAATGGAATATGCAGGATGATGGAGAGGATAGTCAGCACCAGTGTATTCAATAGTGTCTGCAAGCCGACGACGAAGTAAAATTTCATCCGGAGGTAGTATTCTAAGCTCATAGGCAAGCTTGTGATGTAGGCGTAATTTTCACGATCAAGTGAGATGATGAGACTGCAGAATGAGGCTGGGCTGATGGTAATTAATGCGAAGAAACAGCCTATTAGGAAGAAAGCGGCAAAGTAGTTCAGCGGAAGCCATGATAGGTTAATTGAGGTGCTCATGTTGACGCCGAAAAGCATCGCGAAGGGCATAATGTAGGCGTTGATTAGACCTTGCATCCAAAGTGTCGGATTTTTGAGTAAGCCGAGATTGTAATGGAAGAGCTGTTTGGACAGAGATTTTGAGCTTTTAGCTGCGGCTGAGCTTGAGCGGATAGCATTTGGCTTTTTTCTAGCGGATTTCGGCTTTGCTGGGCTCTCAGAGAGCTGCAATTCAAACATCTTTGGGATGGTTCGCTTCTGGATGACCATGTAAAGCGCAGCCAGAACGAGCAGACTTAACGGCCAATACAGCAAGCTGCCCAGAGAGATTGGATGCACCAATGCGTCAAATACTGGCGTGAAGAAAGGAATTATCGGCCGGTCAGCTAGTTTCCCAGCCATGATGGCATCGGACTGGGAATTATTTTGTAGAATCAAAAGGAAGTATGCGCCCATAGAACCAACAGTTGGAAGTATCAGCAGGATAGCGTTGGCTGTTTTCTTGTAGCGCTGGAAAAAATCAGTCTGCACGATGAGTGAGATGAGCCAGATGCAGACTTCCATGAGCAAGGTGATGGTGATTAGGAAAACGAGAATGGCTAAGATCATACCGATGATGCCTGTAGCACGGAATCCAGTCATCAGGAAGAGGGAGAGCAGCGGCAAGGCGTAGGGAACAACGGTAAAGGTAACTGTTAGAAATTTGGCGAAGAAAATGCTGCTGCTCGCGATGGGCAGGGGAAGGAGGTCTTTCAAATCTTTACTTTCATACATGACATTGTGAAAGGCTGCAAAGGCTTGTGAGCCCGCAAAGACCAAGTACAGAATGAAGTACATACCAAAATAGCCTGGATATTTCGGCAGGTCAATGGTCAGCATCATGACAGAAAACAGCAGGAGGTAGATAATTCCTACCAGGCTGTACTGAAGCAGCAGAGAGTTGGAAAGCTTTTTTCCGCGTTTTATTTTTCGACGGGACTGTTCGGTAACTTGAGGGTTGACATAAAGCAGGTTGATTTTGAAAAGTGTCTTGATTTGTCGGAAGTTCATATTTTAATGCCCTTCATTTTCAGAATTGCGTTGCTGAGTGTCAGCGTTTTGTCCGAAGTTGTGGCTTGTCTCACTTTGGCGCCCTGCCATTTTCAAGTAGACAGTCTCCAGTGAATCGTCGCCTGCTTCAGCCAGAAGCTGGTCAACGCTGCCTGTGTAAATGAGTTTGCCGGCTTTTAAGATGGCGAGCTGGTCGCAGAGTTGTTGAGCGACTTCCAGCGCATGGGTGGAAAAGATGACCGTTTTGCCTTGCGCGGCATGCGTTTTCATTAATTCTTTCAGGTCATAGGCCGCTTGCGGGTCAAGTCCCTGAAGGGGTTCGTCCAGTATCCAGATATCCGGATTGCTGAGCAGCGCCCCAATGACGATAACCTTCTGGCGCATACCATGTGAGAAGCTCTCAATGGTTTCATCGCCTTTATCCGAAATGTCAAAAAGCTGGGTCAAGCGAGAGAGCTGCTCCGTCATCTGGCTATCCGTCAAGCTGTAAGCTGAGGCAATCAGATTCCAGTATTCATTGGCAGTCAGCTGCAGAAACAGGTCAGGCGTATCAGGAACATATCCGATTCGCTGCTTGATGGCTTGGCGGTTGTCTTTGAGTTCGAGACCGTCAAATTTGATGGAGCCGCTGGTTGGCTCGATGATGCTGGTCAGGCACTTGAGAGTGGTGGACTTGCCAGCGCCGTTATGTCCGAGAAAGCCGAAGATTTGGCCTGAGGGAATGGTTAATGTCAGGTCGTTGAGGGCAGTGACGCTGCCGAAGACTTTGCTGAGATGAGTGAGTTCAATCATTGGGGGATTCCTTTGCTAGCATTATTAAATGACAAATTTTTTCTTTGTGAAAATAATATCACAATTAAATGAAAATAACCAGAAAATAAGCAGGTCTGAGTGGCCTGCTTGAGACAGTTTATTAAATTTAGTAAAAGTATGAATTTATATACTTATTTTAGTATCAGCGCAATAGACTGGTAAGGCTGCAAATAGCCAGGAATGTAGTTGTCATAATTGCTGATAAGGATATCCGCTTTGTTAAATTCTTGAGGAGTTTTGAAACTTACGGCTTGGTCTTTGAAATTGTTCAGGACTAGAAGTTTTTCTTTTCCAAGGCTTCTGATGAAGGCGTAGATGCTGTCTGAATCCTCAAATGCAGGTATGTATGAGCCTTTCGAGATGATTTCTTGATCTTTACGGAGCTGGATCAGTTTTTTGTAAAAACTGTAGATTTCACCATTTTTTTCTGAAGCAACGTTGATGTCAGGGTGATTGCCGAGAGCTATCCATGGTTTGCCTGTGCAAAAACCAGAATTTTTGCTGGAATCCCATTGCATGGGGCTGCGTGAATTATCGCGAGCTTTTTCCTGCAGGATTTGAAGCGCTTCAGTTTCTGACTTTCCAGACTTGAGCAGCATTTTATAGGCATTGATGGCTTCAATATCTTCAAAGTCTTCAATTGATTGGTAGTCAGGATTGACCATGCCGATTTCTTCCCCCATGTAGACGAAAGGTGTACCTCTGCTCAAGTGCTCGCTGGCAGCTAGCATAGTGGCTCCCTTTACTCGAAAGTGATCTGTGTCGACAAAGCGGCTGAGTGCGCGAGGCTGATCGTGATTTGTCCAAAATAGTGCATTCCAGCCTTTGCCATCAGACATTTTCTTCCCCCAGACGTGCAGTATGTCTCGCAGCTTTGCAAAATCAGGCGTCATCTTTGTCCATTTGTCGCCGTTTTCGTAGTCGGTTTTGAGGTGATAGAAGCTGAAAACCATGGAGAGTTCGTGACGATCAGGCCGAGTGTACAATATGCTGTTTTCAATCGTGGTGGAGCTCATTTCGCCGACGGTAATGCTACTGTTATCCTGGCCGAATGTCGACTGATTCAGCATCTGCAGGTAGTCGTGGACAATGGGCTTGTCAGTGTACTCAGATTTTCCGCCGTCAACTGGATTGTCAAGTAGCTGCTGGTCTTTCCCGATAACGTTAATGACATCAAAGCGGAAGCCAGAGATGCCTTTGGCACGCCAGAAATTGACGACATCTATCAGTTCGCGGCGGACGTTTTCGTTTCTCCAGTTGAGGTCTGCCTGTGTTGTTTCGTAGAGGTGCAAATAGTATTTACCAGTTTCACCAAAGGGTGCCCAAGCTGAGCCGCCGAACTTTGACAGCCAGTCATTGGGCTGATCGCGGATGATGAAAAAGTCCTGATAATACTTGTCGCCTGCCAATGCTTTCTGGAACCACTCGTGCTCAGTTGAAACGTGGTTGAGTACCATATCCAGCATGAATTCGATGTGATACTTTTTTCCTACTCTAATCATTTCGTCGAAGTCAGCAAAGCTGCCGAAAATCGGGTCAATGGCTTTGTAGTCGGAAATGTCGTAGCCGTTATCGTGCTGAGGGCTCGGGTAGATGGGGTTGAGCCAGATCATGTCAATGCCGAGATCGGCGAGGTAGGGGATTTTGCTGGTAATTCCCAGTAAATCCCCGATACCGTCTCCGTTTGTATCTAAAAATGATTTTGGATATATTTGATAAATGACTTTATCGTTGAATGTCATGAGATGCACTTCTTTCTATTTCTGAGACACTGCGTCTTTAAAGACGTTTTTCTTTTCAACGCCCAGTCCGATTTCATCGCTGTCCTTGAAACCGAAGAACCAGACGAGGAGCATACTTACGACAACGCAGACTGCGGTCGCAATCCAGAAAATAAGGAAGTTGTTAGGGTTTTGGGCTACGCCTGTGAGCGGGTTGTGTGTGGATGAGAACATAGGGAAGCCCACAAGTGAGCCGGAGAAGCCGTACATATGCAGGTTGAAGAAACCTCCGATACCGGCACCGACTGCTGCACCGATGGAGCTCATGATGAAGACTCGGATGTATTTCAAATTAATTCCGTACATTGCGGGTTCGGTAACGCCGCAGAAGGCAGAAATCGCTGCTGGGAAGGCGAGACCTTTCAGTGAAGCCTGGCGTGTCTTAAAGAAGACAGCCAGTGCGCCTGCACCTTGGGCAAGCATAGTGAAGCTGACGATCATGTTCAGTGAAGACTCACCAGTGGAGGCAATTTGCTGAGAAATAAGCGGTACAATGAGCCAGTGCAGACCGAAGATAACAAGAATTTGGTAGAGACCGCCGACAATGATGCCTGCGATGCCGAGATTGAGGGCAAGCAGCCAGTCTACAACTTTCAGAAGTCCTGAGGAGATGGTTGAAATCACTGGACCTAAAATCAGGATGATGAGTGATGAAACAACAAAGAAAGTCAGAAGCGGCTGAAATATTGGTCGCAAGGCCAAAGGCAGTACCTTTTTCAGCCATTTTCCAATCGGCACGGCAATGGCTGCGGCGACAATAATTGGGAAGATGGTGTAGGCATAATTCGGCAGGTCAACAGGAATACCGAAGTAGCTGGTGTTAAAAGTAACGCCCAGAAACTTTCCAACACTACCAGCAGTTACAGTCCAGCTTTGAACTGCACCGCTTGCGTCATAATTTGCAACAGCATTTGCACCATGGGCTGTTACCCCCGAGGATGCGATTGCCTCAGCCGCCGTTTTGATAGTTTTGCTGGCTGCGACAATGACTGGATTGTCCAAACTGACGATGTTTCGAATCGCTGGGGCAATCATGACACCGCCGACAGCCGCGACAACCAGGGGATCAGAACCTAACTGTTTTGCGGCCGTATAACCAACGAGTACAGGAAGAAAGTAGAAAGGCGCCATAGCCATGGTAGAAATAATAATATAAGTCGGGTCTTTCGGGTCAATCAGATTGAAAATGTTATTCCCCTTGACGAACATATTGAGAATTCCGTTAATCATACCGCCTGCAGCGAGCAAGCCGATAATCGGAATCATTGAACCAGTAATCGTTCCGATGACAACCTGGAAAGCGCGTACAAACGGATTCTTGCTGCCGCCCTGACCGCTGGTTTCTGCGACAGATTTTGCGGTGGCCTCCTTGTCAGTGACATGATCGCCGAGCTGTGCCACGACAGCGTCATATACATCTTCGACAGCCTGTCCAATCACCACTTGATACTGGTTCAGCTTCTCATTATAAAGTGCGGTGACAGCAGGAACGTCCTTGGCAGAAAGTTTCATCAGCGCTTCGCCGTCAGCCTTGTCTTTGTTAACCAAAGTAAAGCGCAGGCGCGTGATACAATGGATAACTTTGGTAATATTGTCGGCTCCGCCGACACCAGCAATAATATCTGTTGCTAGTTTTGAATAATCAGCCATAAAAAATCTCCTAAAAGTTTTAATTTTCTTCTATTATAAATATAGATAAATCAATTACTTGCTTGTAGCTTCACCGACGACATCGCCGGCTGTAACAGGTACATCGGCAGTTTTGAGCGACAAATCAGAAAGTTTGTCCGCTGTATTAGTAATGATAACCATTGTGGTTTTGTCTAGTCCGGCGGCTTCAACCTGCTCCCAATCAGCTTGTCCTAAGCTTTCACCAGCCTCCACAATTTCTCCGACTGACACATTAATTTTGAAAGGCGCACCATTTAGACTTACGGTGTCAATTCCTAGGTGCAGCAAGACTTCGAGACCATCCGCGCGTTTGAAGCCGATCGCATGATGCTGCATGACTGTCACTTCCCCTGCGACTGGGCTGACGATCTTGCTGTCGCTTGGCTCGATGGCATAGCCGTCACCCATTATTTTCTGGGCAAAAACTGGGTCTGAGACATTCTCTAGGGCGATGAGCTGCCCCGTGACAGGTGCGTAGAGTTTTGTGTCATTCTGCAGGGCTTTGTTCTTCTTTCCTAATTTAAACAACTTTTTTCTCCTTTTTTAATCTACTTGTATATACAAGTTAATAATAGCACAGGTTCTTTCTTTTTGCAAGCGGTTACTTTAAATTTCACACAATTTCTTTTAAATCGTGCTAAAATGATGTTATGAAGAAGTATGAGATGATTGCAAATGACCTCGAACAGAAGATTTACAGCGATTTTTACAAGGAAAATGACCTCCTGCCCAGTGAAAATCAGCTGTCGGAGAGTTACGCAACTACGCGTACCACTGTTCGACAGGCTTTGAGTGTTCTGGAGGAAAATGGCCTGATTCACCGCAGACATGGTTATGGCAGCATCGTGATTGCCCATGATAAGCTGCTTTTTCCGATTTCTGGCTTGACCTCTTTCAAGGAACTGCAGACTTCACTTGGCTTTAAGAGTGAAACTGAGGTGATTGATTTTGAGGAGCTGTGCGTTGATCAGAAGATGGCGGATCGCACAGGTTTTCCTCTCGGCTGCAAGGTTTTTCAAGTTCTGCGCCGACGTAAAATCGATGATAAGTTCGCGATTCTGGATCTTGATATTTTACGTGCGGACGTCTGCGGCGCACTTACAAAGTCTATTGCAGAGAATTCAATTTATGATTATTTGGAAAATAGCTTAAATCTTGAGATTGCCTATGCTCAAAAGGAGATTACGATTGACTTTATCAGTGAGCAGGATCAGCGGCTACTTGACTTGGGCTCTCAGGATCACCACATTGTGTCGGTTAAAAGCCATGTCTACCTTAGTGATAATACCTTTTTTCAGTACACCGAAAGCCGCCATCAGGTGGACAAGTTCAGATTTACTGAAGTGGCACGGCGCCAGAAGCGATGATACAAGTTGTGAAAAAGCGTCCATTTTGAAGCGTAGAAATCTATCTAATTTCCCCCCTAAAGAGGGGAAAGCGACCCGTAATCGGCTGAAGCCGAAACGGTCTGCTTACTAGCTTCAGGCGCAGTGAACTTAGCTAAAGCAATAAAGAAAACCCCAGATTTCAGTAACTGGGGTTTTTATGTAAATTTCAGAATATTTCCATTGCTCGCCGCTGGGTTTTCAGTATTCGCCCTGTAAAATCATCGCCTCTGCCACTTTGAGGAAACCTGCAATGTTGGCGCCAGCGACTAAATCCTCGCCGAGGCCATAGTTCTGAGCATTTTCCTTGGCGGTATGATAGATGTTCTTCATGATGTTTTGAAGTTTGTCATCAACTTCCTCGGCTGTCCAAGGATATTTCATGGCATTTTGCGACATTTCGAGTGCGGAAACGGCAACACCGCCTGCATTTGCTGCTTTTGCAGGTGCGACGGCCAGGCCCTGCATTTTGAAGTAGCTCAGTGCATCATTCGTCGTAGACATGTTGCTGCCCTCAATCACAGCTTTCACGCCATTGTCGGCAATCAACTGAGCTTCAACCATGCCGATTTCGTTCTGCGTGGCACAAGGGATGACCAGGTCGCCCGCGCGAGACCAAGGCTTTTCATTCGGGAAGAACTCGGCACCGAACTTGACGGCATAATCTTTGAGCGTGGCAGTTCGCTCGTTGCGTATCCTGAGCATGAAGTTGAACTTTTCCTCAGTATTGACGCCGTCTGGGTCGTAAACGTAGCCGATGCGAGAGGAAAGTGTGACAACTTTTGCGCCCAATTCTGTGGCCTTTTTACAGAGTCCCCAGCAGACATTGCCGTAACCGCTGGCGATAATGGTTTTGCCGCTCAGGCTGTCTCCATTGTCTTCCAACAGCTCTTCGGCAAAATAAGCCAGTCCGTAGCCTGTCGCCTCGGGACGCAGGATTGAGCCAGAAAATGCCACAGGCTTTCCGGTCACACCCGCACCGTCAAATTCATTTTTGATACGCTTATAATAACCGAACAAATAGCCCAATTCGCGAGAACCAACGCCGATGTCGCCAGCTGGTGAATCAACGTTTCCGCCGATGTGTTTGGACAATTCCAGCATAAATGCCTGACAGAAGCGCATGATTTCTCGGTCGGATTTACCTTGCGGGTCGAAGTCTGAGCCACCTTTGCCGCCGCCGATTGGGAGTGAAGTGAGCGCATTTTTGAACGTTTGCTCAAAGGCGAGAAACTTGACCGTACTCAGGTTGACCGTTGAAGCAAAGCGCAGCCCGCCTTTGTAGGGGCCGATGGCACTGTTGAATTGCACGCGGAAGCCTCTGTTGACTTGAATCGCGCCAGCATCGTCGATCCAGGAGACCTTGAAAATGATGATGCGCTCAGGCTCTGCCATGCGCTCGAGAATGTTTGCGTCAATCAAATCTTGTCGCTTCTCCAAAACTGGCGCAAGGCTGTGGAAGACTTCCTCGACTGCTTGGATGAACTCAGGCTCGTGTGAATTCTGACTTTTGATTTTTGTGAGTGATTGTTCGATGTAAGTTTGACTGTTCATTTTGGTGATTCCTTTCTTTCGCAAAATTAAAGCTTGATAATTTTCAGAAAATTTGAACTAATTATATCAAATTTAGAGAAAAAGATAAATCAGAAAGCTTAAACACTTTAAACAAAGTTGTCTAAAAAGTCTTGCAAAACGTTGACTCTAAAACTTGCTTATGTTAAAATTATTGAAAAATTAGAAAAAGGACGGCCTGATGATCTTATAACCTGAATTTTGGCAGTCAATCGATTTTTCATTGAATAAAAAATAATAAACAGAATACCATAAAGTGTCTACAAGCATGAATAATAATTTCCGATTTATTTTCAGATAAGTGATACGCTGAGATTTTTCAGTCTTAAATGTAAAATTCTAAATTTTACAAAAAATAGCCGTTAATCAAAACATTATATGATAAAATGTTTCAAAATGATAAAAAAGGAACTTTATGGTTATTACGAGCGCCAAACAAAGAAAAGTCATTGAAGCTTATATTTCTCTTCTCCAAGAGGGCCATAGCGAGGAAATGATTACGATGAAGCGTATTGCTGCAAAAGCAGGTATGAGCAGAGGAAACCTCTATCATAATCATTTCAGCAGCATCAGGCAAATTCGTGATAGATTCTTTTATCTGTCTGACGAAAACCTTGAGGCGAAAGTGAAAGATTTTGTGTTCAATCATAAATATGACGAAGCGGGTGTCTTCCTTGAAAGGGTGATACTGCCTTATTTCTATGAGCAAAGAGCTTGGATAGAAGTTTTGTTCACAACAGAATTAATTAGCGAATGGAATATGTATTTGACCCAAAAATACATGCCAATGGTTGAAGAATACCTTATTCAAATCGGGAAAAAGGAAAAGTTTTCGAATTCTTTTCTGGCTCAGCTGATTGTGCGAGAGTTTTTTGCGATTATCGCAACCTGGCTCACGCAGAAATCCCCCGAATCGCCGCTACTTTTCTACAAGGAATTTCAGCGCTTTTCCAAAAGTTCACTTTACGACCTTTTGAACTGAATGAAAAATTCTGGGCATTCATGGCCAAAAAACTTACTTGGTAATTCTACAGGGTAAGTTTTTTTATTATGAAAACGCATGAAAATTGATGGAAAAAGGCGCACTGTGTGTATGCAAAACAAAACTGAAAACTCATGAAAACGTGTAAAATCGGGAAGGGGGGGTAAAGAAGCATTCACTTTTTGGATGTTTTTTAGTGACAGCGTGTCACACCACGATTTCACATTATTTTGAACAATCTGTTAGAATTTGACTGTAGGTAAGAAGGCAGGGCGTACAAGAATCATATATATCTGATCAATATATTTGACAGCTGCAGCTTTTTGAAAGTTTTGTTGACTGCCTTGAAAGCTTATGCGGTTGCAAACGCATAAACAAAAAAGTATCAATAGATGATTGGAGTCCCCTATTGATACTTCGCACAATTGGTCATGTGCTGTATCCAATTATAGCACATTTGTCTATCAGAAAATACGAGGAGAAATAAATGTCCATTCAAAAAAATCGCCTCACGGGTGTGATGGCCTTAATAGTTGCAATTGCTTTCTTTGTAACAAGCACTCAACTTGAGAATATGGAATTGCTAAGAGCTTTTCCAAGTGCTCCAGGATGGCTTACAAGTATGATAACTTGGGTAATGAATGTCGGTGGTGGCATAGCATTACTTGTTGCTGTTATTGGTTCAGCTGGTATTGCTGGGGTTGCAGTTGCCCTTATCAGGAAGTATGGTTTCCGAGCTGGCATGGCGCTGTAAATCAAATAGAGGTATGAATGTCTCGAAGTTTTGAAATTAGTATTTTAATAAAATTTTATCTCAGAAATTTGAAAGAGAATTTCCACGGGAAACTTCATGTTTTTCGTTTCCTGTGGTTGTTCTTGTTTCAATATATATTTACTCCAATTATTTACGCAAGTATTGCAAAAATGTTTTTACCTGATGATATTTTTCGCTTGATCATATTATTTGCGGGAATTTCGATTTTCTGGTTGGGGTTGGGTAAGACGACTCAAGATTTAAGGCGAAATAAAATTCTGGATACTTATAAAATTCTTGGAGTTGAGGATATCTGCATTGTGAGTGCTTCAGAAATAATTAATAATTCTCGGATACTAGTTTCACATTTTATCTTTATAGTAACTGGAATAATATTCGTTTCGTCGAGTCATATTTTATTTCTCTTTCTGGGGCTGATGATATTTGTAGTGTCATTCGGAATTAAGCTGAGATACCTAAAGTACTTCTATTCGATAAAAGGTTGGAAATTTCGATTTTCAATTATTGAAAAGGTTTTGAAGTTAGACTACGCGATATATTTTGCTATTTTGTTAGGATTTGCCGATTTATCAACTTTAAAAAATTACAATTATAAAACTTATTTATTATTTGGAGTAATTCTTTGTGCATTGATAGCTGTTTTCTCAAAGACATTAAGGAAAGCACAAGTTGTAAAGTACTCAAAAATATTAAGTTACTATTTGATTGAAGTTAAAATTGCTTTCATTGAAAGTGGCGGAGTAATTAGTGGTGTAATCTTTTCCTTAGTGTTGGGCCCAATATTGATAATAGTGTTTTTGGTACTTCTGAGTCATAATTATTCATATATTTTGGCCGGGATGCCTGAAAGTCAAGTATTTTTACTAAAATATATACTCTGTTTTATGTTTTTTGAGATTTTGCAAAAAGGTCTTCTTTCAGTCTTTGCCTACGATGTTGAGCGGTGGAAGATGGTTAAAAATCAATATCTTGGAGAACTTTGGGTTAAGAAATTTCAAGCAAAAACTATTTTATATATGACGTTTTCCCTACCTGCCTATTTGATAACTACTTTAGTTGTGGTGCTTGTTGACAGGAGCTTTGCTTTAGGCTTATTGCTTTTTACATTGTTTTCTACTGTTTCGGTTACGTATAACCAATTTTTCACCGTTTTCTTCCATAACTTTAAAAAATTAAGTTTTCCATATGCATCTAGCGCAAAAACACTTGCTGCTACTTCGATAGCTGGTTTGATTGATTTTGTTCCACTCGTAATTTACCAAAAAATTATGCCCAACACCACTTTGCTGCTTTTTATTGTTACCGTATTTTCAGTCGGCATAACATCTGCATTTTATATTCTATCAATGAATATTATTAAGGACTCCTCAAATGTTTGAAGCAAAAGATATTAATTATACATACCCCGATGGGAAATTTTCGATCAAGAATTTTCAAGTAACTCTGGATTCAAATAAAGTAATTGGTATAGTCGGCAGAAATGGTGCGGGAAAAACGACTATGCTTAATATTCTAACGGGCTTTATTAGAGATTTTGATGGTGCACTCCTTTATAATCATCAAAGCTTTAAAAGAAAAAATTTTATTGATCTCATAAGTTATTTGCCTTCAGATTTTGAACTATATGAATACTTAAGTTTGCTAGATAATTTAGTTTTTGTTTGCAAATTAAGGAAAATAGATGCGGATCAAGATTATCTTAAGAAAAAATTGTCTGAAATTGGACTATTGGATAGAGCTAACAGCAAACTTCAAACACTTTCGGTAGGAATGAAACAGAAATTCTTTTTTTTAGTAGCAACGTTGCATCACCCTAAAATCTTAGTTCTGGATGAGCCGTTTACAGGCCTTGATCCAGAGCAAACAGTAAAATATATCTTCAAATTAAAAAAATTTGTAAAAAACGGTGGAAGTATTATATTCTCTTCACATATTCTTGATTTTGTCTCAGAGATAAGTGATTCTGTTTTAGTTATTGATGATGGAAAAATACTTCAAAGTGTGGAGAAAAAGAATGGCACTAAAGAAGAACTTAGAGAGGGACTTGACCTTTTTTTCAAATCCTTTTCGGACGAGTAAGCGTATATTATTTGGATTTGTTGGTTTGGTGATTTTTTCGATATTCTGCTCTATTCTTGTGTTTGATATGAGTAAGCAGTTTACAGGAATAGTCCCACAGAATCAAAAACTTTCAGTATTACAATTCTTCTTCAATAATTTCATGATTTGCTCTGGGATAATAATTGGCTTTGTTACATTCGAAATCATCCCTTATTTAGTTTTATTTGCAAATTTCTTTATCATCTCTTATAATTTCCTATTCTACTTGCATAATTATTCCCTTGGAGAAGCATTGATTATTTTTCCCCACGGAATTCTTGAAATTCTATTACTTTAAAAAAATGATTGCGTTGGATGAAGACGCATAACTTGGAGACTTAATGTGGAAGAAAAAGAAAAAGCTTTTAAACGACGAATGAAGATATCAATGACAATAAATATTATATTAATTATTATCGGAATAATTAATGTTGTTTATATGTTGATAAAAAGGTTTTGATCATTATTAGCAAAGTAAGAAAAAAGAAAGTCCAAAAAATCTCTTGTTTACATGTTTTTAAATTGGCTGAGCATTGAGGAGTTCGGTAATGAGTTTAGAGGATAAAATAGCAGAAAAGCTTAGCAACAATTATTGTTTTGTAAAGCAAGTCCTTCGAAATAAGAAAATGACAATTCTAAGTTTTTTCAGTCTGGGTTTTTCAGATATTTTCACTACTTTTGGCGATGTGAGGAAAATATTATTTATAACGATGAGGTATTCTGAAGTTTTTCTTTTGGAATTTAGTTTAAAGGGAGAACTTTTAAACGAGAAAAAATAGGTCTACCAGTAGACAAAGTTAAAAGTATTGATTTTTATCAATTTGATTATGATGGTTACAAATACAAAGTCATTAAGAGATTTTGAAAGCAAGTAATTATCTCACTTGTACACGGTTACTATGGAATCAATTCATTTGAGCGCGCTGCTGATTTCACAATTTCTGCCCCTCAAAGTTGTGCCTGATTTGTTCACAATTGCCCTGTCTCTGGGAATCACAACAGTTCTGGGGCTAATCTTTAGCGTGGCGCCAGCAAATTCTGCCTCAAGAAAAGAAGTCGTAGATATATTGCGTTGAAAAAAGTCCTTCACAAATTGTAAAGGACTAATGAATCTTATTGTTTATCTTTCCCAGAGTTGAAAATCAAATTCAGAACGATCGCACTCACGGCGCTCATGACAATTCCGTTGGTCAGAAACATCTGTGCCCAGTTGGGAAGGCTGGTAAAGAGTGTCGTGCCATTGAAGCCGACGCCCATGCCAATGGAAACTGCGGCCACAAGCAGGTTCTGGTTGCCTTCAAAGTTTACAGAAGCAAGCATGCGAATACCTTGAGTTGCAACCATGCCAAAGAGGATAATCATGGCACCGCCGAGAACGGGTGATGGAATCAATTGAGCCATGGCGGCAAATTTCGGAATGAGACCGAGAATCATCAGGAAGACGGCAGTGTAATAAATGGGTTTTCGCGTTTTGATGCCTGAGATTTGAACGAGACCAACATTTTGTGAGAAGCCTGTGTAGGGGAAAGTGTTGAAAATTCCGCCGAGTAGGACGGCAAAGCCTTCCGCGCGGTAGCCGTTACGCAGGCGTGTCTCTGAGAGTTCTTCGCCTGTGATGTCTGCCAAGGCCAGGTAGACGCCAGTTGACTCGACCATTGACACAAGCGCAATGATGATCATCATCAAGCAATCCACTGGATAAAATTCTGGCATGGCGAAGTAGAAGGGCACTGGGAAATGAACAATCGGAGCTTGTGCAACGACTGAGAAATCTACAATTCCCATAAAGCTTGCCGCCACGGTACCGACCAAGAGACCAATCAAGATGGAAATAGAGCGAATAAATCCTTTTGTGAAAATATGAATAAAAAGAATGACGAGGATGGTGAAGACCGCAAGGATTAAGCTGTTAGCAGTTGGTTTGGCAATATTATCGCCCATGTTACCGATAGCGACGGGGATCAAGGTGAGACCGATAGTTGTGATGACAGAACCAGTAACAAGCGGTGGGAAAAGTTTACGGATTTTAGAGAAGACGCCGGAAATGAGAATGACGAAGACACCGGAGACAATGAGAGAGCCGAACATCGCGCCCGCACCGTTATTTTGACCGATGATAATGAGGGGAGCAACAGACTGAAAAGCCACGCCGAGGACGACAGGGAGACCAACACCGAAGTGCTTGCGAAGCTGTAGCTGCAGAAGTGTTGCTAGACCGCACATGAAGATGTCAGTCGCGATGAGGTAGGTCAGCTGCGTGGAGCTGTATTTGAGTGCGCTGGCAATCAGGATGGGAACGAGGATTGAGCCTGAATACATGGCAAGGAGGTGCTGGAGGCCTAGGAGTGCGGATTGGAATTGGTTCTGTTGTTGTTTAACTTCCATTAGTTTGAAATATTTATCCTTTAAATAATATGAGAGATGTGTTCCTCAAAGGTCCGACAAACTCTGTTGTATATTTGTTACTTTTTATCTAATGACGCATCGTCTGCTTCAGCGAAGACGACATGTCCAGCCTCAAAACGGTCAATGCGCGCGAGCGAGCTAACCTGGAAACCTTTGTCAATCAAGGATTGGCGACCTTCTTGGAAAGATTTCTCAATCACAATACCGATGCCTTCAATGCTTGCGCCGACCTGCTCTATCAGGCGAATCAGACCGAGAGAAGCTTGCCCATTAGCCAGAAAATCGTCAACAATCAGAATCCGATCATCAGGGGAAATGAATTTACGCGAGATGGACACAGTTGAAGTGGTTTGCTTGGTAAAGCTGAACACATCAGTCGTCAGAAGTTCTTCGTTGAGCGTGAGATTTTTGGCTTTTTTTGCGAAAACCATCGGTACGTCAAGCGCATCGGCTGTATAGAGCGCGGGTGCAATGCCAGAGGCTTCAATGGTGACCACTTTTGTAATGTTGTGCGTTCTGTAAATATCAGCGAAGCGTTGGCCTACGGCCTGCATCAGTTTTGTGTCAACTTGGTGAGTGAGGAAGCTGTCAACCTTAAGAATTTCATCTCCCAGCACTTGACCGTCAGAAAGAATGCGTTCTTCCAATAATTTCATTTATTTTTTCCTTTGATAAAAAAATTATGTACATTTAGAATAAAAATGTCTATGAGAATACAAAAACGCCTATTTTTTAGACAGACGTTCCAAATAATAAGGGCTTAAAAAAGACCCTATTGTCTCGCGTTTACGGTGCGAGGTAGAAACGCCCAGCCATATCCTGGACATAAATAAGTAAGATGTGAGGTGCGCCCGTTATGAAGCTTGGAAATTTAGGAAATCCTAGGTTCTGTGCGAAGCACAGGTTCTAGGATTTATCTAATTTCCACAGCTTCAGGCGCACCGAACTCAGTTAAGTAAGAAGTGAGGCGCGCCCGTTATGAAGCGTAAGGATTTAGGAAATTGAGGTTCTGCCCCTTGGGCAGGTTCTCAATTTATCTAATCCTCTAGCTTCAGGGGCACTGAACTCAGTTCAAGAATATATTATACAACGAATATTCCGAAAATTCAAACAAAAACCTGCAAATTGTTGAAAGAATTTGAAAACGTACATTGTACTTTCATCTGATACATGTAAAGAGAATATACTAGATACTGTCGCCGTTCCAGATAGAATTCTTTACAACGACATAGTCAACTTTGCGCAGACTGTCTATATCTTTACCGCCGGCGTAAGAAATTGCTGACTGGAGATCCTCACGCATTTCTGTTAAGGTATCACGCAATGCACCGTTGTGAGGCAGCATGATTTTCTTGCCCTCAACGTTCTTATGCTCGCCTTTTTGGTATTCACTCGCAGATCCATAATACTCTTTATAAAGCTTACCGTCGATTTCAACAGTTTTACCAGGGCTTTCCTCGTGTGCTGCAAACAAGGAACCAATCATGACCAGGGTTGCGCCCATGCGGATAGATTTGGCAATGTCGCCATTGGTGCGGATGCCGCCGTCAGCGATGATAGGTTTGCTAGCTGCTTTGGCACACCATTTCACGGCTGCAAGCTGCCATCCGCCGGTTCCAAAACCAGTTTTTACTTTAGTGATGCAGACTTTTCCAGGACCGATGCCGACCTTCGTAGCATCAGCGCCAGCACGTTCGAGATCACGGACGGCTTCAGGCGTGCCGACATTTCCAGCAATAACAAAGCAAGAAGGCATGATCCGCTTGATGAGCTGGATCATGTCGATAACGCTGTCTGAGTGACCGTGGGCAATGTCGATGGTAACGTAGTCTGGAACCAGGCCTTTGTCAGCCAGCTGTCGGATGAATTTCTTCTCGTCTTCCTTGACACCAACAGATATTGAGGCGATAAGATTCTCAGCCTGCATTTTCTTTACAAAATCTAAACGTTTTTCTGGTTCGAATCGATGCATAATGTAGAAGTAACCTTCGCGAGCGAGCATTTCAGCAATTTTTTCATCGATAATTGTTTGCATATTTGCAGGAACGACAGGGATTTTGAATTTGTGTTTACCCAGCTGGACGCTGGTGTCGGCTTCCGAACGAGATTTAATCACGCAGCGGTTAGGGATAAGTTGAATATCTTCATAATCAAAGATGTCAGGTGTGCTATACATATATTTTTTTGAAACTCCGTTTATTGTTTTTGTTTTCAACTGAGTTCAGCAGGTCTGAAGCTAGGAGATTAGATGATTTGAGAACCTGCCTTTCGGCAGAACTTCAAATCCCTAAATCTCTACACAGGGCTAAAGCCCTAGCAATTTCTAGAAGCTGAAGCTTCTGAAATTGTCTGCGTCCTACGGACGCTGCTGTCCATTCTCGCTATGGCGCGGAACGCGCCAAG
>JAITVN010000118.1 GCA_031285775.1 Streptococcaceae bacterium | reverse complement strand
CCTAAATTTCTACGCTTCTTAACGGGCGCGCTTCACATCTTATTTTCAACTGAGATAATCTCACCGAGGTTTCTTGTGAAATCACGCTCATAGCTGACAATATGCTGGAAATTCTGCTGCCAGACATCTTCCAGCTCAGACTTTGCAATCTTATAACTGAAGTCAGCAGAACTTGCTGCTTCAAAGCCAGTCATGGCTTTGTCAAACTTGACCAGACTGTAATCGCGCTCTACCAGCTGTTCTTTGGTCAGATCTGCCGTGATATTACCATTTTTGATGACGATAAAACGATTGCACAGCCGAACTGCTTCTTCGATATAGTGCGTGACCATAAACAAAGTATCAGAGTTTTTCTCGAAAACTTCAGCTAAGAAAGTCAGCAAGTCATCACGTGAGTTGTAGTCCAGCCCAGTCGTAATCTCGTCAAGGAAAAAATACTCAGGTGAGTTTTGCAGACTAGAAATCAGGAAGAGCTTCTGCTTCTCACCGCCAGACAAGCGAGCAAAGTGCTTGTTCAAAACACGCGTCAGATTAAACTTTTCTGCCAGCTGCTGGCCCGCGGCTTTCGCTGCCTTATCTCTGGCAAACATATTCAGCGCTTCAGAAGCTTTGATTTCGTCAGGCAAGGTCTCATGCTGCATGATGTAGCAGCGGTTCTGGTTTGTCATCTTGAAATCTTCAAAATCAATTCTACCGCTGGTCGGCGTCAAGGCCTGGTTGATAATGTTGAGCAGGGTTGTTTTGCCGCAGCCGTTTTCTCCCAAGATGGCCACTCGTTCGCCTTTCTGGACATCAAAGCTGACATTTTCCAAAACAACCTTATCTTTAAATTTCATCTCAAGATTTGTAATTTTCATTTTCTTTCCTCCGATTCAATTTCTCGTTAATCTCCTGCGCCTCATTCTTTTCTCTAAAGTAGAAATAGGTGACAATTGTGACAAATACGGCAATCCAGAAAATCGTGAAGATGGTAAAACTCCAAAAGCTCAGCAAACCTGTAAAAATGTTGCTAATCAGAAAACTCAGCAGGGCCAGCAAATAGCTGCTGACAGCGTGCACAATGCGCTGAAACAAGATTGGAATCCGTAGTATATTGTAGATGATGACCGAGATAATCCCCTGTAAGGCTGCTTGAACCAGAATCGTGATGATGATTTCAGGATGCCAGTAAAAGGCCAGATAAAATGCGATAACGAACGAGCCGACGCCGACCCCGACAGCTGAGGCTTCAAAATAATGTCTCATTTGATCTCACCCACTTTCTTTTTAAGTGATTTCAAGTACGTTCGCGAAATCGGAATCTTGACATTTTTCGAGCCGACCCGCGCCACCATTCCGAGCACAAGATCCGTCTCCACCGAGTTCAGCTTTTCAAAATTTATTACATAGCTTCGCGAAATCTGAAGAAAATCAGATGAAAGCTTATCCATAAACTTGTAGAGAGGCGAGCGCAGCCTAAAGAGACGCTCCGATGTGTGCAGTTCCAGATAGTTCCCCACCACTTCAATATAAACCAACTCCGCCTCCGAAATGCGACGAATTCCGTCCACAGTATCCAAGCTCAGCCGATTGTCCAGCTTACTGAAAATTTTCTGAAACTCCTCATCATTGCGACAATTCACCAGCACTTCGATTTCGGTTAAAGTCCTGTCAATTCTCTTCTCGATTTTCATGTTTTCAGTTTATCATATTCATGCGATTTGACAAGATATCTGGGGTTAGATGTCAATTTTCAGGGACAAAAAAAGCCGAAAGCTCGGCTTTTAATACAGATCCTATACTTTTTTAGTTACGGAAATCAACTGGATTTCTCGTTCCTTTCCATGACTTGCTATCACCAAAGGCACTCGCGGTGAACGAATCTGAAGCATCCGCAAAGGCGGTCTGGAATGAATACAACTGATTAAAATTAATCTGCGTCTTCAAAGCCGTCACGACCTTGCCGTTCAGCTTGTACACAGCTGTCTGCGACTCTGCATAATAATCAATCTCGAAATCGTTTGTTCCAGTTTGATTCACGCCGTCGCTGATGGTCACATAATATTGACCGCCATTTGTCACACCTGGCTTGTAGTTGATGAGCAGCATGGAAACTTGACCGCCGGCAAATTCTTTGTCGTTTGCATTAGCCACATGCTGGAAACCGACACCAACCAAGCCAGCTTTGGTTCCTCCGACTGTTGTCAAAGCGTATTTTGCACCACCATCTTGACTGTAGGCATCCTTCACACTGACCGTGCCCTTGTAGACGGCTGTCGGACTTCCAGCGGGAATGGATGTCTGGTCTTCGATCGGCCAAGCATTGATTGGGTAAAGTGTCCGATAAGAAGCATCTGGAATATCTGACGAGCCGATATCAACATGACGCGGCGCCGCTGTTGAACGTGACGGAGTAGCAGTTTCAGTTGGGTGAATCTTGGCACCATCTTGACTTCCTTCTCCAGCCGCATGCATCGCCAGTGCATCATATTTCCAGCCAGCCTTGACCAAACTATCTGCCTCAAAGCGCGACGTCGTATAATTATGACCGCCATCATTCGGATTGTAATCCACATAAACTGCTGTTGAGCCCCCAGAATAGAAAAATGCTTTCTGATTGTTTTCCCAAACCCAGCCGAGAGACTGCAGCTGCGAAGCCTCATATGCACTCATTGTGTAGTAGTGGCTTCCTGCATCACGTGAATTCGGGTTAAACAAACGGTAAACTGGATCACCTGAGCTTGGCGTCTGCCAGCCGATGCCCTCAATGTTCCAACCAGCATCATAATCGGTTGTCGCCTCGTAATAAGATGTGGTATAGAAATGCTCCCCAGAGTTTGGATTATACAGGCGATAAAGCGGTACCAAACCAGTCGTTGAGGTCGCTGAAACTTCTTTAGCAATCCCTCCTAACATCAGCCCAGCTAATGCAGCTGCACTGTACAAAATTATTTTTTTCATCGTTTCCTCCTACATTTGATGGCATTATAATAAAATTTTCCCATTTATTATACAATACTTTAATCAAAATTGTAAGCCTCGGCCAGCACCCGCCTTATTTTGGGGATAAAAAAGGAAGGGATGTATTCCTTCCTCAAAAATCAAGCATATCATCATCATCGTCGTCGTCATCATCTTTCAGCTTCGTCTGACTTTTCCTGTCTTGCTGCAGAAGTGCTGTGAGCCAGTAAAAGATAGGATTAGCTAGGAAAATCAGCCAGGTATATTCCCAGGCCCCAGTTAAAAAGCTGACAGCAAAGTAAATAATTCCCGTTAACGCACCAAAAGGGAAAGCATATGGATTTCGCTTCATTTTAGTACCTCTTTTCTAAAAAATCCTCTCTAGTCAAAGCATAATAATCAGTCAGACGCGCCTGATCCCGCTCATCCAAATCAAAATACTGACCGTAATGCTTCATGCCCAGCTTTTCCATCACTCGACCAGAGGCCTTATTGTCCAGAAAATGGTCACCCGTAATGACGGAAATATCCAGATCATCAAAGTAAAAATCCCTCAGACATGACGCTGCCTCCGTTGTCAGTCCCTGAGCGCGAAAATCCTGATTCAGACAGAAATAAAAATCTGCCTTGTCGCCTTCAATCCCCAGCTCAATGTCACCGATCAACTGCTCGTTTGACTTGAGCACAAGGCCCCACATCGTCAGAAAATGCTGATGGCCGTACTCCAAAATATCCATCTGAGCGTCTTCAAGCGTTTTATGCACTTCAAAGCCTGCCAGCTGTGCGGTTGTCTCATCTCCGTGATAAAGAAGCAAATCCGCCGCGTCTTCCAACCTAAGTTTCCGCAAAATCAGCCGATCTGTCTCAAACTCCTGATGTTTCGCCAAAATCAGCGTGCGATTTATTTTTCCTGTCATGCCACAAGTATAGCATAGATTCGCGTCGAAAAAAAGAACTCCGCACAATATCTGTGACGAAGTTCTTGTATTCACATTCTGTAAGGTCCAGACTTAAAGACGAGCATTCAGCTCAGCGGTCAAATCCTCATAACCAGGTTTGCCCAAAAGCCCGAACATGTTCTTCTTGTAAGCCTCAACGCCCGGCTGGTTGAATGGGTTGATGCCGTTCAAGTAGCCGGAGATGCCGATGGCCAGCTCGAAGAAGTAAATCATGTAGCCCAGCGTGAACTCGTCCTGCTCAGGGATGGTGATGTACATGTTCGGCACATTGCCGTCTGTGTGAGCCAGCAGCACGCCGTCCGCAGCTTTCTTGTTAACGAAATCAACGTCTTTGCCCTCGATGTACTGCAGGCCGTCAAGATCCGCGTCAAGCTTAGGAATCGTGATGTTCTTGCGCGGTTTCTCCACACGAATACCAGTCTCAAAGACAGTCCGCGTGCCTTCCTGAATCCATTGACCCAGAGAGTGCAGATCTGTCGAGAAGTTGGCAGATGTCGGGTAGATACCCTTCTGGTCCTTACCTTCAGACTCACCAGCCAGCTGTTTCCACCACTCCGCGAAGTACTGCAGGCTTGGTTCGTAATTAATCAGAATTTCTGAGAATTTACCTTTGCGGTAAAGAATATTGCGCAGCGCAGCGTAAGCATAGGCGTCATTCTTGCGCACATCCGTGTCGGTATAGTCTTTGCGCGCTTGGTTGGCGCCCTCCATCAGCTTCTGGATATCCGCGCCAGAAGCCGCAATCGGCAGCAGGCCGACTGGTGTCAGCACTGAGAAACGTCCGCCGACAGAGTCAGGCACAATGAAAGTCTCCCATCCATGGGCGTCAGCATTAACCTTAACAGCGCCCTTTTCTTTATCCGTCGTTGCATAAATGCGCTTGTTTGCCTCTTCACGGCCATATTTCTTGACCAAAAGCTCTTCGAAGACGCGGAAAGCAATGGCTGGCTCAGTCGTCGTACCAGACTTAGAGATGACATTAACAGAGAAATCCTTATCCGCCACAAAGTCCACCAGATCAGCCAGATAATTGGAGCTGATGGAATTCCCAGCATAAAGAACAAGCGGGTTCTTACGCTCCTCTTTTGTCAACAAGTTTTGAAAGCTAGAATGCAGGAAGTCAGTTGCTGCTTTCGCACCGAGGTA
>JAITVN010000114.1 GCA_031285775.1 Streptococcaceae bacterium | reverse complement strand
TTTGTCTCAGTCACGTTCAAATCTATCCTTTTCATTTTATTAGAATAACCTATTGGAACAACAGATTGGGACATTTTGTCTTTCGACCTACCTAAGACATTATCACATTCGAACGATAGAAAAGCAGGATTATGGAGGATTTGGTGGCAAGTAGGGGTATTTTTTGTTATAATCAATGAGATGAAAAAAATATGTGGCATTTGGGCCGAGGATAGAAATGGTTTGATCGGCGTTGATGGAAAACTTCCTTGGCGTTTGCCGAAAGAGCTCCAGCACTTCAAGACGGTTACCATGGGTGCTGCGCTTTTGTCGGGGCGGAAAACTTTTGACGGGATGAATCATCGCTTGCTGCCTGGCCGAGAAACTCTGATTTTGTCGCGCGATAAAGACTTGTACTATGATGGCGTCACCGTTCTTCATTCTCGGGAAGAAGTGCTGGATTGGTTCGCATCGCAAGACAAGGATCTTTTTGTACAAGGTGGTGCAGACTTGTTTTCTCTGTTTTCAGCGGATATTGAGCTGCTGTATCGGACCCTTGTGGAAGGTGAGTTCACGGGTGATACTTATTTTCCGGCGGATTTTCCCATTGACGCGTTTGAAATGGTCTCAAGTGAGCGGGTCAAGGCGGATGAAAAGAATCCTTACGATTTCACGCTATTTGTCTATAAAAGAAAAGGATGGGTTGAGCCCAGTTAAGGAAATTGAATGTATAAAAATCTCTTCGGCTTGTTTACAGTACTTCTGGGCGTCGTTTGTGTCATTTTAGCCATTGAAAGTCTGAGAAAAAAGCGATACGGCCTGGCTGTTGTTTTCCTTTTGAACGCATTTACCAATCTTGTCAATTCGATTCACGCTTTTTTTGGCACACTGTTTTAATTTGGAAAACTTTATAAATAATACTGATTTTAGGAAACATAAAATAAAAAATGAATAATCAAAAAATATACTGTTCTTTCTGCGGCAAGTCCTCAGATGAGGTAAAATTAATTGCTGGACATAATGCCTTTATTTGTAATGAATGTATTGAATTGTCACGCAATATTTTAATGCAGGAATTTGGAGCAGAAGGCCAGCCTCAAGCTGAAGAGCAGCTGGTTGAAGTGAAGAAGCCCAAGGAAATCCTTGCCATGCTTGACAGTTACGTGATCGGGCAGGAGAAGGCAAAGCGCGCCTTGGCAGTTGCAGTTTATAATCATTACAAGCGGATCAATTTCAGTTTGTCTGGTGTTGATAATGGCATCGAGCTGCAGAAATCAAATATCATGATGATCGGCTCAACGGGTTCCGGCAAGACTTATCTGGCTCAGACGCTGGCAAAGTCTCTGAATGTGCCTTTTGCGATTGCAGATGCAACGTCGTTGACTGAAGCCGGTTATGTCGGTGAAGACGTTGAGAACATTCTGCTCAAGCTCCTTCAAGCAGCTGATTATAATGTCAAGCGTGCGGAGCGCGGCATTATTTATATTGACGAAATTGACAAAATTGCCAAAAAATCTGAAAATGTCAGCATTACGCGGGACGTTTCAGGTGAAGGCGTGCAGCAAGCGCTGCTGAAGATTATTGAAGGAACGATTGCCAGTGTTCCGCCGCAGGGCGGCCGTAAGCATCCGAACCAGGAAATGATTCAGATTGATACTAAGAATATCCTTTTCATTGCTGGTGGTGCTTTTGATGGGATCGAAGAGATTGTCAAACAGCGTCTCGGAGAGAAAATCATCGGTTTCGGGGCTAATAATAAGGCGTTGAATGAAGGAGATTCCTATATGCAGGAAATCACGGCGGAAGACATTCAGAAGTTCGGCCTGATTCCTGAATTTATCGGTCGTATGCCAGTGGTGGCGGCGCTTGAGACTTTGACTGAGGATGATTTGATTCACATTTTGAGCGAGCCCAAAAATTCGCTGGTCAAACAGTATAAACAGCTTTTGCGTTACGATGATGTGGAGTTGGACTTTGAGGAGGGAGCGCTTCGCGCCATTGCTGAGAAAGCCTTGGAAAGAAAGACAGGTGCGCGGGGTCTTCGTTCAATCATTGAAGAAACCATGATGGACGTGATGTTTGATGTGCCGAGCATGAAAGACATTCACCGTGTCATTATCAGCAGAGAAGCTGTAGATGGGACAGAAAAGCCGCAAATGCTGAAAGAAAAGAAGTCTGCCTAATGAATCTAAACCACCTTTCACTGACGATTTCAGCCGCCTCAGAAAAGCAGTGGCCCATCTCAGACTTGCCGGAAATTGCATTGGCCGGCCGCTCCAATGTTGGTAAGTCAAGTTTTATCAATACCTTGCTGAATCGGAAGAACTTTGCCAGAACTTCCAGTACGCCTGGGAAAACTCAATTGTTAAATTTTTACAATATTGACGATAAAGTGCATTTTGTTGATGTTCCAGGTTACGGTTATGCACGCGTGTCTAAAAAAGAGCGTGAACGCTGGGGACACATGATTGAAGACTATCTGACAAAACGTGGGAACTTACGTGCAGTCGTCAGTCTCGTTGATTTTCGTCATGCGCCGACAGAGGACGATGTGACCATGTATCAGTTTTTGAAGTATTACGAGATTCCAGTTATTTTAGTTGCGACAAAGGCAGATAAAGTCACAAAGAATCGCTGGTCAGCCAATGAAGCGGTCATAAAAAAAGCGCTGCAATTTGACAGCACTGACGATTTCGTTATTTTTTCATCTGAAAACAAATCCGGTCGAAATGAAGCATGGTTATCACTTGAAAAATTCTTTTGACTTTGTTATAATTATCTCTGTTGTCAGAAATGACGACAGAAATTAATGGGATATAGCCAAGCGGTAAGGCATCGGTCTCTGACTCCGATATGCGAAGGTTCGAATCCTTCTATCCCAGTATTAAGATGTGAAGGGCGCTCGCCCAGAAGCGTAGAAAAATAGGAAACCCTAAGTTCTTGCGAAGCAAGGATTTAGGGTTTGTCTTTTTTCTACGCTTCTAGCGCGCAGAACTCAGTTAGATCAAGATGTGAAGCAGGCTCGCGTTGAAGCGTAGAAAATTAGGAAACCCTGGGTTCTTGCGCAGCAAGGTTCCTGGGTTTATCTATTTTCCTAGCTTCAAGCCTGCAGAACTCAGTTAGATCAAGATGTGAAGCGCGCTCGTTCAGAGGCGTAGAGATTTAGAAAAGCCTAGTGTTCTGTGCGAAGCACAGGTTCTAGGCTTTATCTAATCTCCTAGCCTCTAGCGCGCAGAACTCAGTTAGAACAAGATGTGAGGCAGGCTCGTCCTGAAGCGTAGAAAAATAGGAAACCCTAGGTTCTTGCGAAGCAAGGTTCTAGGGTTTATCTTTTTTCCTAGCTTCAAGCCTGCAGAACTCAGTTAGAACAAGATGTGAAGCGTGCTCGTAAAGAGTCGCTCTTTTTTATTAATAAAACTGAAAGACTAGCAGAGCCAAAAAATGTTACAATAAAAACATGAAAAAACCGACAGCTGCATACATACATATTCCCTTCTGCTCACATATTTGTTATTATTGTGATTTTGCCAAAGTTCTGTTGGAGGGACAACCGGTTGATGATTATGTGGAAGCAGTTATTTCCGAGTTTGAGCGTTATGAAATTCCAAAACTGCGGACGCTTTATATTGGCGGGGGGACACCATCTGTTTTATCTGTAAAGCAAATGAAGCGTTTGCTTTCTGGTTTGACTGCAAGTCTTGATTTGTCCAAGCTCGAAGAGTTTACAATCGAGGCCAATCCTGGTGACTTGTCGGAAGAGCTGATAGCGGTCCTGAAAGATTCGCCGGTCAATCGGATTTCATTAGGCGTGCAGTCTTTCAATGATAAGATGCTCAGGAGAATCGGTCGGACGCATTCTTCCCGCGACGTTGATCTGGCGCTGGAGAGATTGAAATCGGCCGGCTTTCAGAATGTGACGATTGATTTGATTTACGGCCTGCCATTTCAGACTTTAGAGGATGTCAAAAATGATGTTGACAAATTCCTATCGCTTGATTTGCCGCATGTGGCACTCTATAGCTTGATTTTGGAGGACCATACACGTTTCATGAACATGCAGCGCAGCGGCATGTTGCATTTACCCAATGATGACAAGAACGCGGACATGTATGAGTATATCATGGGGAAATTGGCGAACAGCGGCTATCAGCATTACGAGATTTCAAACTTTTCAAAGCCTGGCTTTGAGAGCAAGCATAATTTGACTTATTGGGACAATGAAGAATACTATGGAATAGGTGCCGGAGCAAGCGGATATCTGGACGGTGTGCGCTATAAGAATCACGGCCCAGTTCATCATTACCTAGAGTCAGAGAATAAGCGCGTTTCCGAGGAGAAGTTGACTAAGCGTGAACAAATGGAAGAAGAGATGTTTTTAGGCTTACGCAAGGCAAACGGGGTGTCAATCGCTAAATTTGACGAAAAATTTGCGCTGAAATTTGAACAGGTTTACGGAAAAGTTTTCAATGACTTACAGAAGACAGATTTGATTAACTTTGACGGCGACAGGATTTCGTTGACAGAACGCGGCTTTGAGCTCGGAAATGAAGTTTTCGAACAATTTTTAATCGACTGAAGAATGAGCTGCCCATTCATTATTTCAGCTTCAGGCGTGCTGAATTCCCTCGAAATTATGGTAAAATGAGACATGCGAAAAAAAATTTCCCCAAAATCTTTGATTATTCTGCTGGCTGCAGTGATTGTCGGCTTTGCCGTCATTGTCTTTACCCGCGCAAATATCAAGCACGAGCCAGGTGTGGCGTATCAGACCCTGCCTGAGTTACGTTCGGATTTGACTGGCGGCAAGGTTGATTTTACCAAAAAACCGGTGGTTGATTTGTCGGCTTTCCAATCTTATAAATCTGTGGATTATGCTGCCCTGGCCAAAAATATCTCTGGGGCAGTTGTTCGTGTCCAGGATGGCGTAAAAGCGGCAAAAAGCCCAACTGTCAATGCTGACGGCTCAGATCCTGCTTTCAAGTATCATATTACAGGCTTACAGGCGCAGGGTATTCCAGTTGCCGTTTATGCCTTTGCCAATGCAGCATCGACGGCAGCAATGAAGGAGGAAGCCAAGGCTTTTTATGAGCGGGCGAAAGCATACAAGCCGACTTATTGGTGGGTAGATGTTGAATCGGAGTCAATGACAGATTTGAATGCAGGTGTTGAGGCCTTTCGTGCAGAGCTGGCGTCACTGGGCGTTAAAAACATCGGCATTTATTCACGCGATAATTTTTTGACGGATAATCATATTGACAGCAGCAAATTTGACGCAATGTGGCTGGCCTTTTACGGAGCGGTAAATGATGGCAGCTACACCAAGCTGGAGACGAAAAGAGTCTTCCAGATGCAGCAGTACACAGACAAGGGGAAATTAAGCGGTTATCCGAGTGCGCTTGATTTAAATCGCGTGATATCACAAGCTGATTATGAAAAAATATTTCTAGAAAAATAAGGTTATTAAGAATGGGAAAGATTTATCAAGGTGAGTTTCAAGTGCCCTACTACCAGTCAGATGCTAGACGAGAAATGGCACTGCCGGCAATTTTGAGTGTGGCGCTGCAGATGTCAGGTGAGCAGTCAGATTTGCTTGAGCGCAGCGATGTTTGGCTTTATGAGCATTTTCATTATGTTTGGATTGTGACGGAATATGAGATTTCAATCCAACGTCTGCCCAGATTTGCAGAAAAAATCAGAATCGAAACAGAAGCACAGAATTACAACAAATTTTTCTGTTATCGAGATTTTAGATTCTTTGACGAAAAGGGCGATCTCATCCTGACAATTCACTCTGCCTGGGTTTTGATGGATCCAGATACGAGGAAAGCTGCCAGAGTAGAAGATGAAATCGTTGCACCTTATGATTCTGAAAAAATCAGCCGGCTTGAGCGCGGGCATAAGTTTACCAAACTTGAAAATCCTGAGAAGCGTGTTTATCATGTGCGGTATTCAGATATTGATATGAATCAGCATGTAAATAACAGCAAATACTATGACTGGGCTGTTGATCCGCTGGGATTTGATTTTCTCACACAGCATCAGCCTCGAAAGATTTTTATCAAATACAACCACGAAGTGCGTCCTGGCGAAGAGATTTCCAGCTCTTATCAACTGGCTGGAAATAAAAGCTATCACGTCATTAACGATAATGATGCGCAAATTGAAATAGAATGGAGCGAGCATTTTTCAGATGAAGCATAAAGATTATAAAGGCTATGTGATTGACCTTGACGGCACAATTTATTTAGGAGAGGGGAGGATCCCTGCAGGTGAGCGTTTTATCCATCGTTTACAGGCAGCTGGAATTCCTTATCTTTTTGTGACAAATAATACCACCAGGCGACCTGAAGTTGTACAGGAGCGTCTGCGCACAAAGTTTAATATTGACACGCCGCTTGAGACGGTTTATACAGTTTCTGGTGCGACAGCGGATTATATTCACACACATGATTTGGGAAAATCGGTTTATATCATTGGCGAAGAAGGATTGAAATCCGAACTTTACGGTTCTGGTTTGGCCGAAGACAGTGAAAATCCTGATGTGGTCGTCGTAGCCGTGGACTTTAGTTTTACTTATGACAAGTTAAAAACAGCGACCTTTGCCATTCAAAAAGGTGCTGCCTTCATCGGAACGAATCCTGACTTGAACCTGCCGACTTCGGAAGGACTGCTGCCTGGTTCTGGTACGATCGTGCGTGCCGTTGAGGCTTCTACACAGGTTAAACCAATTATCATCGGGAAGCCGACGGCCATCATTGCGGATATCATTGTAGAAAAAATGGGGCTGGCTCGTGAAGACCTTTGTATGGTCGGCGATAATTATCTGACGGATATTCGTACTGGTATTGACAATGGCATTGATTCTCTGCTTGTAACGACTGGTTTTACGAAGCCGGAAGAAGTTCCAAGCTTGCCGATTGCACCGACCTATGTTGTTTCGAGCCTAGATGAGTGGGAACTTTAAGCCGACTACTTATGCGAATGCTATTCGAGCCGAGCGCTTGCTTACAGAGAAAGCGACCTCTAAGCTGCTAAAGCAGCAAGCGTCTGCTCACGCGAATGTTATTCAAAGGAGACCTTTGTGACTGAAAACTTTATATTAAACACAGATGCCTATAAACTTACACATTGGCAGGAATATCCCGCAGGGCTTTCCAAGCTCTACAGTTACTGTGAAGCCAGAGTCGGCGGCAGATTTGACGAAATTGATTTTTTCGGCCTGCAGATGATTATTCACGATCATTTTTTGGAACCGATCACGACCGATATGATTGATGAAGCGCAGGCAGCTGCAGAAAAGACCTTTGGAACAAGAAAGTACTTTAATCGCTCCGTCTGGGAAAAAGTTCGCGATTTGGGCTATTTTCCTATGAGAATCAAAGCTCTTCCTGAAGGAATGGTGGTACCCGCTGGAACAGCCCTCTATACCATTGAGTCAACTGAGCCCTGGTTTGCAACCACCCTTAATGCCATGGAAACGATACTGATGCATATTTGGTATCCGACAACCATTGCCACAAATGAACTCTATATCAAGCGTGCCTTGCACAAGTTTTACGTGAAAACCGGTGAGCTGGCCAATCTTCCCTTTGCCGTCAATGATTTCGGCCTGCGCGGGGTAACGTCACGTCAGTCAGCAGAACGCGGCGGAGCTGCTCATCTCTTGCATTTTCGCGGGACCGATAATATGGTGGCCAATCATGCAGTTGAGGAAATCTACGGCTTATCAGGCTGGGGGCTGTCCGTCTGGGCAACTGAGCACTCTGTCGCAACCAGTTATGGCGAAGGGGCTGGAGAATATGACTATTTAAAAGCTCAGCTGGATCGATCTGATGAAAATACGACCGTCTCCATTGTGATTGACAGTTTTGAGACACTCAATTTCATTGATAACGTTGTAGGATCAGAAGAAATCAAGCAGCAGATTATTCAGCGGCCTGGACGAGTTGTTTTCCGACCTGATTCTGGAAATCCGATTGAAACGCCGATTGATGTGATCAATCATCTGGAAAGAATTTTCGGCCATACTGTGAATGACAAAGGCTACAAGCTTTTAAATTCTAACGTTGGGGTCATTCAAGGGGATGGGATGAAACGCGAGACCATCATTGAGCTTTACGAAACCCTGACTGCGCTCGGCTGGTCGGCAGATAATCTGATTACCGGATCTGGCGGCGGTTTACTGCAGGAAGGCTTTGACCGTGATACTGAGCGCTTTGCGATTAAGGCCAGCTATGCTGAACTGGAAGACGGGACAGAGCTTAATGTCCAAAAAAAGACGCCAGGTAAAGTCTCAAAAGCAGGCCGTTTCAAGGTGGTAGAAGATGAGACCGGCACAATTCTGACTGTTCCGATAACAGACGCACGCGTGGATTTGCTAAGAACTGTTTATGACAACGGCCAGTATTATCCTGAAAAGTTTGAAGACATTATCGCCCGCTCTGAAAAGGCTTTATAGTATGATTAAGGAAAAGGTCATGTTTGCCTTCAGCATCGCCTGGACGATTGCCTTGTCTGTTCTTGTCACCATACTGCTGTCATTCCCTTTGTTTGCTTTAGACATTCGATGGGAGAAGCTGACTGAGATTGCTGGAATGTCTGGAAACAAGCTGATGCATAATTATGCTGTGCTGATGGAATATCTCTTCAATCCTTTTCGTGCGAAGTTGAGAATGCCTGATTTTCCAGATTCTGACGGTGCACTTAAGCATTTTAGTGAAGTGAAAGTGTTATTTCTGTTCGTAGCGCTGCTGGTCATTGTTCTGATCCCTGTTGTCTACAAGTTTTTAAAGAAACATCTGCAGCTTTTATTTAAGCGCGGCATCATTCTTGCGATGCTTGTTCCAGTCATTTTGGCGGTCTTTACCTTCACTGTCGGCTTTGACAATTTCTTCATCCTTTTTCATCAGCTGCTCTTTCGCGACAAGACCTGGCTCTTTGACCCGACCACTGATCCAATCATAAATGTACTGACTGATAATTTTTTCATGTATTGTTTTATAATTTTTGCTATAATTTATGAAGGAATTCTAACAGCTTCATTAATAAACAGGAGAATAATCATTAAATCCAATGGAAAAAAGAAGTAGAAGAAGAAAAAAAAGTCCTCTGCCTTATGTCCTATTTACAGCACTTGTCCTGGTCGTTCTAGCCCTTGTTTTTGTTGTGGTCTTTAAGCCTTTTGCAGACAGCAAAAAGCCAGTCAGTACGGGAAATTCAATAAGCAAAGCCGCTGCCGGTCAGTCTAAATCACAAGCCTCCAGTCCTGCAGCCTCAAGTTCTGCTGTTGTGCCTGAAAACTGGCTTCTCAGCCTGAACGAGAATAAGTTGCCTACAATGATGTATCACAACGTTTCGCCAGATACGCCAAACAGTAACTATGTCACGCCGGAAAATCTTGAGAGTGCGTTGCAGCAGCTTCAGCAGAACGACATTTACACCGTTTCCACAAACGAAGCCTACCAAATCTTGAATACGAAAACCAAACCTGCTGAAAAGATCATTTGGCTGACTTTTGATGATGGTTACCAGGATTTTTACGACCATGTTTTCCCGCTTTTGAAAAAGTACAAGATGCATGCCACCAGCAATTTAATTACCAGCTATATCGAGTCGGGGAAGCCTGGCTATATGACGCCTTCTGAAATTCAGGAAATGGCAGACAGCGGTTATGTTGATTTTCAAAGTCATACTGTGGATCATATTGATTTAAACACTGCCTCTGATGAAGATCAGATTTCTCAGCTGAGCGAGTCCAAAACTTACATTGACAAATTAATCAATCAGAAGGTCACAATGCTCTGCTATCCTGCCGGCAGCCATAATGCGAATACAGCAGGAATTGCTGAAAAACTCGGCTATAAAATGGGAATCCTTGATCCAGGACGAACCTATGACGGCAAGACCGCTGTTAATGCTGCAGCGACTGCCTCTGACGGTATGTTTGCTCTTAATCGCTATCGTACTTTTACCGAAACAGATGGCACAGCACTAATGGCGATGATTGCTGAAGATGAAGCTTACAACGCTGCGAATACTCAGAAATAAGTAAAAATCGAGTCATTGGACTGTCAAGCGAAATCGAGTCATTGGACTGTCAAGCGAAATTGAAAATGTCCCAAAATTTTGGTCAACATGAGTGCAAAATTTTGTTAAAAATTGGACTGAATTGACCTAATTTGTTACAATTGATTTTGAGCATGAGGCTGCT